>NZ_CP043554.1:0-95000 GCF_008369605.1 Vibrio cholerae
GTGTTTGACACAACAGTTTATCTCGCTAAAATGGCCGCCTCTTCTGAAGCAGACCGCTAAGAAGAACGCTCTTTAACAATATAAACCAATCAATCTGTGTGGGCACTCGTTGATGATAATCAAAAAAGATTTATCAATGAACTGAGTGACCATTTGAGTGAGCAATCATTCAGCACAGTCAATTCACTATCGAAAGATAGTATCAGTATTCATTGAGCCGAAGCGAAAGCTTCACAAAACTTTTAATTGAAGAGTTTGATCATGGCTCAGATTGAACGCTGGCGGCAGGCCTAACACATGCAAGTCGAGCGGCAGCACAGAGGAACTTGTTCCTTGGGTGGCGAGCGGCGGACGGGTGAGTAATGCCTGGGAAATTGCCCGGTAGAGGGGGATAACCATTGGAAACGATGGCTAATACCGCATAACCTCGCAAGAGCAAAGCAGGGGACCTTCGGGCCTTGCGCTACCGGATATGCCCAGGTGGGATTAGCTAGTTGGTGAGGTAAGGGCTCACCAAGGCGACGATCCCTAGCTGGTCTGAGAGGATGATCAGCCACACTGGAACTGAGACACGGTCCAGACTCCTACGGGAGGCAGCAGTGGGGAATATTGCACAATGGGCGCAAGCCTGATGCAGCCATGCCGCGTGTATGAAGAAGGCCTTCGGGTTGTAAAGTACTTTCAGTAGGGAGGAAGGTGGTTAAGCTAATACCTTAATCATTTGACGTTACCTACAGAAGAAGCACCGGCTAACTCCGTGCCAGCAGCCGCGGTAATACGGAGGGTGCAAGCGTTAATCGGAATTACTGGGCGTAAAGCGCATGCAGGTGGTTTGTTAAGTCAGATGTGAAAGCCCTGGGCTCAACCTAGGAATCGCATTTGAAACTGACAAGCTAGAGTACTGTAGAGGGGGGTAGAATTTCAGGTGTAGCGGTGAAATGCGTAGAGATCTGAAGGAATACCGGTGGCGAAGGCGGCCCCCTGGACAGATACTGACACTCAGATGCGAAAGCGTGGGGAGCAAACAGGATTAGATACCCTGGTAGTCCACGCCGTAAACGATGTCTACTTGGAGGTTGTGCCCTAGAGGCGTGGCTTTCGGAGCTAACGCGTTAAGTAGACCGCCTGGGGAGTACGGTCGCAAGATTAAAACTCAAATGAATTGACGGGGGCCCGCACAAGCGGTGGAGCATGTGGTTTAATTCGATGCAACGCGAAGAACCTTACCTACTCTTGACATCCAGAGAATCTAGCGGAGACGCTGGAGTGCCTTCGGGAGCTCTGAGACAGGTGCTGCATGGCTGTCGTCAGCTCGTGTTGTGAAATGTTGGGTTAAGTCCCGCAACGAGCGCAACCCTTATCCTTGTTTGCCAGCACGTAATGGTGGGAACTCCAGGGAGACTGCCGGTGATAAACCGGAGGAAGGTGGGGACGACGTCAAGTCATCATGGCCCTTACGAGTAGGGCTACACACGTGCTACAATGGCGTATACAGAGGGCAGCGATACCGCGAGGTGGAGCGAATCTCACAAAGTACGTCGTAGTCCGGATTGGAGTCTGCAACTCGACTCCATGAAGTCGGAATCGCTAGTAATCGCAAATCAGAATGTTGCGGTGAATACGTTCCCGGGCCTTGTACACACCGCCCGTCACACCATGGGAGTGGGCTGCAAAAGAAGCAGGTAGTTTAACCTTCGGGAGGACGCTTGCCACTTTGTGGTTCATGACTGGGGTGAAGTCGTAACAAGGTAGCGCTAGGGGAACCTGGCGCTGGATCACCTCCTTACACGAAGATTATCGTGATGAGTGTCCACACAGATTGATTCGGTTTAGATTTGAGCATTAAGTGGGGCTATAGCTCAGCTGGGAGAGCGCTTGCATGGCATGCAAGAGGTCTGCGGTTCGAACCCGCATAGCTCCACCATCTTTAAGCGTTTTCGCTGAGAATGTTTAAAAATGGTTTTCATCAGAAAATCTTGCTCTTTAACAATTTGGAAAGCTGACAAAACAACAAATTATTGTTGTTTGTAAAGTTCTCAATGTTTATCGAAAGATAAACACCAACAACACATTCAAGTGTGCTTGGTATCGAATAAGACTTCGGTCTTGTTCAAAATTTGAGTCCGGCAAAATCTGTCTCGCACTCATGTAAATTAAACGCGAGACAACTTAGGTTGTTTAAACAACAACCCGAAACTCCTTCGGGTTGTATGGTTAAGTGACTAAGCGTACACGGTGGATGCCTGGGCAGTCAGAGGCGATGAAGGACGTACTAACTTGCGATAAGCGCAGATAAGGCAGTAAGAGCCGTTTGAGTCTGCGATTTCCGAATGGGGAAACCCAACTGCATAAGCAGTTACTGTTAACTGAATACATAGGTTAACAGAGCAAACCGGGGGAACTGAAACATCTAAGTACCCCGAGGAGAAGAAATCAACCGAGATTCCGGTAGTAGCGGCGAGCGAACCTGGATTAGCCCTTAAGCACTCGGTGAAGTAGGTGAACAAGCTGGAAAGCTTGGCGATACAGGGTGATAGCCCCGTAACCGACGCTTCATCGAGCGTGAAATCGAGTAGGGCGGGACACGTGATATCCTGTCTGAATATGGGGGGACCATCCTCCAAGGCTAAATACTCCTGACTGACCGATAGTGAACCAGTACCGTGAGGGAAA
Organism: Vibrio cholerae; assembly: GCF_008369605.1. Lineage (NCBI taxonomy): Bacteria > Pseudomonadati > Pseudomonadota > Gammaproteobacteria > Vibrionales > Vibrionaceae > Vibrio > Vibrio cholerae. Next base: position 2,674 of record NZ_CP043554.1, read on the forward strand.
GGCGAAAAGAACCCCTGTGAGGGGAGTGAAATAGAACCTGAAACCGTGTACGTACAAGCAGTAGGAGCACCTTCGTGGTGTGACTGCGTACCTTTTGTATAATGGGTCAGCGACTTATATTCAGTGGCAAGGTTAACCGTATAGGGGAGCCGTAGCGAAAGCGAGTCTTAACTGGGCGCTCAGTCTCTGGATATAGACCCGAAACCGGGTGATCTAGCCATGGGCAGGTTGAAGGTTGAGTAACATCAACTGGAGGACCGAACCGACTAATGTTGAAAAATTAGCGGATGACTTGTGGCTAGGGGTGAAAGGCCAATCAAACTCGGAGATAGCTGGTTCTCCCCGAAAGCTATTTAGGTAGCGCCTCGGACGAATACTACTGGGGGTAGAGCACTGTTAAGGCTAGGGGGTCATCCCGACTTACCAACCCTTTGCAAACTCCGAATACCAGTAAGTACTATCCGGGAGACACACGGCGGGTGCTAACGTCCGTCGTGGAGAGGGAAACAACCCAGACCGCCAGCTAAGGTCCCAAAGTATTGCTAAGTGGGAAACGATGTGGGAAGGCTCAGACAGCTAGGATGTTGGCTTAGAAGCAGCCATCATTTAAAGAAAGCGTAATAGCTCACTAGTCGAGTCGGCCTGCGCGGAAGATGTAACGGGGCTAAGCAATACACCGAAGCTGCGGCAATATCTTTTAGATATTGGGTAGGGGAGCGTTCTGTAAGCCGTTGAAGGTGAATCGTAAGGTTTGCTGGAGGTATCAGAAGTGCGAATGCTGACATGAGTAACGACAAAGGGGGTGAAAAACCTCCTCGCCGGAAGACCAAGGGTTCCTGTCCAACGTTAATCGGGGCAGGGTGAGTCGACCCCTAAGGTGAGGCCGAAAGGCGTAATCGATGGGAAACGGGTTAATATTCCCGTACTTCTGACTATTGCGATGGGGGGACGGAGAAGGCTAGGTGGGCCAGGCGACGGTTGTCCTGGTTCAAGTGCGTAGGCTTGAGAGTTAGGTAAATCCGGCTCTCTTTAAGGCTGAGACACGACGTCGAGCTGCTACGGCAGTGAAGTCATTGATGCCATGCTTCCAGGAAAAGCCTCTAAGCTTCAGATAGTTAGGAATCGTACCCCAAACCGACACAGGTGGTCGGGTAGAGAATACCAAGGCGCTTGAGAGAACTCGGGTGAAGGAACTAGGCAAAATGGTACCGTAACTTCGGGAGAAGGTACGCTCTTGATGGTGAAGTCCCTCGCGGATGGAGCTGACGAGAGTCGCAGATACCAGGTGGCTGCAACTGTTTATTAAAAACACAGCACTGTGCAAAATCGCAAGATGACGTATACGGTGTGACGCCTGCCCGGTGCCGGAAGGTTAATTGATGGGGTTAGCGCAAGCGAAGCTCTTGATCGAAGCCCCGGTAAACGGCGGCCGTAACTATAACGGTCCTAAGGTAGCGAAATTCCTTGTCGGGTAAGTTCCGACCTGCACGAATGGCGTAATGATGGCCACGCTGTCTCCACCCGAGACTCAGTGAAATTGAAATCGCTGTGAAGATGCAGTGTACCCGCGGCTAGACGGAAAGACCCCGTGAACCTTTACTACAGCTTGGCACTGAACATTGAACCTACATGTGTAGGATAGGTGGGAGGCTATGAAGACGTGACGCCAGTTGCGTTGGAGCCGTCCTTGAAATACCACCCTTGTATGTTTGATGTTCTAACTTAGACCCATTATCTGGGTTGAGGACAGTGCCTGGTGGGTAGTTTGACTGGGGCGGTCTCCTCCCAAAGAGTAACGGAGGAGCACGAAGGTGGGCTAATCACGGTTGGACATCGTGAGGTTAGTGCAATGGCATAAGCCCGCTTAACTGCGAGAATGACGGTTCGAGCAGGTGCGAAAGCAGGTCATAGTGATCCGGTGGTTCTGTATGGAAGGGCCATCGCTCAACGGATAAAAGGTACTCCGGGGATAACAGGCTGATACCGCCCAAGAGTTCATATCGACGGCGGTGTTTGGCACCTCGATGTCGGCTCATCACATCCTGGGGCTGAAGTCGGTCCCAAGGGTATGGCTGTTCGCCATTTAAAGTGGTACGCGAGCTGGGTTTAGAACGTCGTGAGACAGTTCGGTCCCTATCTGCCGTGGGCGTTGGAAGATTGAAGGGGGCTGCTCCTAGTACGAGAGGACCGGAGTGGACGAACCTCTGGTGTTCGGGTTGTGTCGCCAGACGCATTGCCCGGTAGCTAAGTTCGGAATTGATAAGCGCTGAAAGCATCTAAGCGCGAAGCGAGCCCTGAGATGAGTCTTCCCTGATACTTTAAGTATCCTAAAGGGTTGTTCGAGACTAGAACGTTGATAGGCAGGGTGTGTAAGCGTTGTGAGGCGTTGAGCTAACCTGTACTAATTGCCCGTGAGGCTTAACCATACAACACCCAAGGGGTTTTGTAGTGGACTCAAAGCTAAGCGCATAAGAATGTGTGTGAGAACGAAAACAGCTTTCCAGAATTGTTGGTTATCACTTTTTAAGAAAAAGTGAAATCAAAAACAGAATTTGCTTGGCGACCATAGCGTTTTGGACCCACCTGATTCCATCCCGAACTCAGAAGTGAAACGAAACAGCGTCGATGGTAGTGTGGGGTCTCCCCATGTGAGAGTAGAACATCGCCAGGCTTTTAATTTGGTCTAACCAGACAGCGGAGCGGTAGTTCAGTCGGTTAGAATACCGGCCTGTCACGCCGGGGGTCGCGGGTTCGAGTCCCGTCCGCTCCGCCACTTATTCGAGCTTAAGCTCAAAAAACTACAGGGGTGTAGCTCCAATTGGCAGAGCAGCGGATTCCAAATCCGCGTGTTGGGAGTTCGAATCTCTCCACCCCTGCCATATATTGAACCTCAGCAGAAATGCTGAGGTTTTTCTTTATCTGCCATTTAATTAATCTCGTCCTAAGAGTTTTTGTAATTAAGTGACGCATGTAACTTTTCTATTTTTCTCCTTATTGTTAACGGCAATCCGCCACATTGTTTTTGCTCAATCTATTATTTCGTTGAAGTTTTGCGCTTTATCCCGAGGAGTGTTTAGAATACCCTCTTAGTTGGTAGATAAAGGAATCGGCATGTCATTCGCGATATTGGGTTTTATTGCTTTAGGCGGCGCGGTTGGTGCTTGCGCTCGTTTCTTAGTGTCCGAAATATGCATCACTTTATTTGGGCGTGGTTTCCCGATTGGGACACTGACCGTTAATGTGGTGGGGTCATTTATTATGGGGGTTTTGATCGCTTGTGTTGAAAATGAGTGGTTAAGCCCTTACCCATGGAAACAAGTGATTGGCCTTGGTTTTCTCGGAGCATTAACGACTTTCTCGACGTTTTCTATGGATAACGTCCTTTTAATGCAGCAGGGCGCTTTTTTTAAAATGGGGGCGAATGTACTGTTGAATGTTATTTTAAGTATTTCTGCTGCTTGGATTGGTTTTCACTGGTTAATAAAAAGTTGATCAATGAAACAGCCATTTTACTTGGTTAACGAATAAGCTTTATCTATAATGCTTCCACTTGTCGGAGTGCCATTGGGCTGAGACCGTTTATTCGGGATCCGTTGAACCTGATCAGGTTAATACCTGCGAAGGGAACAAGAGAAGACTCTCTTAGGTGAGCTATTATTATTAATAGCGTACCTACCTGTCGACTCATCTCTCATAGCATCTTTCCGTCAAGCATTTCTCCCTCTTATTAAAAAGGAAATGCTATGTCGAACCGTAAACAAGCAAGACTGGAAGCGAAGCGCTTTATTGATACCCTTTCTGTTGAACCCTATCCGAACTCTCAAAAATCTTACCTATTAGGCTCTCGCCCTGATATTCGGGTACCTGTCAGAGAAATTACTCTCAGCGATACTTTGGTCGGTGGCAGTAAAGATGCACCCATCTTTGAGCCCAATGAGCCTATCTGTGTGTATGACACATCTGGTGTCTATACAGACCCTTCACATGATATTGATCTCTACAAGGGGCTTCCTAAGCTCAGAGAGGAGTGGATTGAAGAGCGTCGAGATACGCACATTCTGCCTAGTATGAGCTCTCATTTCGCCCGTGAACGCTTAGCGGATGAAACTCTAGATGAACTGCGTTATGGCCATTTACCGCGAATTCGCCGAGCGATAGGCAAGCATCGAGTCACTCAGTTACATTACGCACGGCAGGGAATCATTACGCCGGAAATGGAGTTTGTGGCGATCCGTGAAAACTCTCGTCGTCTTGCTCATCAAGATCCAAGTCTACTTCAGCAGCATGCTGGGCAGAATTTTGGCGCTCATTTACCCGATCTGATTACTCCTGAGTTTGTGCGTCGTGAGATTGCGGAAGGGCGCGCCATCATCCCATGCAATATTAATCATCCTGAATCTGAACCCATGATTATTGGCCGTAATTTCTTGGTTAAGGTGAATGCCAATATCGGTAACTCTTCTGTTAGCTCTTCTATTGAAGAAGAAGTCGAGAAGTTAGTTTGGGCGACCCGCTGGGGCGCAGATACTGTGATGGATCTGTCGACAGGGCGAAATATCCATGAAACCCGCGAGTGGATCTTACGTAATAGCCCCGTGCCAATTGGTACTGTACCTATGTATCAGGCGCTGGAAAAAGTGAATGGTGTAGCAGAAAACCTCACATGGGAAGTGATGCGCGATACCTTACTAGAGCAAGCTGAGCAAGGTGTGGACTATTTTACAATTCATGCGGGCTTGCTATTGCGTTATGTGCCGATGACAGCGAAGCGCGTAACGGGCATCGTTTCTCGTGGCGGCTCGATTATTGCGAAATGGTGTCTTTCTCACCATCAGGAGAATTTCCTTTATACCCATTTTCGTGAAATCTGTGAGATTTGTGCGCAATATGATGTGGCTCTGTCTCTAGGGGATGGACTTCGTCCTGGCTCGATTGCTGATGCTAACGATGAAGCGCAATTTGCTGAGTTACGTACCCTTGGTGAGCTAACCAAAATAGCTTGGGAATATGATGTTCAGGTCATGATTGAAGGGCCGGGGCATGTACCTATGCACTTAATTAAAGCCAATATGGATGAGCAGCTTAAGCATTGTCATGAGGCGCCATTCTACACCCTTGGTCCATTAACGACCGATATTGCTCCGGGTTATGATCACATTACCTCCGGTATCGGTGCGGCCATGATTGGTTGGTTTGGCTGCGCCATGCTCTGCTATGTCACACCTAAAGAACATTTGGGGCTGCCAAACAAAGAAGATGTCAAAACAGGATTGATTACTTATAAGTTAGCGGCTCATGCTGCTGATTTGGCGAAAGGGCATCCGGGAGCACAAATTCGTGATAATGCATTATCAAAAGCACGTTTTGAGTTTCGTTGGGAAGACCAGTTCAATCTTGCGCTTGATCCTGTCACAGCACGCGCTTTCCATGATGAGACGCTACCGCAGGAATCGGGAAAAGTCGCGCACTTTTGCTCTATGTGTGGCCCTAAATTCTGCTCGATGAAGATCTCGCAAGAGGTCAGGGATTACGCAAATAACCAGACATTAGACACCACGGTCATTGACTTGGTTATGCCTGCAGAATCTATACAGCTGGCGATGCAAGATAAGTCTCGTGAGTTTTTAGCCTCAGGTGCTGAACTCTATCATCCTTTGGTGAAAGAGCCGATCGAGGAGTAAGTCATGGTACGTTTGGTTTTTCCACGTCACCTATCAGCCTTAATCGGTCACGTGCAATACGCACTGTTGCAAGCCAAGGAACAAGGGTTCGCTATTCAGCATATCCGTTTGGATGTGGGCTCTGAGGCTCAGTTTATTTTAGAGAAGAGTGAAGAGTCTTTGCGAATTGGCAGTAGTTTGTGCTCTCAAGAGGAGGGTTTTGAGCCTTGCGACTACTACCTAGACTATGTGTCTGAAAACCGAGTGTTAGCCGAGGCAATGGTGTGTAACGCTCGCTGCACTGTGACTGTAGGTCTTCATTATGAATATGGTTTTACGCTGGATAAGTGGCAGTATGGGCATGCTGCAGAGCAACTTATTATTTATCCATCAGAGAACTATCGATTAAATAGTAAGTTAAATCAGCATCTTGCTTGGGTTTTAGCTACGTTGACCTTAGATTTTCCGATTGAAGATGGTTTGTGCATTGCAAGAGCGGCAATCACTCAAGGGGATAGCGTTTCACGTGAAACATGGCCAACGCAATTCGAGCGTTTCCCAGCGATGCAATCGAATATTCGCGCTCTATCTAACCAAGTATTTCCGACCACTAGAGCATTTCCAACGATAGATAAAGCAAAATTTAATCTCTATCCCGTAGTGGATGATGTGAATTGGATTGAGCATCTTCTGAAGCTCGGTGTTAGAACGGTTCAGCTGCGAATTAAAGATCCTAAGCAGGGTGATTTGGAAGCGCAGATTATCCGAGCCATCGCGTTAGGTCGTGAATTCAATGCACAGGTTTTCATAAATGATTATTGGCAATTAGCCATTAAGCATCAGGCTTATGGTGTGCACCTTGGTCAAGAGGATTTGACGAGTGCGAATTTAACCGAGCTATTAGATGCAGGTATTCGATTGGGGCTTTCGACGCATGGTTATTATGAGTTACTGATAGCCGCAGGAATACAGCCTAGCTACATCGCCCTTGGGCACATTTTTCCCACGACCACTAAACAGATGCCATCAAAACCACAAGGGCTAGTGCGATTGGCCGCCTATCAGCGGTTGGTTAATCAAATGCCTTACCAAGGACAACATGGCATTCCAACGGTGGCGATTGGTGGTATTGACCGTAGCAACATTCGCGATGTTCTCGATTGTGGCGTCACGGCGGTTGCAGTGGTGCGGGCTATCACCGAGTCACCGGATCCTAGCCTTGCAGTACAAGCATTGAGTTCTGTTTTTGCAGATTTTGTAGATGCGGAGTACAAGTTGATGCCAGCCAGCGAGTCATGCGAGCCACTCAGTTGCTTGGCTAGGGAGGTAGCGGATGCTCACAGATAAACAGTTTCTCCGCTATCAAAGACAGATCAGCCTTGCTGAGCTTGGAGAGGAAGGGCAGCAAAAACTGCTTAATTCACGTGTGTTGATAGTTGGCTGCGGGGGGCTCGGTAATGTGGTTGCCCCTTATTTGGTTGGTGCAGGTGTTGGACAAGTCATTATCGCGGATGGTGATAGGCTGGAGTTACACAACTTACACCGTCAGATTTGCTATCACGAGACACAAGTTGGTCACAATAAAGCCGAGCTTCTTGCTCGGCACTTACGTGAACTCAATTCAGAAGTACGAGTGCGGGTGATTGCTCGGGAAGTAGATGAGCTGATCCTGAACTTAGAAATCAACCAAGTGGATTTGGTGCTGGATTGTAGTGATAACCTTCCAACCCGGCACGCAATTAATCGAGCCTGTTATGCAGCGCAGCGGCCACTCGTCAGCGGTGCCGTCATTGGGTGGGAAGGGCATCTCATGGCGTTTGACTATCGTCAATCTGCACCTTGTTATCAGTGTGTCGTACCTGATATGGCAGAGCGCCAAGGCTGCAGTGACCGAGGCGTTGTTGGCCCTGTTGTCGGTATGATTGCTAACGGACAAGCCTTAATCGCACTGCATGCTCTGGTGGGGAGCGCCCATTTTCCTGCTAACCAATTACTGCGCTTTGACGGTAAGTCTATGAACTGGCAGAGCCTACAGCTTCATCAAGATAAGGTTTGTCCAGTTTGCAGCGTATCGTCACCTGTACAACAGAAGGAGCCGCAACCGTGCTAATGACTATCTACTTGAATCAGCAAGCCATCCAGACCGATATCTCTAGCTCATTATTCCATTTACATGCGCAGCTCAGTCTGCCTAGCCAAGGTTGCGTCTTCAGTCTCAATGGGCAGGTTGTCCCAAGAAGTGAATGGCAACACACCAAGCTTAATTCAGGGGATGAGATTTCCCTTTTCCAAGCGATAGCAGGAGGCTAAATCAGATGCTCAAGATTGCAGATAAAACGTTTCAATCCAGACTGTTTACCGGGACTGGAAAATTCTCTAATCGCCATGTCATGGCTGAAGCATTGGCCACCTCAGGTTCCGAGTTGGTGACCATGGCGTTAAAGCGGATTGATTTGGCTCAGCGCGACGATGACATTCTTGCGCCGCTACTCAGTATGCAGATGAATCTCTTACCTAACACATCTGGAGCCAAAAATGCTGCTGATGCGGTGTATGCCGCCGAGCTAGCCCGAGAAGCCTTAGCCACGAACTGGCTTAAATTGGAGATTCATCCTGATCCCAAATATCTAATGCCCGATCCCATCGAAACCCTGCTTGCGGCTGAGCAATTGGTGAAGCTAGGTTTTATTGTGTTGCCGTATTGCCATGCTGACCCTGTCTTGTGCAAAAGATTGGAAGAGGTTGGCTGCGCTGCGGTTATGCCGCTCGGTTCACCGATTGGCAGCAATCAAGGCTTAGCGTCGAAAACCTTTCTTGAAATCATCATTGACCAAGCCAAGGTGCCGGTCATTGTGGATGCGGGGATTGGGTCGCCATCCGATGCTGCGCAAGCGATGGAGCTTGGCGCCGATGCTGTGTTAGTGAATACCGCTATTGCCGCGGCGCATGACCCCATCGCTATGGCAAAAGCCTTTAAGTTAGCGGTCGAAGCGGGGCGAATGGCTTATGAGTCGGGCTTGCCATCACGAGTAAAAATGGCGACGGCATCAAGTCCATTAACTGGATTTTTGGATTTTGTATCATGAGCTTCATTACCCACTTCCAACAATTAGGCTGGGATGACAGTCGGCTATCGATATATGGTAAGACAGCGCGGGATGTTGAACGCGCTTTATCTTCACCTAAACGGACGTTAGACGATTTCAAAGCGCTGATTTCACCTGCCGCAGAGCCTTATCTGGAAACAATGGCGCAAATGGCTTATCAGGCCACTCGTCAACGTTTTGGCAATACCATGTCGATGTACATTCCGCTCTACCTCTCTAATCTCTGTTCGAATTCCTGTACCTATTGCGGTTTTTCAATGGATAACCGAATCAAGCGTAAAACACTGAATGAAGTGGAGATTGAACGAGAGATCGCGGCGATTAAACGAATGGGTTTTGATAGCGTTTTGCTGGTGACTGGGGAGCACGAAACCAAGGTGGGTATCGAATACTTCCGTCGGGCACTGCCTATCATCAAGCAAGCTTTTCATTATGTTGCGATGGAAGTTCAGCCGTTGCAGCAAGAAGAGTATGCCGAGTTAATTGGGCTAGGCTTGGATGCGGTGATGGTTTACCAAGAAACGTACCATCCGTCGACTTATGCGCAGCATCATTTGCGAGGCAATAAAACCGATTTTCAGTATCGACTAGAAACACCCGATAGGTTGGCTAGAGCGGGCATCGATAAAATTGGTATTGGCGCGCTGATTGGGCTTGAGGACTGGCGAACTGACAGCTTTTTTGTTGCGGCGCATCTGGATTATCTTGAGCGACAATATTGGAAGACGCGCTACTCAATTTCTTTTCCGCGTTTACGCCCGTGTGAGGGCGCTTTACAGCCTAAATCAGTGATGACGGATCGACAGCTTGTGCAGTTGATTTGTGCATTTCGTCTGTTCAATAGCGAGGTTGAGCTTTCTTTGTCTACCCGTGAGTCACCGATGTTTCGTGATCAAGTGGCTAAGCTCGGGATTACCTCAATGTCGGCAGCGTCTAAAACTCAGCCGGGAGGGTATTCAGACCCTAAGGTTGAGTTAGAGCAGTTTGCGGTAAGTGATGAACGTTCTGCCGCAGAGGTGAGTAGCGCGTTAATGGAGCAAGGTTTACAAGTGGTATGGCATGACTGGCATCGAGCCTATTCAGGCTAATGTTTCACTCAAATTAATGTTTCACGTGAAACCCAAAGCTTGTATTTTACAAAAGCGGCATTTGAGATTCGGATAGAGCCTTTTCTGGGTTGAAACTTGGAGTAGAACTGCGATTTCTCGAGGCTAAATCCCATCCACGATAGCGACAAAACAAATAGCAGCAACAAAAAGAAAACCGCCATACGACGGTTTTCTTTTCTATTCTATGCGGATAACCAGCCAGTTTATACGTGACTCAAGGGTGAGGTGGCTTGTTGCAACCACTCACGAACGTGAGCCTCTTTGATAAGCGGACTCACTTCATCCCACACTTTTTGATGATACTGATTGAGCCAATGGAGTTCCGGCTTAGTCAGCAAATTCACCTCAATCGCACGTTTATCGATAGGGCAACGAGTCAATGATTCAAAGCCAAGTACAGAGAAATCGCCCTGAGTTGCAAACTCGGTGACCAGTTCTAAGTTCTCGATTCGAATACCAAACGCATCGGCACGGTAATAACCCGGCTCATTGGAAAGCACCATTCCGGGGCGCAAAGCCACACTATTGTGAACCTTCGCGATACGCTGTGGCCCTTCATGTACACTCAAGAAATGGCCGACACCATGGCCAGTACCATGATCGTAGTCGTAACCTTGTGCCCATAAGTGCTGTCTGGCCAAAACATCAAGTTGTGAACCTGTTGTGCCTTTCGGGAAGCGAGCGCGAGCCAAGGCAATGTGACCTTTGAGTACTAAGGTGAATTGTTGCTTCATCTCTGCGCTGACCTGACCAATCGCCAACGTGCGAGTAATGTCTGTGGTTCCATCAAGGTACTGGCCACCAGAATCGACTAAATACAGGCTATCCATAGAAAGCTGACCCGGCTCAGGCTGATTTTGGTGGTTGTAGTGGCACATAGCGGCGTTTGTACCAGCTGCTGAAATCGTATCAAAACTCAAGTCAACCAAGGTTGGGTCTTGGCGACGGAAGGCTTCCAGTCGATCCGCCAGCTCGGCCTCATTATGCAGGCGACCATTAGCCACTTCATTGTCCAGCCAAGCGAGAAATTGCACCATAGCCGCACCATCGCGAATATGACAGGCACGCATGCCTGCAATTTCCGTGTTATTTTTTGCCGCTTTCGGCAGGAGGCATGGATCCGCTTCGTTGAGCAGTTCAGCGCCCGCATTTTGTAAGGTGAGTGTGAACCATGCATTGCTGGTCGCAGAATCGAGCATGACGCGGCGACCAGAGAGTTGATGCAGTTGAGCTTCAAGCTGATCCGGATGATGCACGCGAACCGTACCTGCTACATGGGCATCAAAATCGGTTGCCAAGCGCGCCGGATCGAAAAAGAAATCCACACTGCTATCGTTATGGACAATGGCGTGAGAAAGCAACACGGGTAAGCGAGATACATCTAAACCGCGGATATTGAGTAGCCATGCGATAGAATCTAGCTCGGTCAACACGACACAATCGGCGTTTTTGTCGCGCAGAGTGCTGGCGATCGATTGACGCTTTTCAAGGCTGCTTTGTCCAACACGATCAAGAGGCATTAAGCGCATTTCAGAGGCTGCGGGAACTGGACGATCCTGCCAAAGCACATCAATCGGGTTACTGCTGACTGCACACAAGTTAATTTTTCCTGCGAGCTGTTTTTGTGCCTGTGTTAGCCAGCTACCACGGTGCATGCGAGGATCGTACCCCACTTTCGCTCCTGCGGGCAGTTGAGTGACGAGCCAGTTTAAATAAGGTTGTTCGATCAAGTGGCAATATTCGAATAGCTCACTAGACACTTGTTTGCGGACTTGAACGGTATAGCGGCCATCAACAAAAATCGCTGCGCCGGAGACGGTAACGATGGCGGCTCCCGCGGAACCTGTAAACCCAGTTAACCAGTGTAAGCGCTCATTATGCTCAGGAACGTATTCCCCAAGATATTCATCTTCATGAGGAACAATGAAGGCATCAAGTTGCTGGGTGTGTAGCCAGTGGCGAAAATCCGCGAGGCGTTGAGAGTGTAGGTTTGACATCTGAAGTGATCCTTTTTCTAAACAGTCCTTGTTATCTCTTGTGTATGGATTATACGAACCACATACAGCAAGTGGACGAGAGCGAATAAGCTACTCTTTTTGTGTACGCTGCGCAAATATCCGACTATCAACTCAGCGTAAATGAAGCGTATTGGTTTGTATCAGTTCTCGTAACCAGCGCAGCGCAGGGTCATTCTCTCGTTCACGATGCCAAAACAGTGTGTATGCCATAGGTGGAAACTCCATCGGTAATGGTAATTCAACCAGATCCATCTGCTTGGCGACCCAGTGAGTAAAGTGGCTCGGTGCGGTGAAAATAAAGTCCGTATAGGTGCACAAACTGGCTGCACTATTGAAGTCTGGTACGGTAATCGCGATGTCGCGCTCATAGCCGAGATCGGCTAATCGATAATCCAGCAGCCAGCGATCATTTCCATCACAGCGCACTTGTACATGACGGAGGTTAAGATAGCTGGATAAATTCCAATCATACTGAAGTACCGGGTGGCCGCGGCGCACCACGCAGCGCTGATTATCGCGGTAGATCTCTTGTTCACAAATGTCAGCAGGAGGCAATAAGGTTAACTTCGCATCATTGATATCAATGTCTTTACCAGTCAGACCGAAATCCAGTTCGCCAACTTGCAATTTACGGAAGGTTTGTTCAGTCCATGCATGGGTGCTGATGCTCAGATGAGGGCCGTGGCGAAAAATCGTCGGTAAAAAGTAGGGCATGATCAATGGATAAACACTTTCGACCGCCGCGATCTGAAAGCGATATTCGCTGGATTGGGGGGAGAAATGTGCGGGCTGAGTGAGTAGCTCAAGTTGGTTCACCAACACATCCAGTTTGGGTTTTAAGAAGAGCGCCTTCGGGGTCGCATTCAGTCCATAAGACGTGCGAACAAACAACGGGTCGTCGAACTGCTCGCGTAGCTTGGCTAAGGATTTACTCACGGCCGATTGGCTCAGACATAAACGTGCAGCCGCGCGAGTGACACTTAACTCTTCAATCAAGACTTTTAGACAGACCAGTAGATTGAGATCGATACGGGCCAATTTTTCAATTTGCATGAGTTTTTCCAAAATAGAATAACAGCAATGACGATATACCACTGTTTAGCATATCTTGAGCCACGTATCATGCATCGATCTTTAAAATTCAGTCGGAGTGTGAAGTGAAACAAGCAATGCCATCTCAGGTCAGTAAGCAGCAAATGGTGCTACTGACACTACTCGTTCTATTTAGCCCATTGGCGATCGATATTTATCTACCGGCATTGCCTCAAATATCACAAGCGTTTCACGTGGAACACGCTTTAGCACAAGATACGATTACCTGGTTTTTGTTTGCGATGGGCGTCGGACAGTTATTTGCTGGCCCATTAGCAGATAAGTATGGTCGACGAACTGTTGCATTAGGGGGCATTAGCATTTATGCCTTGAGCGCTTTATTGGCGTGGAGTGCTCAAAGTATTGAATGGATGTTAATGGCTCGGTTGCTACAAGGCTTAGGAGCGTGTGCGACTTCCGTAGCAGCTTTTGCAACAGTTCGCGATTTATTTGGGCCGCAACGCAGCGGTAAGATGATCAGTTACCTCAATGGAGCGATCTGTTTTATTCCGGCACTCGCGCCGATTCTGGGCAGTTGGTTAACTCAGCAATTCGGTTGGCGAGCAAACTTCAGTTTTATGACCGGATTTGCGCTGCTGGTAGGGTTAGCCATGGCTTTACGTCTGCAGGAGAGTAATCCGTACATGGGCAGTCGACCTGCCGTCTTTAAGCTCTCTCGTTATGCCGCCGTATTAAAAGCGCCGACCTTCCTCTTCCACGCATCGCTGTGTCTGCTGGCGATGGCGGTGATCCTCGCTTACGTGACCTCCGCGCCAGTGATTCTCATGGAGCGTTTACAGCTCAGCATGAATGAATTCACCTTCTGGTTTGGCGTTAATGCGGTGATCAATATCATTGCCTGCATGACGGCCCCCAAAGTGATGGATAAATTGGGTACTCGTTGGTCTTTGATCATTGGCATTACTACGTTAATGATCGCTGGCAGTCTAATGCTGGTGCTGCGTAATCAGGCAAGTGCACTGGCGTTCATGTTGCCAGTGTTTTTATCATCGATTGGTTTTGCATGGATACTGGGCGCAGCCGCCGGTAAAGCGTTAGCTCCGTTTGGCGATAAAGCCGGTACGGCGGCGGCATTGCTCGGACTATTCCAGATGAGTGGTTCTGGGCTATTGGTCGGTACGCTGCAACGCATTATGCCTGAGCCGCAACTACTGATCGGTTTGACCATGTGGTTAGCGGCACCTGCGTTACTCATTTTATTCTCACCGCTTGGTTTTCGTTGGCACGCCAGTGTCTCTGAGTGTTGATAGAACAAGATAAATTCACGCTGAGGCTATTTTACTCAGCGTGCATCCTGTGTATATTGTTTGCCTCTTCGATACTGACTAACCGTTTGGAATCCAAAACACCATGTCTCTAACCACCTATGAAATGGCTCGCATTCTGGAACAACTTGATGAATCTCCAGAAAAGGTGATGTATGGCAAGTTGCTTAATGAATTAGGCAATCAAAGCAGTGAACGTATTCGCAGTGCGGCCAAGCAAGTGCCACTGACCGTGCTACGCGATCTGGTTTACCAGTTCCAGCAAGTGATCGAGTCACGCAAGGGCGAGCAAGTCGAAACCATGGCTAAAGAACTCGCTAAACAGGGCATCTCTGCGGAAGAGCTTCTGAATTACTTACAAAAACGCTAATCGAACGCTCGTTCCCTATATCGCCTTGTTCGTGTACCACGATAAGTCAATGACAAGGCTTAGTGATACTCAGTGAGCCGTTATGCCGTTAAGGATTAACGTTACGGCTGATCGGGTTTTGCAGGGAAATCAGCGTTTCGGTGGATTGTACTTCATCGATGGCTTGCAGTTTATCGATCAATACATGCTGCAGTTCTTCAATCGAGCGGCACATCAGCTTGACGAAAATGTTATAAGCTCCGGTGGTGTAATAAGCTTCAACCACTTCATCCAGTGCATTCAGTTTGGCGAGCGCTGAATGGTAATCACGCGCGGCATTCAAATTAATCCCAATAAAACAACAGACGTCATAGCCGAGCTTTTTGGTATTTACGACCACTTCGGTGCCTTGGATAATATCGGCCGCTTTCATCTTCTCTATTCGCACGTGAATCGTAGCTGGACTAACATTAAACTGTTTGGCCATTTCTGCGTAAGGCGTGCGAGCATCGTCCATTAGAATTTTCAGGATGGCGCGATCCAATTCATCGAGTTTGGTGGTGGTTTGCATTGTCTTTCCTGACAGTCATGCCGACATGAAATTAAAGTGTGCTTACTTTACCACCATTAAAACGATTGTTTAACCTTGGAGTCTGACTTGAGCCGATTGCGACACTGGTACAACAAATACGCGCTGCCTCTTGCTGTTGGGTTGGGCTGCTTTTGGACGGCCAACCTAGTCGCGCAAGAACCAACCTTATCGAGCCAACCGTTAGACAATCTAGGAACGAGTCGCGTACCATGGGACAGCGAGCTTGCAGCAAACGCCATGTTGTGGATTGTGGTGCTTGTCGCCATCATGGTTTTAAGCATCCTAACAGTGCGCCAGTACCACTATATTCAACGCTTACGCACCAACCAAAAATTACTGGAGTCGATCTTTGATCAAAGCACACACTATATCGGTATCTTTGACTTAGAAGGTCGGATTATTTCCTGCAATGGCAAGTTACAGGAACTGCTGTATCGACATGGTGAAAGTTTGCTAAGACCGATCTGGCAGCACAAAGGTTGGGAGGATTCAGCGGTCGAACACATTCAGAACTATTTCTCTGAGTCCGTGCCGCAAACTCGCCAGTTTAACGCCGAAATTTGGCATCCTGAGCTTGGAGCCATCGTGCTGGAGTGTCAGTTTAAGCCGCTACCGACTCGCGAAGAGTCGCAAATTCTGCTTGAAGCACAAGACATTACTTGGCGAAAAATTACCGAAGATAAACTCTTTCAACGTGAAGCCAGCCTTCGCCATTATTACGATCAGCAGCCAGTGATGATGCTAACCTTGGATGAGCGTAACCACATTCAACAAGTGAATCATTTTGCTGAACAGCTGCTGGGTTATCCCGCTGATGCCATGCTTGGGCACCATATCCGCGATTTTTATCAAGATGAAGAGGTACTGACACCAAGGCAGATGCTACTGCTACCGAGCCGCCATGCTTCTTCTGTTTGGCGGCGAGAAGTGTGTTATCGCCATCACTCCGGTGAAACGGTGTGGGTACGGGAGAACATTCGTCCGCTGGTCGAAACGGGCACGCTGTTAATCGTTGGGGAAGACATTACCGAAACCCGCCAGCTTGCCGACCAACTGGCGTATCAAGCTCGCTATGACTTATTGACCCACACTCTAAACCGAAACCAGTTTGAGCTAGAACTGGCCAAGGCGCTGAAAGAAACCGAAAGTCAATTACGCACCCACGCCATGCTGTATCTCGATCTCGATCAGCTTAAAGTGCTCAACGATACCGCGGGCCATGATGCAGGCGATGGAGCGATTCAGTTCTGTGCCAGCATGCTGGAAGATGTGTTGCCCTTTAAAGCCACCTTGGCGCGTATGGGCGGCGATGAGTTTTCCGTATTACTGCGTGATTGCACCGAGCGTGATGCAGTGTTGGTGGCGCAAAGTATTATCCATGCGCTCAGTGAAGTGGCGTTTGTCTGGGAGCATATTCGTTTTAATCTGACCTGTTCGATCGGGATCCGTATGATTGACCATACCGCGACATCACCACAAATGGTGCATGCACAAGCGGATACGGCGTGCCATGCCGCCAAAGAGGAAGGACGCAATCGCTTCAACCTCTATCGGCAGGATGATGAGGATTTGCGCCGGCGCCAATTGGAAATGGAGTCGGTGAATCTAGTGCACGATGCGCTCGCCAATGAGCGAATTGAGCTATTTGCTCAGCGCATTGTGCCGCTCAATCAACCCGATGTGTTGCTTCATTTCGAAGTCTTAGTGCGAATTAAAAACGCCGCAGGGGAGTACGTTTCACCGGGCATTTTCGTTCCCGCCTCTGAGCGTTATAACTTGGCGCACCGTCTGGATCGGAAAATTGTCGAGCAGACCTTTAACTGGTTGGAAGCGCGTCCGCAAGTGTTAGATAAACTGGGGCGCGTTTCGATTAACCTATCGGGTAACTCGATTGGCAATCCAGATTTTGTGGCCTTCCTGCTCGAAAGATTGCGCGATAGCCGCATTCCATGCAGTAAAGTCTGTTTTGAAATCACCGAAACGGCTGCGATGCGCAATCTCAATCAAGCGATCAAGGTGTTATCTCAGCTCAAAAGCTTAGGTTGCGTGTTGGCTCTGGATGATTTTGGCTCGGGGCTCTCCTCGTTCGGTTATCTGCAGAAACTGCCGGTCGATATCGTCAAAATTGATGGCATTTTTGTGTGTGATATGGACAAAAATGAGATGGATCGCTTGATGGTCCGCTCTATCCATGAATTGACCAAGCAGATGGGCAAAAGCACCGTGGCGGAGTTTGTTGAAAACCAGCAGATACTTGAGGCTTTGCAGCAGATTGGTGTGGATTACGCGCAAGGCTATCTATTCAGCCGTCCACAACCGATCGCCGATTGGGTTGCCGAGCAACTCAAAGAGAAAGCGTAGGGTTTGCCGATAAAATCCGCTACACTGAGCGCCGTTTTATCTCGGTTTTCGGAGTTCCCTTGTTGATTCAACTGATTTGCCAAGCGCCTCACCGTGCGCAAGAGTTGGAGCAGATTGCTGCGCGTTGGCAACTGCAAGCCAGTGATGATAGCCCATTTGCTTTGGTACTCAGCGAAGAGCGCCTTGAGCTACGCAAATTAGATGAACCTAAACTGGGGGCCATTTACGTCGATTGGGTAGAAGGTGCAGTCGCACACCGCCGCAAATTTGGTGGTGGTAAAGGGCAATCGATCGCCAAAGCGGCTGGGCTAAATAAAGGCGTCACGCCAGTGGTTTTAGATGCAACGGCGGGTTTAGGCCGTGATGCGTTTGTGTTGGCGTCTTTGGGTTGTCGGGTACAGATGGTAGAACGACATCCTGTGGTTGCCGCCTTACTGGAAGATGGCTTACAGCGCGCCAAACAAGATGATGAAATCGGTGCTTGGGTCAGTGAGCGCATCAGTCTGCTGCACGCCTCAAGTCATGATGCACTGCAGCAATTGGCCTCCGATCCGAATTTTGTTGCACCCGATGTGGTCTACCTAGACCCCATGTATCCACACCCCGAAAATAAGAAAAAAACCGCCTTGGTCAAAAAAGAGATGCGCGTATTTCAGTCTCTGGTGGGGGCGGATAATGATGCCGATGCTCTGCTTGAACCTGCGCTGCAACTGGCGCAAAAACGGGTTGTGGTTAAGCGGCCTGATTACGCGCCTTGGCTGAGTAATCGTAAACCGAGCATGGCGATGGAAACCAAGAAAAACCGGTTTGATGTTTATGTGATTGCCGCAATGAGTGGCGAATAGCGCGCTGGCCAATCAAGCCGCTTTACTCACGAAGCGAGGGCACACCACAATCTGACTTGTGTTTTTGGATGAAGGACGTAATATCTGCGTCTGAGAATAATTCGTATTTTAGCTGGAGTGGTTGTGGCTAAACGTCTATGCAAACTCAGTCGTCATGAGATTGCGACTTCCCTAAGTGAAATTGAGCGTCTGGTCGCTGAGCCGCAGTTTTTGTGTCGGGATTGCGCGCGTGTGGCGGGGGATAAAAAAAGCTTGTGTAAACCGCAAGCCATGAGTCTTCCGGCGCCCGTAGCGACTGTGGTGGCACTTCCTGCTCATGAAAGTGGGGTGGTCAGCCTGCTTCCCAAAGCCAGCCTTAAAAAGCAGCGCAAATTCCACAAAAAGCTGGAAAAAGTGCTTAAAAAGCAGCGTAAGTTAATGAAAAAGCAGCAACTGCTAGAAGGCAAAGTTGGACCAAGGCATCCAACACCAGTGGTAGAGAGAGCGACAGCGCAGAGTATGCATTGAGCCGAATCATTGCGCTGAAGTGTCAACTATCGCAGATCTAAAAAAGCCCATCTCCGATGGGCTTTTGCGTCTCTTGATGAGTCATTTCATCTCGGTTAGAGCAAACCTTGACGCTGATAATCCCTTTCTACTCGGCGTTTCACCCAAGTTTCATTAATCCACAGCGAGCCAAGAATAATCGCACCACCTAGCGATAAGCGCACCAAATCGACTTCGCGGTTCCAAATCAGAATATTTACCACCAAGCCAGCGGGTACTAAAGCGTTATTCATGATGGCTAAGGCTCCCGCGTTGACCATGCAGGCGCCTTTGTTCCAAGCAAAGTAACCAAGCCCAGAAGCAATCAGTCCCAAATAGATCAAGATGCTCCATTGTACTGAGGTCGTCGGAAGCTTTTCCGGATTACCCAGCAGCAGAAAAGCAACGCTGGCCACCAGCAAAGCGCCAAGATAGAAATAGCCAAATACCGTGTGTTGGGGTAATTCGGTAGACTCTTGTTCCATCACATATTTGTAGCCGACTTGGCCAATCGCAAAGCAGAGGTTGGCTCCCTGCACGACAAGAAAACCGGTCACGAAGTGTTGATTAATGCCAGCGAATTTAATGAACACGGCACCGAGCACAGCGATGAAAGCGGTCACTAAATACCAAGGCGAGAAACGCCCTTTAAGAAAATCGTAAATCAGCGTGACATAAATCGGGGTAAAAACGGTAAACAGTAAGACTTCGGGAACCGAGAGCAGCAAGAAAGACTGATAGTAGAAACAGTACATCAAGCCAAGCTGAACGCCGCCAATCGCCATTAATTTGGCAATCAGGGCGCGCGGTACACCTTTGAAACGCAGAAAGGGAATGAAGACTAAACTCGCGAGAGCCACTCGCATCCAAACGGCAAACCAAGAATCAACTTGACCGGCGAGATAAACGCCGATCAGGCTAAATGAAAATGCCCATAACAGGGTGACTGCTGAAAGATAAACCATAACGCTATTGAATGAGTGAATGGAAATCAGCAGTCTACCTGAGTATTTTCTGTTCGTCAGTCGTTGAGTGGAATGACTAACATATCCACTGGCGAGCTGTTGATCAGTTGCCGTGTGGAAGAGAGCAGTTTGCTCCAGAAATCTTGGTGATGGCCACACACCAGTAAATCCACGTTAAACTCGCTGATGGTTTCGCACAGCTCATTGGTTAAATCGCCGCTACCGACCAAGGTATGCTTGATGGGGTAATTGGCATGCTGCGCCAAATCCTGCAGTTGCTTTTGTGACGCTTCCATCGCGTGATGTTGCGTTTCGGCCAAATTAATGTCGATAAGGCCCGTGTACAGCTCGGCGTAGTTTACGTCGATATGAATAAATGAGACTTCCGCATTGAGAGGTTTGGCCAGAGCCACCGCTTTTTCAACCAGCAGTTTGCTGTCTTCAGACAGGTCGACCGCAACCAAAAGATGTTGATAACTCATTGTACTGACTCCTATTCGGGTGACTAAACACAGCGTAGCACTGGAGTGGCGATTTTTTTGTCGCAGCGATCTCAGTTTGATGGCGATGGGTTAGGTGATGACTACAATAACTACCGAACATGCTATAGTGCGTTCAAATAGTTAGAGTGAATCAGGAGTTTTTTATGTTGTCGCAAGCGATGGTAGAACATCTCAATGAGCAAATTAACCTCGAATTTTTTTCATCCAATCTATACTTACAAATGAGTGCTTGGTGTGAAGACAAAGGATTTGACGGAGCTGCAGAGTTTTTACGCGCTCACGCGGTAGAAGAAATGCAGCACATGCAGCGTCTGTTCACTTATGTGAGTGAAACCGGTGCATTGCCAATCCTTGGTGCGATCGCTGCGCCACGCCACGAATTTGCTTCACTGGGTGAAGTGTTTCGTGAGACGTACCTACATGAACAGAAGATCACCCAACAGATTAATAAACTGGCTCATGTGGCGTTCACCTCCCAAGACTACTCAACATTTAACTTCCTTCAGTGGTACGTGGCTGAACAGCACGAAGAAGAGAAGTTGTTTAAAGGGATTTTAGATAAGCTAGAGCTGGTCGGTGAAGATGGTAAGGCGTTGTTCTTTATCGATAAAGATCTAGCTGCATTGGCAAAAAAAGGCTCATCTTCTGTCATGGATGCCCCTGCTGAGTAAGATCAGCAAAAAGACAAACTGAAGCGATCGTCTTTTTCTCTGGGCATTCTCAACACAAGATGTAGGGAGGAAAAGATGATCAGTGGAGATACCATTCTATTTGCGCTTATGCTCGTGACTGCGATTAATGTGGCACGTTATGTGACAGCGCTGCGCTCGCTTATTTACATCATGCGTGAAGCTCACCCGCTCCTTTATCAACAAGTCGATGGGCGCGGCTTTTTCACCACCCATGGCAATGTGACTAAGCAGGTGCGTTTATACCATTACCTGAAAAGTCGTGAGTATCACCACCATCATGATCCTGTGTTTACTGGTAAGTGCGATCGGGTACGTGAGCTGTTCATTTTGTCGGGTTCACTGTTGGTGCTCACCACAGTCGTCGCGTTTATGCTTTAGTGCGCCGGAGAGCTTTTCGAATGCGGTTTGCCAACACGTGCATTGCGTTGGCAGAGTAGCGATTTGCCGTTAGAATAGCCGCCCAAGTGAGTAAGGATGTGCACTCAGCACATCCTTTTTTTATGCGATTAGGTGGCAGTGATGAGCAAAACAGTCGATGTGGTAATTATTGGCGCAGGTGCGGCGGGATTGATGTGCGCAGCACAGGCGGCGCGACGCGGCCGTCAGGTATTGCTGCTCGATCATGCTAAAAAACCGGGTCGAAAAATTCTGATTTCCGGTGGTGGACGCTGTAATTTCACCAATTACGATGTCTCGGCGGCGAACTACTTGTGCCAAAACCCACACTTTGTGAAATCGGCGCTGTCGCAATACACCAACTGGGATTTTATCTCGCTGGTCAGCAAATACGGTATTGCCTTTGAAGAGCGCGATCACGGTCAGCTGTTTTGTCTTGATTCGGCCAAAGAGATTGTGGACATGCTACTCAGCGAGTGTAACCAACCGAATATCGAGCAGCGCTATCAAGTTGAAATCAGCGCAATAGCCCACACCGAGCAAGGTTTTACTCTGCAAACCACCATAGGTGAGATTGAGTGCGCGTCACTGGTGGTTGCCACCGGCGGTTTATCGATGCCGAAACTCGGTGCCACGCCGTTTGGCTACAAAATCGCAGAGCAGTTTGGCTTGCCCGTGATCAGTACCAGCGCAGGTTTAGTGCCATTTACGTTGCATGTGCAAGATAAGGAAGATTTCGCGCCGTTATCGGGTGTGGCGATTCCTGTTGAGATGCGCGCAGAATGCGGCAAAACCTTCAAAGAAGCCTTGCTCTTTACTCACCGCGGCTTATCTGGCCCTGCAGTACTACAAATTTCCTCTTATTGGACGCCAGGACAAACAATTACCACCAATTTAGTCCCCGACGTGGATTTGGCTGAGTTGTTGAGCCGTGAAAAAGAAGCGCACCCGAACCAGAGTTTGAAAAACACCTTATCGAAAGTGTTGCCCAAGCGGCTGGTTGAAGTGCTGATTGAACGCCAACTGTTTGCCGATAAACCGCTGAAACAGTATTCCCCCAAAGAGCTCGACGCATTGCAAACCCGTTTAGAGCAGTGGTCGATTGTGCCAAACGGTACCGAAGGTTATCGCACCGCAGAGGTGACGCTTGGTGGAGTGGATACCGATTGCCTCTCATCCAAAACCATGGAGTGCAAAACCGTCAAAGGCTTATTCTTTATCGGTGAAGTGATGGATGTGACTGGCTGGCTCGGCGGCTATAACTTCCAATGGGCTTGGTCGAGTGGCTACGTCGCCGGCCAGTGGGTTTAGGGGTTCAGTTTTGCTTCGCTAGGTTGCGCTTTACGGCCTTGCCACTGCTGAACCACAAGCCCCGCAATAATCAGCACTAAACCGATCAAAGTGGTTGGGTGGATCGCTTCGCCAATGATGGTCGCGAGTAGAAACAGCGAAATAAAAGGCGAAGCAAAAATCAGGTTACTGATGCGCGCGGTGTTCTGAGTATTTTTCAGTGCGCTGAGCCAGAGTACAAACGTAATGCCCATTTCAAACAGTCCCACGTAAGTGACCGCTAACCAACCTTGGGTGGTGATGCCTTGCCAATTGAGGTTTTCGTGCCAACACAGCGCCAGTGCAAACGGGATGGCGAGCAGAAAGCCGAGTAACACCCCAACGATCGGATCAGCTTTATTTTTGGTGTTGAGAATCCAATATCCCGCCCACAGCAGAGTCGACAGCAGGGCGAGACCAACCCCGAGTGGACTTTCAAATTGCAAACCGAGTAAGTCACCTTTCGTGGCAATCACCACCACACCAAAGTAACTCAGAGCACAGGCGATCCAATCTTGTTTACGAATACGTTGGCCGAGAAACAGCGCCGCCATCAAGGTGAGGGTGATCGCCCAACTGTAGTTGATGGCTTGTGCTTGTGAGGCGGGCAGCAGCGAATAGGCTTTAAACAAAATCAGGTAATAGGCGAGTGGGTTAATCAGCCCAAGCAACAGGTAGTAAAACGGATTGGCCAGTAAAGTGGGGACGATCAGCTTAAGCTTGCCCATCGCAGCACAAATCACCAGTAACGCGAGTGCGGAGACAATGCTCGCCACGGTCACCATTTGCAGCGGGTTTAACTCGGCCAGCGTTAATTTAAAGGCAGTCGCGACTGTTGACCACAACAGCACCGAAGCCAAGCCCAAACCCAATGCGCGTTTTTCATTCATCCTGAAACTCTCTTATCCTTGTTTTTCGCTAGTCTAGGGGAGAATAAACGCGCAACAAACTGGACATTTATCCAGTGTCGAAATACCATTTTGATCGAGATAAATCACAGTAAGTGTTCAACATGCAATGGATTTTTGAAAATCAAAGCGCATTGTGGTCGGCGTTAGTGAGTGCAGGTGCCACTGGGGTGGCGATCGGCTGGTGGGTCAAGCAGCGCTACCAACTGAAAACCCAATTGCTTGAGCAACAACTTGAGCAGCAGAGTCACTGGCATGCGCAGCAAATTCAGCAACTTAATGAGCAGCTCACCACAGCGCAGCAAGAGTTAGATGAGCTGGATGCGTTACGTGACAAAAACGAATTTGAACTCAAGCAATCACACGGCAAGTTAATGGCAGTGCTGGAAAAGCTGCGTTACTTTGAGGCGGTGAAACAAGAGCGCCAGCAGTATGCCGATGAGCTAAACCAAGTACGCGCCGCGAAAGCCGAGTTAGAAAGCCAATTGCGTGAACAAGAAGCGCGTCATCAGCAACAGTTGGTGGCGAGCCAAGAAAAATTGCAACTGCTTGAACGAGCCGAAGAGCGCCTAAAGCAGCAATTCGAGCATTTAGCCAATCAGGTGTTTGAGCACAAAACCGCAACGGTCGATGTGCAAAACCGCCAGAGTTTGGAAGGTTTGCTCACACCACTTAAAGAGCAGCTCGAAGGTTTTAAAAAGCAGGTCAATGATAGCTTTAACCATGAAGCCAAAGAGCGTCACACCTTAGTGCATGAACTGCGTAACTTGCAGCGCCTTAATGAGCAGATGGCCAAAGAAGCGGTCAACCTGACTCAAGCGCTGAAAGGGGATAACAAGCAGCAAGGCAACTGGGGCGAAGTGGTGTTGGCGCGTGTGCTGGCAGAATCTGGGCTGCGCGAAGGGCATGAATACCAAACTCAAGTCAGCTTACAAAACGAAGCGGGTAAGCGTTATCAGCCAGATGTGATTGTCCATTTGCCGCAAAACAAACAGGTAGTGATCGACTCGAAAATGGCTTTGGTGGCGTATGAGCGTTACTTCCATGCTGAAACCGATAGTGAGCGAGATCGCGCATTACGTGAGCACTTACTTGCGCTGCGTAACCATATTCGTGGGCTAGGGCAGAAAGATTACCATCAACTCAAAGGCATTCAGAGCCTCGATTACGTGCTGATGTTTATTCCGGTTGAACCCGCGTTTCAAGTCGCGATTCAAGCCGACCCAAGC
Organism: Vibrio cholerae; assembly: GCF_008369605.1. Taxonomy (NCBI): domain Bacteria; kingdom Pseudomonadati; phylum Pseudomonadota; class Gammaproteobacteria; order Vibrionales; family Vibrionaceae; genus Vibrio; species Vibrio cholerae. The sequence goes on from NZ_CP043554.1 coordinate 27,640, forward strand.
TTGGTCAAAGACGCGATGGAGCAGAACATTATTTTGGTCAGCCCTACTACTTTGCTGGTGGCGCTGCGCACCATTGATAACTTATGGCGCAACGAGCGGCAGAATCAAAATGCGCAGGTGATCGCCGAACGTGCTAGCAAGTTGTACGATAAGCTGCGTTTGTTCGTAGAAGATATGGAAGGGCTAGGCGGCGCGCTGGATAAAGCCAATCAGAGCTACCAAGGGGCGATGAATAAGCTGGTGACTGGGCGTGGTAACGCCATTCGTCAGGCGGAAAGCTTCAAACAGCTTGGGGTGGAAATCAAACGTTCTATCCCTCAGCCATTGATTGAACGCGCACAACAAGCGCCGGATCAGGAAAATGCCCCTTTAGTAGAAAGACATCCGATTGAGGATAAAGTAAACTAATCGCCCGCAGTCGCCGCAGTCATGACGGCCAAAGAGGAAAAATAATGACGGACACCAACGTGCTAGCAAACTCTGCAACAGACAATCAGGAAACGACCCATTTCGGGTTTGAAACCGTACGTAAAGATGAAAAAGTACATAAAGTCGCGCAAGTGTTTCACTCGGTTGCGGCCAAATACGACATCATGAATGACCTGATGTCGGGCGGTATCCACCGTTTATGGAAGCGCTTTACCATCGATTGTTCAGGCGCACGTCCGGGACAACGCATTCTCGATTTGGGCGGCGGTACAGGCGATTTAACCGCGAAATTCTCGCGTATTGTGGGCGAGAAAGGCCATGTGATTTTGGCCGATATCAATAACTCTATGCTCAATGTTGGCCGCGATAAACTGCGCGACAGCGGCGTGGTAGGCAATGTGCATTATGTGCAAGCCAACGCCGAAGAACTGCCTTTCCCAGACAACTATTTTGACTGCATTACCATCAGTTTCTGTCTGCGTAACGTGACCGACAAAGATAAAGCGCTGCGTTCGATGTTCCGTGTATTGAAACCCGGCGGCCGCCTGTTGGTGCTGGAGTTTTCTAAGCCGATCCTTGAGCCGCTGTCTAAGCTTTATGACACTTACTCGTTCCATATTTTGCCTAAGATGGGGCAGTTGATCGCCAATGATGCAGACAGCTATCGTTATCTCGCTGAGTCGATCCGCATGCATCCGGATCAAGAGACTCTAAAAGGCATGATGGAAGAGGCGGGTTTTGAACAAACCACCTATTACAACCTGACCGGCGGCATTGTGGCGCTGCATCGTGGTTACAAATTTTAAGGGCTGCTATGTCATTGCTTGCAACCATGCCACTGTCTCCTTTGCTGACCGCAGTGATTGAAACCACGCTCAATACGCTCATCAATGATGATCCGGCGTTAGGCCGCAAACTGCTGCGCCTGAAAGGCAAAGTGATTTCGCTGCATCTGCGAGAGTTAAATCAATCCCTGACCTTTGTGTTCAGTCAGCGCATCGATGTGATGACCGGCTTTGAAGGCCAGCCGGATTGCTATCTGGCATTAAACCTCTCGATTCTTCCTCAGTTGCGTGAGCAAGCCAATATTACCCAGTTGATCAAGCAAGATAAGCTAGAGCTGGAAGGCGATATCCAACTGGCGCAGAAGTTTTCCGAGCTGATGAGCGATTGCAAACCGGATGTGGAAGAGTGGTTATCGCGCATCACGGGTGATGTGGTGGCACACAGTGTCGTGCATGGTGTGAAAAGCATCGCCGGCGCGCTAAAACAGCAAGCGCATAAGCATCAAAACCACTTGGCACAGGTGCTCACCGAAGAGTGGCGGATTGCGCCGCCACCGTTGGAAATTGCCCATTTTTGCGATCAAGTGGATGACGTGAAAAGTCACGCTGCGCGTTTAGAAGCGCGTTTGAACCAGTTACTGGAAAAAGCATGAAACCTGCAGAGCTGAAACGTTTATACCGGATAGTTAAAGTTCAACTCGAATATGGCTTAGATGAGCTGTTGCCAGAGCATCATCTGACCCGAGCGCCGCTACTGGCGCGTAAATCTCTTTTTTGGCTGCGCAATCAACACGCCGATAAAGCGTTAGGTGATCGTTTACGTTTGGCACTGCAAGAACTTGGCCCGGTGTGGATCAAGTTTGGGCAGATGATGTCGACTCGCCGTGATTTGTTTCCGCCGCACATCGCCGATCCCTTGGCCATGTTGCAAGATAAAGTTGCGCCGTTTGATGGCCTACAAGCCAAGCAATTGATTGAAAAAGAACTCGGCGCGCCGCTGGAAACTTGGTTCGATGACTTTGATATCAAACCGTTAGCTTCCGCTTCGATTGCCCAAGTACACACCGCCAAGCTCAAGAGTAATGGTCGTGATGTGGTGCTGAAAGTGATTCGTCCGGATATTCGCCCGCAAATCGATGCCGACATCAAGCTGATGTATCGCGTGGCACGCATTGTGGCTAAAGCGCTGCCGGAAGCACGCCGCTTAAAACCGGTGGAAGTGGTACGCGAATACGAGAAAACCTTGCTCGATGAGTTGGACCTGCGCCGTGAAGCGGCCAATGCGATTCAGCTGCGCCGCAACTTCGAAAACAGCGAAGAGTTGTATGTCCCTGAGGTGTTAACTGATTTCTGTAATGAAACTGTCATGGTTTCTGAGCGAATATACGGCATCCAAGTTTCTGACTTGGCAGGACTTCATGCCAACGGTACCAATATGAAGTTACTGGCGGAACGTGGTGTGAGTGTGTTTTTCACCCAAGTGTTTCGCGACAGTTTCTTCCATGCGGATATGCATCCGGGTAACGTGTTCGTCAATCCTAACCATCCTGAAAACCCGCAATGGATTGGTTTGGACTGTGGCATAGTCGGAACACTGAATAGCGAAGATAAGCGCTATCTGGCCGAAAACTTCCTCGCCTTCTTCAATCGTGACTATCGCCGCGTAGCGCAACTGCACGTCGATTCCGGTTGGGTACCACTGGATACCAATGTTGATGAGTTTGAAGTGGCGATCCGCATGGTGTGTGAGCCGATTTTCGCCAAACCGCTGTGTGAGATTTCATTTGGTCACGTGTTACTGAATCTGTTTAACACCGCGCGACGCTTCAATATGGAAGTGCAGCCGCAGTTAGTTTTGCTGCAAAAAACACTGCTGTATGTCGAAGGCTTGGGGCGTCAGCTCTACCCACAACTCGATTTATGGCAAACCGCCAAACCGTTTTTAGAAAAGTGGATGGCTAACCAAGTGGGGCCACAAGCTTTCTTGCATGCATTGAAAGAGCGTGCACCCTTATGGTTTGAAAAAATGCCTGAGCTGCCAGAATTGCTGTATGACAGCTTAAAGCAAGGTCGTAACTTGAATCAGCGTTTAGATAATCTTTATCAAGGTTATCGCCAATCCAAACGCCAACAAGGGACGGGAAAGTTTTTGTTTGGTGTTGGAGCCACATTAGTCGTATGCTCGGCGATATGGATCTCCAACCAATTAGAACCTTTAGCGATCGGTAGCGCGACCATTGGCGTGTTATGTTGGCTATTGAGTTGGCGAGCTTATCGCCAGTAAGCGCCTTGTCGCGTCGATAAGTTCGAAGATTTGTTCACACATAACCCGAGGTAAAAGAGATGGGTGGTATCAGTATTTGGCAACTTCTTATCATTGCAGTGATCGTGGTATTGCTGTTTGGCACTAAGAAACTGCGCGGTATTGGCAGTGATTTGGGCAGCGCGGTCAAAGGCTTTAAGAAAGCCATGTCGGAAGAAGAGTCAAACAGCGCAGCAAATCAGAAAGATGCTGACTTCGAAACCAAAAATCTTGAGCAGGCCAAAACCAATGCGTCTGCTGAAGTGAAAAAAGACAAAGAGCAGGCATAAGTCGTGTTTGATATCGGTTTTTGGGAACTGGTATTGATCGCTATTGTGGCGCTGGTGGTGCTTGGCCCTGAGCGATTACCCCATGCAATTCGCAGCGTGGCAAAGTTTGTCTCTGCAGCGAAAAGCATGGCCAATAGCGTGAAGGATGAGTTAGCGCATGAGTTGAAAGTGCAGGAGTTGCAAGAAAACCTGCGCAAAGCCGAGCAGATGGGGATGCAAAATTTATCTCCTGAACTGCAAAAATCGGTGGAATCACTCAAGCAAGCCGCGCAGGAAGTGCAGCGTCCTTACGCCGCAACGCCGAGCAGTGAAGCTAGCTCTACCAGTAGCAACCCCAGTTCGGCTACAGAGCCCGATGTTCGCCTCGATAGCGCATCGCAACCGGCGGAAAAAAAGGCCGAATAAGCGTTTTTTAAGCTCTCTTTATCAAGAGTTATCCTAGGTTTCAGTACTGATGTGATAACTCTTTTTTGATCTGTTACATGAGGTTTGCATGTCTTCCGTTGAACAGACCCAACCTTTGATCAGCCATTTGCTGGAACTGCGTAATCGCCTGCTGAAAGCGGTGGCGGCTGTGGTGGTGATATTTATTGGCTTGATCTATTTCTCGAATGAAATTTACGAGTTTGTCTCAAAACCCCTAGTCGAGCGACTTCCCGCGGGCGCAACCATGATTGCGACCGATGTGGCATCACCGTTTTTCACACCTTTAAAGCTGACGTTGATTGCCGCTGTGTTTCTCGCGGTGCCTTTCATTTTGTATCAGGTGTGGGCGTTTGTAGCGCCAGGCTTATACAAGCACGAACGGCGTTTAATCTTCCCGCTGCTGGTCTCTAGCTCGCTGCTGTTTTACTGCGGTGTCGCGTTTGCCTATTTTGTGGTGTTTCCGCTGGTGTTTGGATTTTTCACCGCCATTTCACTCGGTGGTGTGGAGTTCGCGACCGATATCGCGAGTTATCTCGATTTTGTATTGGCGCTGTTTCTAGCCTTTGGTATCGCGTTTGAAGTGCCAGTTGCGATCATTCTGCTGTGCTGGACGGGCGCAACCACGCCTAAAAGCCTATCGGAAAAGCGTCCATACATTATCGTTGGTGCGTTTGTAGTTGGTATGTTACTGACGCCGCCGGATATGATTTCGCAAACGCTACTCGCCATACCTATGTGTTTGTTGTTTGAAGTTGGTTTGTTCTTCGCTCGTTTTTATACCCGTGATGAACCCGATGAAGCGCAAGAAGACGAATAAAACCATGGCATCAATGATGGCGTAAGCGATTGATGAGAATAGGGAGCACATGTGTGCTCCCTACTTTTTAGCTAGATTGCAAGAAGGTGCCAGCGCGCCATTGGGCTGCTAAAGCGATGCCAAGTGTCACGCCACGCAGTGCCATAAAGCTGAGCATGGCTAGCCACAGAGCGTGATTACCGTAGTGGGTCATAAACCCGTAAATGGCAAAGAAGGCGACGGCCGAAATAGCCATGCTATTTCGCATCTCTTTGCCTTTGGTCGCGCCGATAAACACACCATCCAATAGAAAACACCACACGGCGATTAATGGCATGGCGACCAGCCAAGGCAGATAATGTTCCGCCGTTGCTTGAACGCTCGGAATGTTAGTGATCATCTGGATCAGATCCGATCCAAAACCTAAGAAGATCAGGCTTAACAGCAAACAGATCATGGTCGCCCAAAAGGTACTGCTAATCATGGCAGTACGCAGTTGGCGATCATCCTTGGCACCAATTGCTTTACCGACCATGGCTTCCATCGCGTAGGCAAATCCATCCATACCGTAGGAAATCATCATCAAAAAGCTCATCAACACCGCATTAGCAGCGACGATGTCATCTCCCAACGCTGCGCCTTGAAAGGTCATAAAGCTAAATACGGCTTGCAGACAGAGTGAGCGTAGGAAGATGTCGCGATTGAGCGCCACTAAACGGGAAAGCTCTTTGCTGAGAGAGGAGATGAAAGAGAAAGGGGCTGGGAGCTGATGCTGCCGCCAGTAACGCACCACGCACAGGAGGCCAAACAAGAGACCAGCATAATCGGCGATAACCGACGCAATGGCGGCTCCTTCGACTTTCAGCCCAAGCCCGAGTACCAACAGTAGATCGAGCACAATATTGGTCAGGTTGGTAATGATCACCATCCACATCGGGGCGCGGGCATTTTGCGTACCGAGTAACCAGCCCAATAGCACAAAGTTAAGGAGTGCGGCTGGAGCACTCCAAGCACGAAGGTAGAAATATGTTTCAGCGTAGGTTTTGACTTCGCTGCTGGCATCGCTGAAGTGAAAAATCAGTTCGGCGACAGGGCGATGAAACAGTAAAAACAGTGCGGCTAAACCCAGTGCAATGACGCTGCCTTGCAGTAAAACTCGAGCAAGCTGCTGTGAATTTTGCGCACCGTGCGCTTGGGCGGTCAGGCCTGTGGTCGACATGCGTAAAAAGCCGAGCAGCCAGAATGTCACGCTAATCATAGTGCTGCCGAGTGCCACGCCGCCTAAATACCAAGCGTGTTCGAGATGACCGATCACCGCGGCATCGACCAAGCCGAGCAGTGGAACGGTAATGTTAGACAGCACCATAGGCAGCGCGATCGCCAGCACTTGGCGATGCACGTTCGGTTGTTTCAACGTTTGCAAAATCAGTGACACACAGAAAACCTCAGTAACGACTTGCGGTTAGTGTAACTGAGTGGGGATGGTTGGGCTATGACATGACCGATATGGCGAGTTACCAATCCAGGTTAACAACAACAGGAGTTAAGCGTGTTTTGTAAATGCCGGAGCGTGCAATCGCGCGTTGCCAAAATTTCCAGCGATCACAATGGCGATCCAGTGGGGAAAATGTGCGTACCGATTTCGCCCACGGCAAGCAATTGATGATGGCATCACCTGCGCAGGTAAACCCGTGGGCATAAGCTTCACAGCCCAGTTTTTGGCCTAGATAGCTAGAGGTTTTATCTCCCGCCACCACAAGGCAGGCGCTGGCTTTGGCAAAATGCAATCCGATAGAGCGCACGAAACGCGCCACTTGCTGAGCATCGCAATCGAGCAAGGCATGTTCACAGACCAACAGCACAGGAGCGAATTCAGGGATCGGCAGTTCGGCAAGTCCTTGTGGTTGCATCACATCACCACACACCAGTTGATAGCGCTCACTGCGGTGAAATAGCTTCTCTCGCCATAAAAGGTTTTCAGTGATATCCCACTCAATCCAGTGGCAGCGGCCGTTATCTACTCGATAAAAACGGGTGTCGAGGCCTGCACCGACATTAATGATCCAGCCATCAGGATGAGTATCAAGAAAATGGCGAACTTGTTGGTCACAAAGCTGAGTTAGCGTGACATGCAGTAACTGCTTTTGAGCGATATCGCCCGTCAGGCAGTCTTGCGCTAAAGCGCAACGACGACAAGCATTGGCGGCAATCGGATCATACACCAAGCCATTATCGACCAAGCTTTCTCGGCTGCGTAGCCAAAGTGGCTGAACCAAATTCGCAGGAACTTGGTATGGGTCTGAGGTGGGTGAATCTGAGTGGCGCATGCTCATCTTCCTATGCTGGGATAGGAAGATGATAATGAATCTCAAATAAGAAGGCAAGTTGTTGAGAATTTATCTCAACAATATTCACATCCAAGTGCTGTTGCGAATGACGCCTACTGCAATGCCTTCAATGGTGAGCGATTGCGCGGCTAAATCGACTTCGATTGGCGCAAACTCTTCATTTTCCGCATGCAGGAAAACTTTGGAACCTTTGCGTTCCAGACGTTTCACCGTGACGTCATCTTCTACGCGCGCCACCACCACTTGGCCGTTGCGTACATCTTGCGTTTTGTGCACAGCAAGTAAGTCACCATCGAGGATGCCGATGTTCTTCATACTTTCGCCATGTACACGCAGCAGAAAATCGGCTTGCGGGCGGAACATGCTTGGGTCGACTTGGTAGTGTGCTTCCACATGCTCTTGGGCAAGAATCGGTTCACCTGCGGCAACGCGGCCAATCAAAGGCAAGCCAGTTTCGGCTTCTTCTTCGTTCGCGGCATTATCGACGAGGATGCGGATCCCGCGTGAGGCGCCGGGCACCATTTCAATCACTTGTTTACGAGCCAGCGCTTTGAGGTGTTCTTCAGCCGCATTGGCCGAACGAAAACCCAGCTCTTTAGCAATTTCGGCGCGGGTTGGGGGCATTCCGGTTTCATCGATCTTACTTTTGATCAGATCAAACACTTCTTGTTGGCGAGGGGTTAACGGCTTCATGAGTCACCTGTCTTTTTATACAGTTGACTGTGAGTATATCCAGTGCAATGAGAATTGCAAAGCCAATTGCTTGTTTTTTGTGTGATTGTGAAGTTAGCCACTGGATTGCGTTCTCCATAATGGCTTCAAAGACGGTGTGGCTGCCTCCCATTTCACTCGGAAATGCTGCGCATGTAAGCAATTAAATTAAAAGGTTTGACCAGTTTCTGGTATTCTTGGCGCGCAAAAAACGATACCGCACGATGGTGAGCTCTCGCGTTGGCCGTGAAAGCAGACGTACCGTCGCGCTTATTTCAAGAATCTTGAGGCTTTGAACTCTATGTCTTCAGGACACCTATTATCCCGTTCACTACTGAAGTTGCCGATGTCGGTGCTGGTGAAAGGGACGGCGATTCCGTCTAATCCGATCCAAGATCTGGATATCGATACTCATAAACCGGTGATTTACGCCTTACCGTTTCGCTCCAACGTCGACTTGCTGACGTTGCAAACACATGCCAAAGAAGCTGGGCTGCCTGACCCTTTAGAGCCTTTGATGCTGAATGGCAAAGCTTTCCAGCGCTATGTGTTTATTGCTTCGCGCCCAACGCTGCTGAGTAGCGATCAACATGTGCCGAGTGACTCTATTGCGCTATTTTCTGAGCTGCTGACCGAACATAAGCTCGACAGTGAGTTGGATGTGCAGGTGATTCCAGCAACGGTTTTGTGGGGACGTAAACCGGGCAAAGAAGGGCAAGAAAGACCTTATTTGCAAGCGTTGAATGGTCCGGAGAAAGCACTGGCCGTCTTGGCTTCTGGCCGTGACTGTTTGGTGCGTTTTAGCCCTGTCGTTTCGATGCGTTACATGGCGGATACCCACGGCACCGATGCCTCGATCGCGCACAAATTGGCTCGTGTAGCACGCATTCACTTCTCACGGCAAAAACTGGCGGCGTCAGGCCCCAATTTGCCGCAGCGAGCACAACTGTTTGCCCGCTTGATGAACTCTCCTGCGATTGAAAAAGCGATTGCGGACGAAGCGAAATCCAAACAGATCCCGCTTGAGAAAGCGCGCAAAGAAGCGCACGACATTCTGGATGAGATCGCGGCGGATTTTTCCTATTCGCTGGTGAAAAAAGGCGATCGCATTTTAGGTTGGTTGTGGAACCGCATCTATCAAGGGTTGAACATCAATAACGCGGCCACCGTTCGTCGCTTGGCGCAAGATGGCCATGAAATTGTCTACGTGCCTTGTCACCGTAGCCATATGGATTACTTGCTGCTTTCTTATGTGCTTTATCATGAAGGCATGGTGCCGCCGCATATTGCTGCTGGGATCAATCTGAACTTTTTCCCTGCCGGGCCGATTTTCCGCCGCGGCGGCGCGTTCTTCATTCGTCGCAGCTTTAAAGGTGCGCCTCTTTATTCAACGATTTTTCGTGAATATCTTGCTGAGTTGTTTGCGAAAGGCTATTCGGTGGAATACTTCAGCGAAGGTGGCCGCTCGCGTACTGGTCGTCTATTACCTGCCAAAACCGGCATGTTGGCGATGACCATTCAAGCTATGTTGCGTGGTTTGAATCGTCCAGTGACTTTGGTCCCAGTCTACATCGGCTATGAGCATGTGATGGAAGTGGGTACTTACGCCAAAGAGTTACGCGGCAAACGTAAAGAGAAAGAGAATGCGGGTTTAGTGCTGCGCACGCTGCGTAAGCTGCGCAATTTTGGTCAAGGTTACGTGAACTTCGGTGAGCCGATCCCACTCAACCAGTTTTTGAATGAAACTGTACCGCAATGGACGCAAGATATTGACCCGATGGGCGAGAGCAAGCCGCAATGGATGACGCCAACGGTGAATAAACTCGCGACCCGTATGATGACGCACATCAACGATGCGGCAGCGGTGAATGCGATGACCTTGTGTGCGACGGCGCTGCTTGCTTCGCGTCAGCGTGCCTTGGCGCGTGACAACCTGATTAAGCAGGTGGATTGTTACTTATCACTGCTGCGCAATGTGCCGTATTCAGCCACTTCAACGCTGCCGAGTGAGAGGGCAGAAAAGCTGGTTGAACATGCGGAGTCGTTGGATAAGTTTGTGGTGGAAACCGATACCATGGGCGACATTATTTCGCTGGATCGCAACCAATCGATCCTGATGACTTATTATCGCAACAACATTATCCACCTGTTGGCTCTGCCATCGCTGATCGCTCAGTTGTTGATTCGTCAGCAAAGCGTATCGCTGGAAAAGGTGCAAGCGACCGTTGCACAAATCTATCCTTTCCTGAAACAAGAGCTGTTTTTGCGTTTTGAAGCAGAAGAACTCAACGATCTGGTACTGCGTTATGTGGCAGAGCTAGCACGCCAAGGTTTGGTCACGGTGGAAGGGAAAACCGTCACCCTGAATCAAGCGCAAACTCAAGTGCTGATGCTGCTGGGGCGCATTATCTCCGAAACGCTGCAGCGTTATGCGATTGCGCTGAACCTGCTGGTGAGCTGCCCACATTTGGGTAAAGCAGAGCTGGAAGAGAAGAGCCAGGAAGTGGCGCAGCGTCTTGGCCGTTTGCATGGCATTAATGCGCCTGAGTTCTTTGACAAAGGGGTATTTGCTTCGCTATTCGTGACGTTGCAAGAGCAGGGATATCTCGATGATCAAGGCCGCTGCGTATTAGAAACGGCGAAGCCGCTCTCTCGCCAGCTTTATGCGCTGATCTACCCAGAAGTGCGCATGACGATTCAAGAAAGCTTATGTCAGGTTGACGCGTAACGATTGTGTTCTAGCCAATCGAAAGTGTTCTAGCCAATCGAACCGAATGAAAAAGGCATCCTGCGGATGCCTTTTCTTTTACCTTAAGCTGGGATTACCAAACGCTGAGCAGAATGCCTGCGGTGATGGCCATACCGACATAGTTATTATTTAAAAACGCCTGAAAACAAGGCATACGTTCGCGATAACGGATCAAATGTTGTTGGTAAGCAAACAGCCCCGCTGCGATCAGCAGACCCCAGTAGTAACTGGTGCCAAGCGCTAAACCTTGGCCTAGAGCGACCAGTAAACTCAAAGTGGTCAATTGCAGTAGGCCAATGATGCGTTTATCCCAACGCCCGAATAAGATCGCGGTCGATTTGATGCCAATTTTCACATCATCATCTCGGTCGACCATGGCGTATTGGGTGTCGTAAGCAATCGTCCATAACGCATTAATCAAAAACAGTACCCAGACTTGTGGAGGCAGCGTATCTGCTTGAGCAGCCCAAGCCATAGGAATCGACCAACTGAACGCGAGGCCAAGCACCAGTTGAGGCAGGTGAGTGAAGCGCTTCATAAACGGGTAAACAAAGGCTAACAGAATACCGATAAAAGAGAGCTGGATAGTTAGGGTATTCATAGTCAACACGAGTAAGAACGAGCTGACAGCAAGAAGGGCAAACAGCAGTAAGGCTTCTTTGGCCGAAACTAACCCTGCTGGCAATGGACGTTGGCTCGTGCGCTTCACATGGCCATCGACATGGCGGTCGGCGTAATCGTTGATCACACACCCAGCTGAGCGCATTAAAAAAACCCCCAACACAAATACGACTAAGACGCGAAGATCTGGCAAGCCTTGAGCGGCTAAAAGCAGCGCCCACAGAGTAGGCCAAAGTAAGAGTAGGGAGCCAATCGGGCGATCCATGCGCATCAGTTGCCAGTAAGCGCGCGCTTTAACAGCGGTCATTTACACTCTCTCCTTAGAGTAAATCGGGGATGTGGCGAGAAACAGCTCCGTCACTAACATGGGTTTGTTGTTCATCCATAAGCGAGAGCGACGAGCTAATAGTCGTCCGAGTTCTGTCTCTACCCAGCCAACTTGCAGTGCATCTCGCTTAACATTATCCGCACTAAATACGGTGAGACCTAGTGGAATTTTCCCTTGTTGGGTGAAATCAAACGGCTGATTATGCATGGATGAGCGCGGGATCAAAGTATGGCCAAATACCCAAGGTTGTTGGTCGCCACAAATAATCACTTGGCGCAGAAGATACTCTTCAGAGGCGAGCAACTGAGTCTCATCATAGCTCAGGGTGTCCGCCGGCATGATTTGGTTACTTAATAAGTCTACGGTCAGATGCTCACACTGCGTCGCCATTCGGCGCGAAAGAGAGCCTTGTTCGAGTAGCCATTGCTGAGCTAAAGGGGCTGGAAATTCAATGTCATCAGGCTGTTGCCAAGTGACGCGATTCAGTGCGGCTAAATAGAGCGAAGTTAATTGATTCATACTATTATTCAATTTGACGCTTTACCCGATTACCCTAGCTACCTGCAATACCACCGAGTTTGGGTATACAATAAAGCTCAGATTTTGATTCCAAACCAAAGAGTTCGAACGCGGAAAGCATTTTATTTACCAAATGGATGCTCTATTGTAACAAGACTCCGGCGGTTCGAGTATTGCGAACAGAATAAAGAGCAGACAGAAATATGCTAAAACGTTACGTCGTCCAAATAATGCTCGCTTTGAGCTTCATTATTCCTTTCCATAGCCATGCGGAAGAGAAATCTGCTGTACCTCAGTTGGCTTATTTCACTTTAGAACCTGATCTCACCACCAATTTTTTTACCAAAGGTAACAAATTGGGTTATATCCAAGTACGCATCGATATTATGGTCGCCAATGCTGCAGATCTCCCCGTTGTGGAGCAGCATCAACCTTTGATTCGTGATGCCGTGGTTGAGCTGCTCGGTAAGCAAACCGAAGACACCATCAAATCCTTAGCGGGCCGTGAGGATTTGCGTAAGTCGCTTGTCAATCGCCTCAACAACATCCTGTTGCCAGAGGTAGGGCGTACTGTGATCGCGGATCTGCTGTTTACGAAATACATCTACCAATAATCGGCTTGTGTTGGGTGCATCGCTCAGCGACGAGTCAGTAAACAAAAAGCGGCGGTTGCCGCTTTTTTACTCTCAGAGTATCGATGTCTGCTGCGTCATGGTTTCATCCAACCCAGGCTCAAAAACTCTCCCATTCTTCATCGTGCGCGACCTGCATAACGGGTTGTGCCCTCGAGCTGGCTTTGGCCGTGATTTTTGCTGGCGTTTTAGCGATGTGGCTGGCCGGATGTCGAGTCACAGGTGCGGATTGCGGGCGCTTATTGACCGCTTTCAACGGTGATGGGGCGCTCGTGTCCTGATCTGGCAATCTGAACATAGCGACATGGTCATAGAGCTGCTCGGCCTGTGCTAATAGGCTTTCTGAAGCCGCGGCTGCCTCTTCGACGAGTGCGGCATTTTGTTGGGTCATCTCATCCATCTGATTGACTGCTTGGTTCACTTCATTGATCCCCGTTGCCTGCTCGGCTGACGCTGAGGCGATATCGGCCATCAAATCATGGACTCGCTTGATCGACACGACTATGTCTTTCATGGTGCTGCCGGAGCGATCCACCAATTCATTCCCATTGCTGATTTTACTCACTGAATCTGAGATGAGCGCTTTAATATCTTTCGCTGCATTGGCTGAGCGCTGTGCGAGTGAGCGTACTTCGGAGGCGACTACGGAAAATCCGCGGCCTTGTTCACCGGCTCTAGCGGCCTCTACCGCGGCATTGAGTGCCAGAATATTGGTTTGGAAAGCAATACCATCGATCACACCTATAATATCGGCGATCTTTTGCGCGGATTCGTTAATCGAGGCCATAGTCACTACCACTTGCTCAATCAGTTCTCCACCGCTGGCGGCGATTTCCGTGGCTTTACCCGCAAGGATGTTCGCCTGCATGGCGTTATCCGAGTTTTGTCGCACCGTACTGTTTATCTCTTCCATGCTGGAGGCCGTTTGCTCAAGATTGGAGGCTTGTTGCTCGGTTCGGCTAGAGAGGTCGGTATTGCCATTGGAAATCTCCGTCGCTGCTAGCTTGATGGTCGCGGCGACGCTGTTGATGTCAGTAATGATTTGACGCAATGTGACAATGAATTGACTGATCACCTCACCGAGCTCAGCAAATTCACCTTCAAAAGGATGCGTGAGTTGTGCACTGAGATCGCCGCTGGAGAGCGCCGTCATGACGCGTTTGACTTCATTGACCACCATCTTACGCTGAGTCACGTTGGTGGCATATTTGACAACCTTATACGGTTTACCCTCGCTGTCCATAATCGGGTTATAGCTGGCTTGGATCCAGATCTCTTTCCCCCCTTTGCCGAAACGTTTGTATTCGTCGACAAAGAATTCGCCGGAGCGCAAACGCTGCCAGAAATGTTGGTACTCTTGACTCTGTTTATACTGCTCATCAACAAACATGCTGTGGTGCCGCCCTTGGATCTCATCCAACTGATAGCCCACCGTTTGCAGAAAATTCTGATTTGCAGTCAGAATGGTGCCATCGAGCGTAAATTCAATCACGGCTTGGGTGAGATTGACCGCATTCATTTGACCACTACGGTCAATTTTTTCCAGCTTGGCCGCAGTGATATCTTGCAACAGTACCACCACGTTTTGTAATTGACCGTTTATCGCCTTGATGGGATACAGATCCGCTTTTATCCAGATTGCCTCTTGCGAGCGGCTGAGCTGTAATTCGGCAGAAACAGGGTGTCCTTTTTTAGCATCCTGCAGCAAGCGCTGCACAGATGGCTGCTGATGAGTGCGCCATAAGTTCGCAAAATCCGCTCCGACCATCGCTTCAGCCGATACCCGACAGAGATGAGCAAACGCATCATTGGCATAGCAAATCGTGCCGTTGGGCTCACATTCCAACAGTGCCAGATGTTCACGAATCACCTGAACAAAAGCTTGATTGACTTGGGGTGTGAGGTCTGACTCTGGCGTGGTGAGCGCAAGGTCAGTTTGATAAGGCGCAACCTGTGGTTCTGGCTGTAATGCCGTCGTCTCGGTTGTTACCGGAGATTGCATCAGCGGGTCTGGCTTAACCTCCGCTGGTTGCGTCGGATGATGTGGTGCTGTAGAGAAAAGACGTGCCAATAAACCCATAACCTGCTCTCCTTGGATGGGACCAACTGATGTTTTTATTTCCCTGTTCTACTTGAAGCGGTCACGCTGGATGCCGTGTTCGTTTCGTCCAGTCACAGAGTTTATCTATGCTTGTAACGATGGTCTCACTGGCCCTCTGCCGTCGCAGCAAGTTGTTAGGGCATGCGATCATTGATCGCGTGATCTTATGGCAACACTAAGGCACAACGCAGTCAGGACAGCACAGAACTGACAAGCATTATGTTGCACATTCGATACTAACTCATAGCAGAGGTTGGGTGATTAGTACAAGTCGGTGAGCCGTTTTACGATCAGCATACGTGCTGACCTTGATCGCGACTCAAAGAGAAGCGGCGCAAGAAAGGAGGAAATGCTTAAGCTTGCTGGTCGCGCTGGCTGTCGAACCATGCCAGTACGACACCGCTGATTAAGCCAGCTAAATGAGCGGTATTGGCAATCGCCATAAACGGCTGCACATAACCTAACACTAACCAGATCAGCATAAAGCCCATCAAGGATCTTGGAATGGATAAACCCAGTTGGGGGGCGCGCTGACCAAGAATCCACAGATACCCAGCCAAAGCATAGACAACACCGGATAGGCCTCCAAAATTCGCGCCTTCAACCCAGTATTGACCAGCACCAGAGATAATCGCGGACACCACAAACAGCTTAATCAGTCT
Organism: Vibrio cholerae; assembly: GCF_008369605.1. Taxonomy (NCBI): domain Bacteria; kingdom Pseudomonadati; phylum Pseudomonadota; class Gammaproteobacteria; order Vibrionales; family Vibrionaceae; genus Vibrio; species Vibrio cholerae. The sequence continues at coordinate 43,339 of NZ_CP043554.1, forward strand.
GATACTGCCAAGGCGCTGTTCAAGATCGCCCCCAAATTGCCACCACCAGAGTAAGTTAAAGGCAATATGCATGACGGAAAAGTGCAGTAAAGCATGACTAACCCAGCGCCAAATTTGCCATTGCTGGCCAGCAAGAGCGGGAAAATGTAATGCATTAAACACCGCATCTCCCGCACCAAACGTTTGCAGAGTAAAGATGATGATGCATAGCGCCATAATAAACAGCGTAAACACTCCAGCTTTGGCTTTAATCAGACTGAGTAAATTGGGCGATGCGTAATGAAATTGGGGGCGCTTTTGATCAGCGACTTCCCATGAGGCGGCTTGGTATTTTTCCGCATAAGGATTCTCTAAAAACAGCGCGAGTTCAGCTTGTGCGGTTTCGATGTGTTGATCTTGGATTATCCAAAGAGTGAACTGACCACCTGCATCCGGCATCATCTGAATTTCAATGTGATGGGCGGCCATGTAATCGATAAAAGCTTGTGCCGCACGCGGATTGTTGAAAGTGGTCAGTAAATGCATTAGTCGTTAACTCGCTTCGATGGGGAGATTGGCACGGTGCCAGGCTTCAAAGCCGCCATCGACACTATACACCTCTTCAAATCCTTGGTTAACCAGATATTGGGCTGCGCCTTGGCTACTGATGCCGTGATAACACATGACTAAAACAGGCTGATCAAACTCAGCTTGTTCCATGAATTGCACCATAGACTGGTTTGTCAGGTGGTAAGCGTTTTTAGCATGAGCGAGTTGAAAAGATTGTGGGTCGCGAATATCGACTAAATGAGCCTGTTTCTGCTCCATCATGGCTTGTGCTGCATTAACGTCGATGTGTAAAAAATGGTCCATAGGTTTGCTCTCATTTGGCATGCCGAATCGGGCTAATTGTAACCTATTCAAGTTTAGACAAGTACTGGACAAGAGTAGGGTTATCCACTTGTGATTAAAATGACAGCACCTGTGGGTAATCCTGTGAATTGCGTTGATAAAGTGGTTTTGTGATTTTCGATCCACAATATGTAGCGATGATCCTGATTTTGCTGTGGGTAATTTTGAAAGTATCCCCAATCGATGAATTGTAATAAAGCCTTGAAATAGGCGGTTTGATGACAGTGAATAAAGAAATTTGTCACAGAGTTATCCACAGGTAGATTTGCGCAACGAGATCCCGAGTGCGATCTAAAATCGGATCACTGCAGCGCAATTGAACGTTTGAGTGGAGTCTGTTTCGTGGGAAGTCACAGGAAGGGGGAAAGGCACAAACCCAGAATGACCTGCACGGGCAAGTCATTCGCTCACTTATCGAAGCTTGATTGACGATGAGCTTAGTGCAAAAGAGAGGCTAATAAGGCCACTATGCTCTCACAGCAAAGCAGCCACTATTTGATCTTGATGATATGTCCGCACTCTCTGCAGATGTAGACTTCTTTAATACCAATCAGCTTTTGCCACAGTGTGCGCCGTTTACGTTGCAAATGATTCGTGTGAGTACAATTGAGCATAATATATAAGTTAACCATGAAAAATTGTTACGAATATTACATTTGCTGCATAGGAAATGAAAGTGATCTTGGTTCAATAAAATGCTATGAAATTAAATTAATAAAACTGTCATTTATCTAGTCCAAACAATACCTTAGAATTGTTGTTGGTAATTTTGATAACCTCGCCGAGAGGGAGTGAACGAAGCTGTGCAACTTTCTCACTGATGAGATGGGTGAACATAGGTTCATTGCGTTTTCCACGGTGGGGGACGGGGGCTAAATAGGGACAGTCCGTTTCTAAAATCACGTAGTTGAGGTCGAGCTGCGGGATCACTTGATCCATGCCGCTATTTTTAAAAGTACTGACTCCGCCAATGCCGAGATGAAAACCAAGATCATTGATCGCTTTTGCCTCGTCGACACTGCCGCCAAAGCAGTGAAAAACACCGCGTAAGCGACCATCTTGCGCTTGCTTGAGTAATGCTAATGTCTCGTTGAGCGAATCTCGGGTGTGAATGACCACGGGCAAATCCAGCTCTTTTGCCCAGTTGAGTTGGGTTAAAAACGCCATTTCTTGTTCGGCTTTAAAAGTCTTATCCCAATATAGGTCGATACCGATTTCGCCCACGGCAATAAAAGTGTGGCGAGAAAACCACGCATAAATGGTCGCTAAAGTCTGTTTTACATTGGCATCCACATAGCAAGGGTGGAGTCCCATCATCGAGTGGCAAAGATCTGGGTAGGCTTCTTCTGTTGCCAACATGGGCGCAATGGAATTGAGGTCAATATTAGGCATCAAGATTTTTTCAATACCGACTTGTCTAGCGCGAGCGATCACCTCATCGCGGTCATGGTCAAATTCACTGGCATAAACGTGGGCATGGGTATCAATCATCGGATCATCTCAATATTCGGTTTTGTGGCGAGTATACGTGAGTGTGAGCACGAGGTCATTTTTGGCTTTTTCCTGCTTTGCCGCTAGCATGCCGAGCCGAGAGTGATATGATTTTGCCCAGCACTTCCCTCAGCACCTGATTTTTCAGGCACTGACCACATAAGAAGGAGAATAGAGTGTCGGTATCCATTCAAGGTCAATTTCCTGGGCGTCGTTTACGCCGCCTGCGTAAACATGATTTCAGCCGTCGCCTTGTGGCCGAAAACCAGTTGTCGGTGAACGATCTGATCTACCCGATGTTTATTTTGATGGGCAAAGATCGCCGTGAAAAAGTCGATTCCATGCCGGGCGTAGAACGTTTATCCATCGATTTAATGCTGGAAGAAGCACAATACCTCGCTAACCTCGGTGTGCCTGCGATTGCTCTGTTTCCTGTGGTCAATCAGGATGCGAAAAGCCTATGTGCAGCAGAAGCTTACAACCCTGAAGGCTTAGTTCAACGCGCAGTGCGTGCGCTGAAAGAGCATGTGCCGCAAATGGGCGTGATCACTGATGTGGCGTTGGATCCATTCACAACTCATGGACAAGACGGCATCATCGATGAGCAAGGTTATGTGTTGAATGATGAAACAACGGAAGTGCTAGTGAAGCAAGCACTGTCGCATGCTCAAGCTGGCGCAGATGTGGTTGCCCCTTCCGATATGATGGATGGCCGCATCGGGCGTATTCGTCAAGCATTGGAAGAGGCGGGGTACGTTCATACTCAAATCATGGCTTATTCCGCTAAATATGCCTCGAATTACTATGGGCCATTTCGTGATGCGGTTGGTTCATCTGCGAATTTAAAAGGTGGCAACAAGAAAAACTACCAAATGGACCCCGCCAATTCCGATGAAGCTTTGCATGAAGTCGCGATGGACATCAATGAAGGTGCGGACATGGTGATGGTGAAGCCCGGCATGCCCTATCTGGATGTGGTGCGCCGTGTCAAAACCGAATTGCAGGTACCGACCTTCGCTTACCAAGTTTCCGGTGAGTATGCGATGCACAAAGCGGCAATCATGAATGGTTGGTTGAAAGAGCGGGAAACGGTATTCGAATCTTTACTCTGCTTCAAACGTGCAGGTGCAGATGGCATTTTGACTTACTTTGCGAAAGAGGTGGCTGAGTGGTTGGCGGAAGACAGCGCAAAAGCCGCGCAGTTCTTACCTAAAAAGTAAAGAATACACCGCGCTAATAAAGCAAAGCTCAAGGCTGACGTAAGTCAGCCTTTTTAACATCTCTAAACCACTGTTTTTAGCGATGGCAATTGTTTGAGGAAAAATGATGTTAATTCGTGAAGGTTCCCTGAGTGAAATTGTACAAATCGTTGAGAAAATTCATGAGTTTGCGCAGAAAGAGACGGAACAGAGCTTACAAGCTCGGCTGAACGATAAGACTTGCTTAGTGCTCGTTGCAGAAAATGAGAGCGAATTGCTAGGTTTTAAAATGGGTTACGAGCTCGATAATAAAACGTTCTACAGCTGGTTTGGTGGTGTGACTCCTGCCGCACGAGGGCATGGTATCGCGCAGCGCTTACTTGACGTGCAAGAAAAATGGGCGTTAGAGCAGGGGTATCAACGTATCAAAGTGAAATCGCGTAATCAGTTTCCCGCCATGTTACGGCTGTTGATAAAAAATGGTTATCTCATTGAAGATTATGAGAAAAAAGAATCCATTGTCGAGAGCCGAATCCACTTTGTTAAAGTTCTCTAAAAAATAAATGAGATTTTTTCTCATTTGGGTGTTGACTATTAAATGAGAACTATTATTATTAACCACGTCTTAGGGAACAAGTGAAGGTTCACCAGGACGTTAAGTCACCCTTTATCGAGTCATCGATATGCGGTAGCGAAACGGTCGAACTTGAGCAGGTTCTTTTTGACACGACATTGCTCACATTGCTTCCAGTGTAATTTTTAGCTTTTTGGTAAAGCGAATCAAAAAATTGGCTTTGACCTCGTTTGCTAGGCGACATCTTCGGGTGTCGCTTTTTCTTTTTATGTTATGGTTCTCGCTCTCGCTCATGAAGTTATCCACTGAAGCTTAATATTATCCCAGCAATGAGTGGACAAGTATGAAGTTTCACTGCACTCATCCACTGGCCAATCCATCACGTAAGCAGAGTGAGCAAAAGGGCAGCGAGTGTCTTTTCCACAATTTACGATCCGCAAAAGATCATTTCATTTTTAGTCGATCCTTTTTTTTATTTTTTAAAAACATTAACTTAAAAATTAATCATGCAGTAAATTTATCGGTTTTAAATCGACGTAAATAAATCTATAAACAGAGTTATCCACAGAATGCAGGGGTGGGTAAGTGGGTCGGATATCCCCTGAATGAGCCAAAAACGGTAACAACATGGAATCCAAGCATTAGTCGTGGCATCCTAGGCTCATTTACTTACGTTTGGATAATCCTTCTATGGCTCATATACCTGACAATCCATTGATTTTGATCGACGGCTCCTCTTACCTTTATCGCGCATTTCATGCTTACCCGGGCACCATGAGTAATGGTGAAATCCCAACCAACGCCATCTATGGTGTGGTAAACATGATTCGCAGCATGATGCGCCAGTTCGCTTCGGATCGCATGGCGGTGATTTTTGATGCCAAGGGAAAAACCTTCCGTGATGAGATGTACGATCAATACAAGGCTCATCGTCCTCCTATGCCAGATGAGTTGCGCTGTCAGGTTGAACCTTTACACCAAGTTATTCGCGCTATGGGTTTACCGCTGTTGGCGATTGAAGGTGTAGAAGCTGACGATGTGATTGGTACGTTGGCGCGCCAAGCCTCACAAGCTGGTATGCCTGTTTTGATCAGTACCGGCGATAAAGATATGGCGCAGTTGGTGGATGATAATATTACCCTGATCAATACCATGACCAACGTCGTGCTGGATCGCGAAGGTGTGATTGAAAAATTCGGTATCCCGCCAGAGCTTATTATCGACTACCTCGCCTTGATGGGTGATAAAGTGGATAACATTCCGGGCGTACCTGGGGTGGGTGAAAAAACCGCGACCGCACTTTTGCAAGGGATTGGCGGCTTAGAAGCGCTGTACGCCAACCTCGATAAAATCGCCGCTTTAGGCTTCCGTGGCTCAAAAACCATGGCACAAAAGCTGGAAGAGAACCGCGATAATGCCAAGCTCTCTTATCAACTCGCCACCATCAAATGCGATGTTGAGCTTGAGGAGTCTCCGCAAACCCTGCTAAAACAAACGCCAGATCGAGATGCGTTGATGTCGCTCTACGGTAAGCTCGCCTTTAAATCTTGGCTGACCGAATTGCTTGATGGTGGTACAGGTGTTGTTACGGCGGACGAGCAAACGAAAACCTCTTCAGTTACTGTGTCAACCGCAGCAAGTCATGCGGCTGCGATTCCCGAAAGCCCTGCGGCCCACATCGATCGTAGCCAGTATCAAACCATCCTAAACGAGCAAGACTTCCAGCTTTGGTTAGAGAAGTTACAACAAACCGAGCTGTTTGCCTTTGATACGGAAACCGACAACCTTGATTACATGGTCGCCAATTTGGTGGGGATGTCGTTTGCAGTTGCCGAAGGTGAAGCGGCTTATCTGCCAGTCGCGCACGATTATCTGGATGCGCCGCAGCAGTTGGATCGCGACTGGGTGATTGCCCAGCTGAAACCTCTGCTTGAAGATGAAAGCAAAGCCAAAGTGGGCCAAAACCTCAAATACGATGCGAGCGTGATGGCGCGCTACGGCGTTGAGCTGCGTGGTATTCGTCACGACACCATGCTGCAATCCTACGTCTATAACAGCGTGGGTGGCAAACATGATATGGATAGTTTAGCGCTGCGTTTTTTACAGCACAGCTGTATCTCGTTTGAACAAGTGGCAGGCAAGGGTAAGAACCAGCTCACCTTTAACCAAATCGCTTTAGAAGAAGCGGCACAATACGCGGCAGAAGATGCGGATGTGACGTTGCGTCTGCATCAGCGTATTCATCCGTTGATTGAGCAAGACGCTAAGCTTGAGCAAGTGTATCGCGAAATCGAAATGCCGCTGGTACCTGTGCTATCACGTATTGAACGTACGGGCGTGATGATCGACGACATGCTGCTCAGTGCCCAATCGCAAGAAATTGCGTTACGTTTAGATCAATTAGAACAAAAAGCTTATGAGTTGGCAGGTCAGCCGTTCAACTTAAGCTCGCCGAAGCAGCTACAAACCATTTTGTTTGAGCAGATGAAGCTGCCTGTCTTGCAAAAAACGCCATCCGGTACACCTTCAACCAACGAAGAAGTGTTGCAAGAATTGGCTTTAGATTATCCACTTCCGAAAGTGCTGATTGAGTACCGTGGTCTGGCCAAACTCAAGTCGACCTATACCGATAAGCTGCCGAAGATGATTAACCCAAGTACAGGGCGCGTGCATACTTCCTATCATCAAGCGGTGACGGCCACTGGGCGTCTCTCCTCCACTGATCCTAACTTGCAGAACATTCCAGTACGTAATGAAGAAGGACGCCGTATTCGCCAAGCGTTTGTTGCTCCGCACGGTTGGAAAATCATGGCGGTCGACTACTCGCAAATCGAGCTGCGCATCATGGCGCACCTGTCGGGCGATCAGGCGTTATTGGATGCTTTCCGTGATGGGAAAGATATCCATGCGGCGACAGCAGCAGAAATCATTGGTGTGCCGATTGATCAAGTGAGCAGTGAGCAGCGTCGCCGAGCGAAAGCGGTGAACTTTGGTTTGATCTACGGCATGAGTGCGTTTGGTCTGGCAAAACAGCTCGGTATTCCACGCGGTGAAGCACAAGAGTATATGGATAAATACTTCGAGCGTTATCCCGGCGTGATGCAGTACATGGAAGATACGCGTAGCCGTGCTGCACAATTGGGTTATGTCGAAACCATCTTCGGTCGTCGCTTACATTTGCCGGAAATTACCTCACGTAACGCTATGCGTCGCAAAGCGGCTGAGCGGGCAGCGATCAACGCACCGATGCAAGGCACCGCGGCAGACATCATCAAAAAAGCCATGTTGTTGGTGGATGAGTGGATTGAGCGGGAAGGCGATGGCCGAGTCAAATTGCTGATGCAAGTACACGATGAATTGGTCTTTGAAGTTAAAGAGTCATCTTTATCCGAAATTGAAAGTAAAGTACAACAGCTGATGGAGTCAGCGGCCGAGCTTGCAGTGCCTTTAGTGGCCGAAGCCGGCCACGGCGACAACTGGGATCAGGCGCACTAGCTCGATTTTCCAGCGAAACTGAAGAAATACATGAGCCAGCGCACGTTCGCTGGCTTTTTTTATCACTAAAAAAAGTTTACCTAGCTCAGACAGTTATGTTGTTTAACTAAAATTTAATGAAAAAAAACTACAAAAAATATTTTCAATTCTGACCAATTGTTGTACATTAGCTCGCGTAGGGTACAGAGGTAAGATGTTCTATCTTTCAGACCTTTTGTTTCACGTTATTGGATTAGGCTGATTCAGCCGCCCCAGTCACCATTTGACTGGGGCGTTTTTTATTGGGCGTTATTCTGCGTTTTCAGCTCTACTTTTAGCCTATATCTCTGCCCATTTTGTGGTCGGTCACTTATGTACTTTAAGCGGATTGATTCGACAAAAACACTCCATTCTGTAACTAAACACCATTCACACTTTTATTATTTCTAACGAGAAATCAAGTCTCTAAAACACAGCATTTAAGCCGTCGAACGATACTGAAAGCCAAGAGCAGCAAGGGTTAAGCTATCTGAGTCATCTGATCTCGAGCATTTTGTGCCGACTTGAAAAAGAGCCGCGTTTGCGAAATGCTTGGGCCATAACAATAAAAACCGTTTTCTCTCCCGTTGCCCCACCAGGATGGTGGGGATTTTGTTGCTTTCCCTCATATTTGTTGGCCTACCATCGACAATCCTGAGTGACATCTCTGAATTGTGGTAATAAAAAACCCCGCATGAGCGAGGTTTGTCGTGACATAGTAAGACTATTGGTCGGTAGACGATTCAGGCTGCTCGCCTTCTTCTTGTTCGGCAAGAGCTGCCAACATCGGTGCATACCACTCATCCAGTTTGGCGCGCAGAGTATCGACACCAATTCCGCTTAATGAAGAGAAGGCATCAACGGCCACATCGCCACCAAAGGTTTTTGCCTCTTCACGCACTTTCAATACTTGTGCTTTACGAGCGCCACTTTTTAGCTTATCCGCTTTAGTCAGCATCACTTGTACTGGAATTCCGCACTCTACCGCCCAGATGATCAGTTGCTGATCGAGGTCTTTCATCGGATGACGAATATCCATCAGTACCACTAAGCCTTTTAGGCTTTGGCGCTTTTGTAAGTATTCACCAAGGGCTCGCTGCCACTTGAGCTTCATCTCTAGCGGGACTTGAGCAAAGCCATATCCGGGCAAATCGACGATATGACAGCCGTCTGCTACTTTAAAAAGGTTAATCAACTGAGTACGACCCGGAGTCTTACTGGTTTTGGCCAGATTTTTCTGGTTGGTCAGGCGATTAAGGGAACTTGACTTACCAGCGTTAGAGCGTCCTGCAAACGCAATTTCGATACCTTCATCTTCAGGAAGATGGCGAATATCAGGCGCACTGGTAATGAAATGCGTGTTTTGGTAATGAATTTTTACGCTCACTGTGTTAACTCCATCTCGACTTTGTGTAGTCGATTGATTACTTTTTTGTGAAATTGTGTAAAATAACCGTGCTCGGCATAAGGTCGCCTATTGTACCATGAGAGGTACCCTAGAGTGGTACTGGAAGCTTGATAATTATAAATGGAATGTCATGAAGAAATTAGCGCTAATCTTGAGTGTTTTAGCCAGCTGCTCTGTATGGGCCCAAGGTAGTATCGAAGCTGGTAAAGCCAAATCTCTAACCTGTGCTGCCTGCCACGGTGCAGACGGCAACAGCCCGTTAACCATTTACCCTAAACTGGCAGGGCAACATGAGAAGTACCTTGAGAAACAACTCAAGGAACTGAAATTGGGTGCTTCCAGCGGTGGAAAACAGGGCCGTTATGATCCTGTGATGAGTGCAATGGCGATGCCACTGAGCGATGAAGATATCGCTGACTTGGCGGCATACTATGCCTCTATGCCTATCTCTGGCAATACCACACCGGAAGATGTCGTGGCCCAAGGTAAAGTACTTTATACCGCTGGGGATGCATCACGTGGGTTGACCGCTTGTATCGCGTGTCATGGTCCGCGCGGTAATGGTACGGAGTTATCAGGCTTTCCAAAAATTTCAGGCCAGCATGCTGACTACATTAAAGCGCAGCTAGAAAAGTTCCGTTCCGGCACTCGTGCGAACGATATGAACGAAATGATGCGTGATGTGGCACATAAGCTGACCGATGCGGATATCGATATCTTATCCAAATACGTAGGTGGCCTACACTAATTAGGCAAAACGAGCAAAGATGACTAAACAGCCCTAGTGACCTTACTAGGGCTGTTGCTTTTATGGCTTGCCCACCTCTTTTGGGGTAACGCATCGAACAATTCAGCGTTTTTTGTTTAGGCTGATGAGAAAATCGCCTTTTACACTCCACTCTCAAGGCAGTTTCTGGTATGTTGCGCATCCCGTTGGAGGAGGTCAGCATGCATCTATGCCCGTTATGTCACAGTGAAAATAGCCAAGCGTATTTTGCTGATAAGCAGCGCGACTATTTTCAATGTCAGCAGTGCGAACTAGTGTATGTGAATCCTGAGCAACGCTTAAGTGCGGAGCGCGAAAAGGGCTTCTATGACTTGCATCAGAACATTCCGAGTGATGAGGGCTATCGACGCTTTTTATCACGTGTCTGTTCTCCTATGCTTGAGAGAGTGCCTCCCCAATCACAAGGGCTAGATTTTGGCTGTGGGCCGGGTCCAACCTTGTCTCTCATGTTAGAAGAGGCGGGACACAGCATGGCGTTGTACGACATCTTCTATCATCCAGATACGCAAGTGTTGAACCGTCAATATGATTTTATGACTGCGACCGAGGTGATTGAGCATCTGCACGATCCGCACCGAGTGTGGCAGCAATGGTTAAATTTAGTTAAGCCAGGCGGCTGGATTGGTCTGATGACAAAAATGGTCAAAGACTTAGACGCGTTTGCTGGTTGGCACTACAAGAATGATCTCACCCATGTGATCTTTTTTAGTCGTGCTACGTTTCAGTATCTGGCGGAGCGGGATCAGCTCGAACTTGAATTTATTGGTAATGATGTAATTTTACTGAGGAAAACCCAGTAATGAGTCGCTCAAAAAAATCGAGAAAACCGGGTACCAACAGTAACGATCAACTGGTCGTGGTACGTACACGCAGCGAATCCGAATTGGAAAGCCGCCTGCGTAAAAAACTGAAAAAGCGTAAAGGCTTAAAGTCAGGCAGCCGCCATTCAGAAGGCAGTGAAAGCCAAGTGCGCCAAGCGGCGCAAAAGCGCGACCCGCGTTTGGGGAGCAAAAAGCCGATTCCATTGATTGTGGCAGAGCCGAAGAAGCTCAATAAGCAAGAGCGCAAACTGGCGGCTGAGCAAGAGCTAGCGATGCTAGAGAAAGACGCACAACTCAACGTGCTGCTCGACCGACTCGACAACGGCGAGAAGCTCGGGATTGGCTTGCAGAAATACGTGGATGAGAAGCTGGATCGCATTGAAGTGCTGATGGAGCAGTTGGGCTTGCTCGACGATGAACCAGAGCCAGCGCCGGCACCACAGTCAAAACCGACTAAAAAGCGCAAAACTGAAGACGATCTATTGTCTGAGTTTGAGCAGCTGGATGTGGATAAGTACCAAGATTAAGGAGCGGTGATGAACGGGATGCTACTGGCTAGTGTGGGCGGTGCCATTATCGTGGCATTGGCCAGCTATGCAGCTTACTTGCTGTGGCAAGTGAAAAAGCAGCAGGCGCTACAGCGGCAACAGCAACAGTTAGCGATTGAAAAGCGTAATGCCAACATCTTTGACAGCGTTAATATCCTTTGTATGGCGGGGATTCAGGGACAGTGTGATCTCTCTGAAATCAGTATTCGCGTCTATTGCATTATGGATTACGTACAAGGTGAGCAGCGCATCAATTTTGAACAAGAGTATCCTGCCATCAGCGAGCTGTACCATGTGGTGAAAAATATGCCGCGTGGCGAAGCGCGCCAACAACTCCCCAAACAAGAGCGGATGAAACAGAATCTGGAGCGCACCAAAGCAGAAAGTCGTCTGCAAGATGCGATCATTGTCGAACTCACCGCACTCAAGCAGCGCATTCAGCCGCTGAATAATCAAATCGCGATTCAGATGGTGTGAAACTAACCCGAAAGGGGGAGTGATCGCGCTAGCAGAATCGAATATTTTGTTGCCAGATCCTGTTCTGCCGCCCGACGTTCGTCAATGTCGTGTGGCAGAATAGCCCGTCAAGAATTGAGCAAAACGGAAAGATTCATTATGTCGTCGTATGTCGTACCCAGCCAACAGATCGTATGGGATCAGGCCATTCTGGATAAGTACAACTACTCCGGTCCGCGTTACACTTCATACCCGACTGCGGTTGAGTTCCATGAAGCCTTTACCATCGCTGACTTTGATATGGCCTGTACTCAGTACCCAGAGCGACCATTATCACTGTACATTCATATCCCGTTTTGCCATAAGCTTTGTTACTACTGTGGTTGTAACAAGGTGATCACTCGTCATTCGCACAAAGCGGATGAGTACCTTGATGTGCTTGAGCATGAAATTCGTCAACGCGCCTCACTATTAATCGGAAGAAACGTCACTCAACTCCACTTCGGTGGTGGTACGCCGACGTTCTTGACCAACGCTCAAATCAGTCGTTTGATGACGCTGCTGCGTAGCGAGTTTCACTTCGCCGATGAGGCGGAAATCAGTATTGAAATCGATCCGCGTGAAATCCAGTTAGAGGTGCTTGATCACCTGCGCCAAGAAGGCTTTAACCGAGTCAGCATCGGGGTGCAGGATTTCAATAAAGAAGTGCAGAAGCTGGTTAACCGTGAGCAAGATGAGCAGTTCATTTTTGATCTGGTTGAGCGCGCTAAACAGCTGGGTTTTCGTTCGACCAACCTTGACCTCATTTACGGCTTACCTAAGCAAACCGCAGCAACCTTTGCCCAGACGTTGCAACAAGTGCTGACCATGCAACCGGGGCGTTTGTCGGTATTTAACTACGCGCACATGCCGCAACTGTTCGCGGCGCAGCGCAAAATTAAAGAAGCCGATTTACCTGCCGCCGAAGAAAAACTGGCGATTTTACAGCAGACAATCACCACGCTAACAGGCGCGGGGTATCAGTTCATCGGTATGGATCACTTTGCCTTGCCGGATGATGAGCTAGCGATTGCTCAGCGCAGCGGTATTTTGCACCGTAATTTCCAAGGCTACACCACCCAAGGTGAGTGTGACTTAGTCGGCTTTGGGGTTTCGGCGATTTCCATGGTGGGCGATGCCTATGCACAAAACCAGAAAGAGCTGAAAAAATACTATGCGCAAGTCAATGAGATGCGTCATGCCTTGTGGAAAGGTGTGGCACTGGATAAAGATGATTTACTGCGCCGTGAAGTGATTAAGCAGCTGATTTGTAATTTCAAGCTTGATAAAACAGCGATTGAGCGTGAGTTTAATCTGCGTTTCAATCACTACTTCCGCCAAGATTTAGCTCTGCTACAAACCTTTATCGACGATGGGTTGGTGACGGTGGATGAACGCATGATTGAAGTGACGCTGCGTGGGCGTTTGTTAATTCGCAACATCTGTATGTGTTTTGATAAATACTTGCGTGAGCGGGCGCGTCAGCAGCAGTTCTCGCGAGTCATTTAAGACTGCATTCCACAACAAGACCACCGCATGCGGTGGCCTTGTTGTTTGTGCTCAGCTTAAATTCAGGATGACTGAGCGGAAGGTGACTCCAGCAAAGAGAGCGCTTTACGAGAAACATCGTGTGCGGCACGCGTGAAATTCTGCTTTTCCAGTGCATCAGCCAAATAGGCATAGTCGGAGACGCTAGAGCGCAGTGACAGCGCTTTTTCGAGATGTTTCTGCGCATCAGCCCAATGTTTCTCACGCAGATACAGCTGACCCAAAGCGCTATGTGCTTCGGCATTATTGCCATCCCGACGCAGAGCCTCTTCCAGTAAGGCAATCAGGGGATGGCGATCGCTGATATTGAGCTCCGGCAGTAGCGCGTACAGCTCAGGAGTCGCTTGTTTCTTCAAGCTCTCTTTGATCATTGAGAAGGCCTCATAGTCAGCTTTGCGTTGAATAAGCTGAGTGATAAAGCACATCAAAAGTTCTGGCTCCGCTTTCAGTTTACGTGACAGCTGAGCCCAATGTTGCATCAAGCCTTCACTGCCTTTTTGGCTGGCAATGTCTTGCAAAATGCCACGCTGAGCGGTGATTTCCAGTTGCTGCGCTTCCTCATTGCTCAGACGTTTCGCTTTGACCAGTTTGGGCAGCAAGGCCAACAGTGGTTGCCACTCGCCAAGGGCTTGATAACACTGCTTGAGCAAGTTGAGCACCACCGTATTGTGCGGGTGATTGCGCTGCAGTTGAGTTAAGGTTTCTAGGGCCGCTTGGTTATCGCCATCACCCAGTTGTTGTTTGGCGCGCGTCAGCTCCACCGCCAAAGTCGAGTTATTTTGCTGAGCGGCCAGCGCTAAGTAATGATCGCGCTTAGCTCGATCGCCCATACCATTGGCGGCTTCTGAAGCGACAAGATAGCAAAGCAGCGGCATATCGTGGTGATTGGCCCAACGAGTCACTTTCTTCTCGGCTTGTGTCCAATCGCCTTCCAGCAGTTTGATGATCCCTTCATTGGTATAACGGCGTGAGCGACGCTGCTTACGCACGCTAAACCAGTTCCAAGTGTGAAAGCTGGTGTAGAGGATTTTTTTCACCAAAAACTCTAGAGCGAACAGGGCAGCCAATGCTCCAATGATAAAAATCACTAAAGTGGTGACACTCATTTCAATGGTGCGATTGGCGATCGAGATCAGCACATAGCCTTGTTGGCCAGCGTATTGCGTTCCCACAAACAGGCCAAGTCCTAAGACAACAAAGAGGAATATGAGACGAATCATTGCTCAGCCCCCGTGGTCAGTGGTGAAACACTGCGGCGCAAGCGTTCGTTGATCACATCGGCGAGCTGTTGCTGAGCCTGTAATTTAACGGGGTATTCCACTTGCACTTGCTGCTCGGCGAGCTGGGCCAACGCTGCGTTAAAGCTTTGTACGGCTTTATCGTCTGGATTGAAGAACGATGTTGACCACTGGGCGGCGGTGTCGAGAGCGGTGCGATAGAGTGTTTGTTGTTCCGTGTACACCCCTTTGATCGCCGTCTCTAACTTGGCTTGCAGATTCTCTCGCAAATAAAAATGCTGAGTAGGAGAGAGAAGAGGGATCACATTGCCATCACGTGAACGGAATGTGATGAAGTTATCGGCAAACGCTTTGAGCGAATTTTTCAGGTTGGTTTGCCAGTCATCGAGGTTTTCTGATACCGCTTGGCTTGTTTGTGGCTGATCGGCAGGCAAGATGGCATTGGCCAGCGGTAAGTTATCGATCTGCTGTTGCAAGCTGATGAGGCGCAGCACTAAGCCATCGCGGTCAATGAGCGGGATATTTTTCAGGGTAGTGATGTCATTGGCCATCGTTTTACGCAGCGCCGTGAGGCTAGGGTCATTAAGCGCAGCGATGCGCTGATCGGCACTTTCCATCAATTGAGTTGCGGTTTCCACATCGTGCTCAAGAAACAGCTTGCGACCCGCGAGCTTGACCAAGTAATCCGCTTCTGCAAGTAGCCAATCATTTGGGCGACGGCCTTTAATATCCGCCACGGCGAGCTGCAAGCTTTCAATACTTTTTTGTTGCTGTTCCAACACGGTTTCTGCGCGATGAGTAATCTCAGTGGCTTTCGATACCGTTTGTTCCAACTGCGCATTGAGCGCATCACGAGTTTGTTTCAGCTCTGCGCGTACGGCTTGCAACTGGTTGTTAAATTCACTTTTTTGCTGCTGATGCACATAGGCAAAACCTGCGCCGAGCGCTAACACCAGCAAAAGCGCCACGCTTGCCAACTTTTTCCCTTGCGAGTTTGGTTGCGGCGGCGGAGTTTGAGCTGGTGTGCTGTCCAAGGTTTTCTTGGTCGCCGGTTGCTTTGGCGCTGGGCTATCTTGTTTGTCGGGCGCGGTCGGGGGAGTCACCGCTGCCGAGCTTGGGTTTACTGTGGTTTCAGGTTCTTGTTGCGGTTTATTGTTGTTGGTCATTGCTCAGAGTTCCTGTTGGTTTTTCGGGCATCAATGCCGCGACTAAATCGCGATTAGCAGCACTTAGCGTGACCACGATGCGATGAAATCCTAGTTGATGGGCGAGAGTGGCAATCCGTTGGCTGGGGACGAGCAAAGTTAACTGCTGCACCCATGGCAAGTGTGATGTCTCGAACTGACGGATAAAAAAAGCCAACTGCTCACTGCTGGTGATCACCAGTGAGTCGACCTTCGCCAACTGCCATTTTTGGACACACTCGGCGGCGGCAAATGGCCGCTCATGTCGACAATACGCTTCTTGATAGCGCACTGTCGCTCCTCTTTCCACTAAGGTGGAATAAATCAGCTCACGACCACCATTACCACGTAAGATCAATACCTTCTTACCTGCAACATCCCGCAGCATACTGAGTGCCAGCAGATGTTCACTATCGCTTATTTCTGGATAGTCTACTGATTGTTGGCAGGCTTTGCTGAAAACATGCGCGGTTTTTTGACCAACGGCAAGGTAAATAGCGTTATTTGGCCAACAAATTCGGCGATGTTGCAGAAATTGGTCACTGAAGATGACGGCATGTTGACTGACGGCAATGATGATATCGAATGAAGATAAATCTTCTGCCAGCGCAGCAAGTTGAGGGCTGGCAGAGATGGCGATCAGCGGATGGTGCAGGGCGGGGATGCCCTGCTGGTGCAGCAGTTGGCACAGCTCTGCGCCTTGTTCATCAGGACGAGTGACCAGTACTGTCATAACACCCTCAATCAATGCGAGATAAGCAATCAGTCTATGCGTGCGGACATAGGCTTACCATTATTCGTGGTCACCATTATTCATGGTCACAGTAGAGACGCTCCAAGATCTCTTTGGCTCCTTGGCTAAGCAGTTGCTCAGCCAGCGTGATGCCAAGTTGCTCAGCTTGTGTGCGAGGTCCGCGAATTTCGCCGCGCACGATTTGCGAACCATCGGGTTCACCCACAAGAGCGCGTAGCCAAATAGTGTCACCCTCCAGCAGTGCATAGCTACCAATCGGCACCTGACAGCCACCTTGTAACGTGAGATTCATCGCGCGTTCGCAGCGCACTCGATCGGCGGTATCAGCATGGTTAAGGGGCGCGAGTAGGGCGCGCACGCGTTGATCATCTACGCGACATTCAATACCGACGGCACCTTGGCCAACCGCAGGTAGGGACTGTTCCGGTTCAATAAAGCTACGAATACGGCTTTCGAGCTCAAGGCGTTTTAGGCCTGCTGCCGCTAAAATGATGGCATCGTATTCGCCCGCATCAAGCTTACTTAGGCGAGTCCCCACGTTGCCGCGCAGCTCTTTAATCACTAAATCTGGCCGTGCCGCTTTGAGTTGGCATTGACGGCGTAAACTGCAGGTACCGACGATAGCGCCTGAAGGCAGATCTTCAATCTTGGCGTAGGTATTTGAGACAAACGCATCACGCGGATCTTCTCGTTCGCAGATGGTGACTAAGCCTAGACCGTCAGGGAAATCGACCGGAACATCTTTCATTGAATGCACAGCTAAATCGGCGCGCCCTTCGAGCATGGCAATTTCCAGCTCTTTCACGAATAAGCCTTTACCGCCCACTTTAGCCAGTGGAGTATCCAGAATCACATCGCCGCGCGTGACCATAGTCACCAACTCCACCTGCAGTCCGGGGTGGGCTGCCATTAAGGCGTCTTTAACATAGTTGGCTTGCCACAAAGCCAGTGGACTCTGGCGGGTTGCAATGCGAATCGGCGTCTCGGTCATTATGATGTTCCTATCCATCTGTTTTAAAATCGCCTAATCCTATCACTTGGGGCTTAAAATGCTTACAACTAGTTCGAGTCGGAACGATTTTGCGCAGAAGAATGTCGTTTTCGCGCTTGATTGTGTGATTCGACTCGCATTTATTATCTTGGCGATACTTACAAAACGGCAATTTGCAACAACACTGTAATCATTTATGCTGTTTTGTGTTGATAAGTGTTTAGTTTGGTGTGATGTGCTTCCAAGAGCGCTTTACCAAACCGGAAAGAAGTGTTAGATTGATCACGTTTTGTTGGCATGGTCGCGTAAAACATAACCAAAAAGCGGCTTTTATCTGTCATATCAGGGAAGCAAACTTGCAGGCTTATACTCAGACCTTAATCCATAGACTTGATAAGTTAAACCGGCAACGTATTGAACGTGCGCTGGCTCTTATGGATTTGCAAAGTCAACGTGTTTTCCACCTCATTCCCGCACTATTTCAATTTAATCATCCCCTGATCCCCGGTTATTTTTCTGCTGATACGCCTTTCGGTATCCATCTGTTTGAAGCCAATCCTATCCAGCAGCAATTCATCGATGATGCGCAGTTGACGCTCGGCGAGCCGTTAACGCCAACTGACAATCCGGCAATTTTAGGCTTGTATACGATGGGCAGCACCTCATCGATCGGTCAAAGCACATCGAGCGATCTGGATATTTGGGTCTGTGTCTCTGCTCACATGAGTTGTGAGGCGCGCGACAACCTCTCCAGTAAATGTCTGCTCATTACCGATTGGGCGAAAAGTCAGGGTGTTGAAGCCAATTTCTTCATCATGAATGAAGAGCGTTTTCGCCATAACCATTCCGAAGCGTTAAGCGGTGAAAACTGTGGTTCATCACAGCATTTATTGTTATTGGATGAGTTTTACCGCTCTGCGGTGCGCTTAGCGGGCAAGCGACTGCTGTGGCAAATCGTGCCACCAGAAATGGAAGAGTGCTACGACGAATATGTTCACGAGCTCTGTTCAAATGGGTATTTGAACTGCAATGAGTGGATCGATTTTGGCAAGTTAAACCGCATTCCGGCTGAAGAGTACTTTGGCGCGAACTTGTGGCAACTGTATAAGAGCATTGACTCGCCTTATAAATCGGTGCTCAAAGCCATTTTGCTTGAAGCCTATTCGTGGGAGTACCCGCACACTCAACTGTTGAGTATCGACAGCAAGCGCCGCTTCTTTGCCGATGAGCCGGATCTGTACGGCATGGACTCTTACTATCAGATGTTAGAGAAAGTGACGCGCTATTTGGTGCGAATTGGTGATAGCACGCGCCTTGATTTAGTGCGCCGCTGTTTCTATCTCAAAACCCATGAGAAGTTATCGCGTGAGCCGGGCGTCGGCTCGATGCCTTGGCGTCGTGAAGCGTTACGGGAACTGACTAGCGAATGGCAATGGAGCGCAGACTTGATTGCCGAGCTCGATAACCGTCGTCACTGGAAAGTCGAGCAAGTGAAGGTCGTGCACCACGCACTGCTTGATGCCTTGATGCTCAGCTATCGTAACCTGATCCAGTTTGCGCGTCGTAATGACATCACCTCTGCCATTAGCCCACAAGATATCTCGATTTTGGCGCGTAAACTGTACGCGGCGTTTGAAGTGCTGCCGGGGAAAGTCACACTGCTCAATCCACAAATTTCCCCAGACCTGCATGAGCCCGATTTAAGTTTTATTGAGGTTTGTGCTGGACGCACCAATAAGCCCGGTTGGTATCTCTACAAGCAGCCGCTACAGGCGCAGCGCTTGATTGGTCAGCCGTATCTTGAGCACAACGAATACTTGAGTAAATTGGTGGCGTGGGCCTTTTTTAATGGCCTGATCACTGAGTCGACTCGATTGCATGCGGTGGTGCGTGAAGCGCAGCTGGACATCGACAAGTTCTACCAAATGGTCAGCGATCTGCGTAATACCTTTTCGCTGCGTAAGCGTCGCCCTACTATGCAAGCGCTCGCTAATCCTTGTGAGATTAGCCAGCTTGCCATGTTCATCAATTTTGAGCACGACCCAACCAGTGAATTGAGTGGGAAAGCGCTGAAAGTCGACCTGAAAAATATCGATATTTTTAGTTTTGGTGCTGAGCAGAAATGCTTAGTCGGCAGTGTCGATTTGGTGTATCGCAACTCGTGGCAAGAAGTGCGTACCCTGCATTTTGAAGGCCAGACGGCCATGCTTGATGCGTTGAAAACCGTGCTTGGAAAAATGCATCAGGATGCGCTGCCGCCAGAATCGGTGGATGTGTTCTGCTACAGCAAAAACTTGCGTGGTGTGATGCGTAACTTGGTTTATCAACTGTTGGCTGAGTGTATCGATTTGCGCCTCAAGCCGATGGAGCAAGAGAAACGTCGTCGTTTCAAAGCGCTGCGCATGGGCGATCAGATGTATGGTTTGTTCTTTGAACGTCGTGGTGTTTCGGTTCAGAAGTTGGAGAACTCGGTCGATTTCTATCGCAGCATCTCAACCAATAAGCTCAAGGGCTCGCCTTTACTGATGCTCGATCGCGATCAAGATTACCCATTGCCAGCGGTGGTGGATAGTTTTGCCAGTGAAGGTTTGGTGCAGTTCTTCTTTGAAGATACCGAGAAAGGTTTCAACATCTATGTGCTTGATGAGGCCAACCGTGTTGAAGTCTATCACCAGTTTAATGGCGAAAAAGACGAAATGATTGCCAGCGTCAACAGCTTCTACACCTCGATGTTGGATGACAGCAGTAAACTCGGCGCGAAAAGCATCAATTTTAACTTGCCGCAGTATTACCAAATCATCCACCCAGAAGAGGGAGAAACGTACGTGGTGCCGTACCGTAACGACAGCGCTGTGTATTCCAAGCCTTCGCAAGTGGTCAATGCCTAACTCGTTGGCGTCTCAGGTTTTCTAAATCCTTATCAATAAAAAAGAGCACAATCGTGCTCTTTTTTATTATGCGTCAGCGACAGCATGCCTAAGCGACTTTCGTGCTTAAACCCAATCAATCGGTTCATCGGCGTGCTTATCACACTCTTGCTTGAGCAGCGTGAGCAGCTCAAGCCCAGTTTTTGAACAGATCCATTCGCCATCAATCGATTTAAAATGGTAGCCACCTGATTTGGAGGCTAGCCAGATTTCACGCATCGGTTCTTGGCGGTTAATGATGATTTGGCTGCCATCATCAAACTCGAGTGTCATCACATTGCCTGACGTTTCGTAGTCGATATCCGCGCCGGCCTCATCAATCGCGGCCTCTATACGCTCTAGCTGGGTATCGACGAGTTGATGAAATTCAGTTTCGTTCATCCTATCTATCCTATTGCTTTTCCTAATCGTGGTGCGATTATAGGGGGCATTGATTCAATAAGCACGATATGCAAAATGAAAAAGAAATTCACTGCACTGTTTTTGTTGTCGGCTCTCGCGTTAGCGGGATGCGGGCAAACTGGGCCACTGTATATGCCTGATGATGCAAAACAAAGTGAGCAAAGTCAGTAAATCACGCTACTAAGAATAAAAGGGAAAGCATTTTGGATTACTTCAATTATCAGGAAGATGGTCAGTTGTGGGCTGAGCAAGTTCCACTCGCCGATTTGGCAAACCAGTACGGTACACCGCTTTATGTTTACTCAAGAGCGACACTTGAGCGCCATTGGCACGCGTTTGATAAATCAGTTGGTGATTATCCTCACCTAATTTGTTATGCGGTGAAAGCCAACTCTAACTTAGGGGTATTGAATACTTTAGCTCGTTTGGGTTCAGGTTTTGATATCGTCTCCGTTGGCGAATTAGAGCGTGTCTTGGCCGCCGGTGGTGACCCAAGCAAGGTAGTATTCTCTGGTGTGGGTAAAACCGAAGCTGAGATGAAGCGCGCCCTGCAATTGAAGATCAAATGCTTTAATGTGGAATCGGAGCCTGAGCTGCAGCGCCTGAATAAAGTGGCCGGCGAGCTTGGTGTTAAAGCGCCAATTTCACTGCGCATCAATCCTGATGTGGATGCCAAAACTCACCCTTACATTTCAACGGGCCTGCGTGATAACAAATTTGGTATCACCTTTGACCGCGCAGCGCAGGTGTATCGCTTAGCGCACAGCTTACCCAACCTCGATGTACATGGTATTGACTGCCATATCGGCTCACAGCTAACCGCTCTCGCACCGTTTATTGATGCGACTGACCGTTTACTGGCACTGATTGATTCGCTGAAAGCGGAAGGCATTCATATCCGCCACTTGGATGTCGGCGGTGGTTTAGGGGTGGTTTATCGTGATGAACTGCCTCCGCAGCCTTCGGAGTACGCCAAAGCATTGCTGGATCGCCTAGAGCGCCACCGCGATTTAGAGCTGATTTTTGAACCGGGACGCGCGATTGCGGCTAACGCGGGAGTATTGGTGACTAAGGTGGAGTTTCTCAAACACACTGAGCACAAAAACTTCGCGATCATTGATGCGGCGATGAACGATTTGATCCGCCCTGCGCTATACCAAGCGTGGCAAGACATCATTCCACTGCGTCCGCGCCAAGGCGAAGCGCAAACCTATGATTTGGTTGGCCCGGTGTGTGAAACCAGTGATTTCCTAGGGAAAGATCGCGACTTAGTGTTGCAAGAGGGGGATTTACTGGCGGTGCGCTCTTCAGGTGCATATGGGTTTACCATGTCGTCGAATTACAATACCCGTCCGCGAGTGGCTGAAGTTATGGTTGATGGCAATAAAACCTATTTGGTACGTCAGCGTGAAGAGCTTAGCAGCTTGTGGGCGTTAGAATCGGTATTACCGGAGTAAAGTTATCTTCTATGCATTTCCATTTTTCTAAAATGCACGGTTTGGGCAACGACTTTATGGTCGTGGACTGTATTACCCAAAACGTCTTCTTCTCTCCGGAATTGATCCGCCGTCTGGCGGATCGCCATACGGGAGTCGGCTTTGATCAACTGTTGGTGGTTGAAGCGCCTTACGATCCAGAATCGGATTTCCATTACCGTATTTTCAATGCCGATGGCAGCGAAGTGGAGCAGTGTGGCAATGGCGCGCGCTGTTTTGCCCGTTTTGTACGCATGAAAGGGTTAACCAACAAGTACACCATCCATGTCAGTACCAAGAAAGGCAAAATGGTACTCAATGTGGAAGAGGAAGATCTGATCACCGTGAACATGGGTGTGCCGGAGTTTGAGCCGAACAAGATCCCATTTCGCGCCAAACAGAGCGAAAAAACCTACATTCTGCGTGTCGGTGAACATACCTTGTTTTGCGGCGCGGTGAGTATGGGCAACCCGCATGTAGTGACTGTGGTGGACGATATCCGCACTGCTGCGGTAGAAACCTTAGGGCCGCTTTTGGAATCGCACGAGCGTTTCCCTGAGCGGGTCAACGCCGGTTTTATGCAGGTCGTGAGCCGCGATGAGATCAATTTGCGCGTGTATGAACGTGGTGCGGGCGAAACTCAAGCTTGTGGCAGTGGCGCGTGCGCCGCGGTTGCGGTAGGCATTTTGCAAGGTTTACTGGATGAGCAAGTTCGTGTCCATCTTCCCGGTGGTGAGCTGGAAATCCACTGGCAAGGCCCCGGCAAACCGCTGTATATGACAGGCCCGGCTACTCATATCTACGATGGCCAAATCTCTTGCTAATTGAGGTTCAATTTTGTCTCAGGTAACGGCGGATGCTCTGACTGCCCAAGTGGTGGCAGAGTATCTTTATGAACATCCCGATTTTTTTCAGCATCATCCTCATCTGGTCGAACGTTTAGCCTTGCCGACCCAAACGGGGGCGGTATCGCTCGCTCATGTGCAGTTAGCGCGTCAGCGCCAGCGGATAGATTCTCTCGAAGAGGAGATCACCGCCTTGATGTCGCTCGCGGCAAATAACGATCGTACTTTCCATGAATTTATGGATCTGCAAGAGCAGATTCTAAAATGCTCATCGTTGCAAGCGGTGTTACACGCGATTGAAGCCAAAGCGCGTGAACTCAATCTGCGTGCTTACGTACGCCTGCTGCAGCGTCATGATGAAAAATACGGTTTAGCCAGTGAGGATTGGCAGCGCTTTGCGACCAATCATTTTAATGGCAAATCGGCTTATTTAGGCCGCTTACGCCAAGCGGATCGGCAACGTCTGTTGGGGGATAGGCCCGCGCCAGAAATGGGTTCGTATGTAGTATTACCTTTGCAGCGCCAAGCGCCGCTGGGAATTTTGGCCTTCGCCAGTGAAGATGGCGGCCACTTTCAGCCGAGTATGGATACCTTGTTTTTGCGCCATCTGGCGTTAGTCTTAGCTCATCTGATCGAGACATTACCTTGGCAGTCACACGATGAAGAACGACGAACTCACCCCGCTTCCTGATGCGTTGGCTCAACCGCTGGAGCGTTTTTACGCCTACCTGCATACGGAAAAAGGGTTGAGCCTGTATACCCAGCGCAACTATAAGCAGCAGTTGGAAACCATGACCCAGTACTTAGTACAGGTTGGGCTCACCCACTGGACACAGCTTGATTCGGCGTGGGTGCGTCAATTGGTGATGCAGGGGAAAAGGCAGGGGATGAAAGCCAGCAGTATCGCGACGCGTTTGTCTTCATTGCGCAGTTTCCTAGATTTTCTGATTTTACGTGGCGAGCTTCAGGCTAACCCTGCGAAAGGCGTCTCTGCGCCGCGCAAGCAGCGTACCTTGCCGAAAAATCTCGATGTCGATGAAATGGCGCAGTTACTGGAAGTGACCGATGATGATCCGCTTTCGATTCGCGATCGGGCGATCATGGAGCTGATGTACGGCGCGGGTTTGCGTTTGGCTGAGCTAGTTTCGATTGATGTCAAAGACGTTAATCTAAGCGAAGGTGAGATCCGTGTCATCGGTAAAGGCAACAAAGAGCGCAAAGTGTGGTTTGCTGGACAAGCACAAGAGTGGGTCGGTAAATGGCTCAAATTGCGCAGTCAATTGGCAGATAGCGCAGAAACGGCGCTGTTTGTGTCCAAACTCGGTACCCGTATTTCACACCGTAGTGTACAAAAACGCATGGCCGAATGGGGCCAAAAACAGGCGGTTGCCAGTCATATCAGCCCACATAAATTGCGCCACTCGTTTGCCACCCATATGCTGGAATCGAGCAATAACCTGCGTGCGGTGCAGGAGCTACTTGGGCACGAGAACATCGCGACAACGCAAATCTATACCCACCTCGATTTTCAACATCTGGCTCAGGTGTATGACCAAGCGCATCCTCGGGCGCGCAAAAAGAATAAGGATGATTAACCATGCTGTTTTACCGCCCATTGGCTTCGATTCAAGCACTGACGTTTGATTTGGACGATACCCTTTACGATAACCGTCCGGTCATCAAACAAGTCGAGGAAAAAGTCACTGAGTGGTTGTTAAGTGAGCATCCCATTACGGCGACGCGTCCTTTGGCTTGGTGGCTGGCGATGAAGCGTGATATAGCGCGCCGCTTCCCGGAGCAGTGCCATGATGTGAGCCAATGGCGTTATTTACAGGTGCAGCATGGTTTACTGGAATTAGGCTATGCGCAGCCAGAGGCGGAGCAAGCGGCGAGCGAGACGCTTGAGCAAGTGATGCGCTGGCGTAATCAAGTCGATGTGCCTGCCGAAACGCATCGGGTGTTGGCTCAGTTAGCGGCTAAAGTGCCGCTGATTGCGATCACCAATGGCAATGTCCAGATAGAAAAAATTGGTTTAAGTGGCTATTTCCAAACGGTATTGCGCGCAGGGCCAGACGGCCGTGCCAAACCGTATCCCGATCTCTTTGCACAAGCAGCACAACAGCTTCAGCTTGAGCCCCGTTCAATCTTGCATGTAGGGGATCATTTACAAACCGATGTGCTAGGGGCGCGGCGAAATGGTTTTCAAGCCTGCTGGTTTAACGATCAAGGGCAGAGTATTCGTCGGCTCGCCAAAGCGAGCGTATTACCCGACGTGGAGATCGAGCGTCTCTCGGAATTACTTCTAATAGTTAACTAGGTGCATAACATCGAGTCACAAAAATCACATTGCATGGTTATTGAGTATAGTCTGCGGTAACGATTGCATTGCATAATGCATAAACATTTCACTGGCTTATCAGCTCTTTATGTTTACGGTCTCGCGTCTCATCCCAGATTTAGCATCGGCCAATCAGGTGCTCGAAACGATGGATCTTCCTCATGGGCAATCCATCTTAGTGCAAATTTTCTCTCCTTTGAGTCGCGAGCATGTTTTGCAGCTTGCGCAGCTCATCCGTAGTCACTATCCACAAGCTTGCCTGCTTGGATGCAGTACCGAAGAGGTGATTTTCCAAGGGGAAGTACACCATCAGATGACGTTGCTGCAAATCACCGTGTTTGAGCAAACTTATCTTAGCCGTGCCGTTGTGGATTACAGTGATGACGAGGCTGCCGACGCGGAGCGCTTAGCTCGCCAGCTCGAGCTCACTAGCACGTCTCGAGCGGTGGTGTGTTTTTCTTGGCAGATGGATACCTTGCAAGCCGCACGATTTGCCTTACGCGACACGCAGGGTGCGCCAGTGCCCGTCGCTGGTGGAGCCGCCAAACAAACTCCCAGTGGTCGCTGGGTTTTGCTCGATGAGGCTTGTTATCAGAACGCCAGTGTGGCTATTGCGCTGCATGGCGAAGCGCTTTATGTCGAAACTGGCGGTTACACGGAGTGGCAGCCTGTTGGGCGCACCTATCGGGTCACTGCCGTGGAGGGTGATCGGGTCTTACGTTTGGATGATGAGCCGATAGAGGCGATTTATCAGCGCAATTTGGGCGCACAAGCCGACTTACCCCATGACTGGCTGATCAGTTTTCCACTGATGAAAGGGGAATGCCGCCACCAAGATCTTTATCTGCCGCTCGGGCTGGCGGAGGAAGGCGGACTAAGGTTTAACCGCCCACTGGCGCTGCAAGATGAAGTGCGCTTTTGTTTTGATCACCCGAGTTTAACTCTAGAGCGGGTCTATCTCACCGCTCAGCAGCTGCAAGCTAAGCAGTGTCAACAAGTGTGGGTGTTTAACTGTGCGCTGCGTTTAAACTTCATGCATGAGAATCACGAGTTACAACCGCTTCAGGCGGTGGCGCCGACCGATGGTTGTTACTGTTGGGGAGAGCTGCTGTATGAGCATGGTCAGCAACAAGTGATGCACCATAGCATGACGTTTCTTGCCTTACGTGAAGGGGCGGTGCGTGACGATCTTGTCCCAATCCCCTTGCCGAGTTATCCGGAAGGGATGACGTCCCCTCTGTTTAATTTGATCCGCCATGCGTTTCACGATTTGGATGCCATGACGGACAATTTGGCGCAGCAGATCCGCGCTCAAACCTCATTACTGACGGCGAGTTACCGGCGTGACCGACGTACTGGCTTACCCAATCGAGTGGTGTTACGTGAGCGATTGGCGAACTTCGCGGCCAATGAGCACCTAATCGCCCTGAAAGTGACCAACTTCAATCAGATCAATGAGAAGTACGGTTATCCGGTAGGCGATAAGCTACTGCGTGATTTGAGTGAACAGTTTCAGGTCTTTTTGGATCAGAAATTGGCGGGGCAGAGCGGTTTGTATGCGATTGGGGTCGGCGAGTGGGCAACGGTTTTTCGTGCCAAACTGGACGGGAAAAGTATTCATAGCCATTTCTATCAGTTTGTGGAGCAGTTGGAGCACGTCAACTTCGAGCCCTACGGTTTGCCGAATGTGGATTATTTGTCGATCTCGTTGTGCGCTGGGTTAGTCAGTCAGGGCGATTTTGCAGAGCATTCGCCGGATGAGCTATTGCTGCGTGCTATCGAAGCGCGCCGCTACGCGTTTAACAACAACCACCATTTCTGTAATGCAGCGCGTTTAAAAGTGCAAGAAAGTGTTCGTCAGGAGCGGCTGAATTGGCTATCGCGGGTTAGCCGCGCGGTGGTACGTGATGATGTGGTGGTTTATGCGCAGCCGATTTGTCAGGCGCGTAGTCACATTGTGGCTTCCTACGAATGTTTAGTGCGGATTGAAGATGAAGGGGAAATTATCTTGCCTGGGAATTTTCTCCCGATCATCACCGATACTCACCTCTATACTCGTTTGAGCCGGCAGATGATAACGCATACCTTCAATATGATGCGTCATCGCCCGGAGGCGTTTTCGATCAATCTTTCACCGCAAGATTTGATGAGTGAGCGCACCTTGCAGCATTTGGAAGCGGCAATCAAATCGGTGGCTGATCCCGCCCGTGTCGGGCTCGAAGTGTTGGAGAGCGAACAAATCAAAGATTACGGGCGGATGATTGAAGTGTGTAACCATTTCCGCACACTGGGCGCGACCATCATTGTCGATGATTTTGGCAGTGGTTATTCCAATATTGATGAGATAGTGAAGCTTGAGCCGCAGGTGATTAAGCTCGATGGCAGCTTGATCCGCAATATTGATCAGGATGTGAAGCAGCGCCGGATTGCCGAGCAGCTCGTGAAATTGTGTCAGGTACTGAATGCGAAAACCGTGGCGGAGTTTGTCCATAACCAGACGGTTTGTCGCATCAGTGAAGATATGGGGGTGGATTATTTACAAGGCTATTTCTTGGGTCGACCTTCACGCTTGGGTTAACGCAAGATAGACGCGTCATCCTATCTTGATATTTACCGTTCAGCCCAACGATGACCGCTTTTGTCGGCTTTAAAAGCGTTCATCGAATAGTGATAAAACTGCTCCAAGACCTCGGCTGAAACCTCGGCGTTGAAATGGCGCAGCAGCATTAATCCCACCTCAAGGGTGCAGAGATTGCCCGGCTGTTGATTGCGCCTGAGCCGATACGCCGACACGTGATCGGTGGCAAGGTGAACTCTCGGTACATCGGCCAGCCAAGGGCTTTTACGCTCCATTTTGCGCGCTTCCTGCCAAGTGGCATCGAGCACAATAAAATGCGCGATCTCATCTTCGCGCAGCGAGCGGAGTGCATCGGTTAATTCCACGCTCTCTTCGGATGGGTAAACCAGAAACGAGCGAGCGTTGGGTTGGGTGAGGCGCGCTTGTAACTCAGTATTAGCCGCGACTCGGCTCCATGTATAGGCTTGGCACTCGGCCATGGATTTCACCAGCCAGCGCCCAGTATTGGTTTCGCGCTGCCACTCATTATCGTGAGTGAGCAGCGAGAGTTGAAACGGCGCGTGGAAGCTAGGGACGGCGGAGCAGAGGCATTGAAATTTAAGCCCGCAGTCCGGACACGCCGCATTCATAGTTTAATGCCTGACTGTCTTGGCGAGAGGCCATCGGCAAACAGTACCACTTGGCTGATCTGCTCGGCGTTGGCTTCTGGGGCCACACTTGGGTTCGTCGGGTAGCTGATGCCGTTGTATTGTAGACTGTGTATAGCGGGTTTCGCGCCGCCGCCACTGACACTGAACAGTAAGTCTTGCCAGCCATGATGGGTCTGTTTGCCTAAACGGATCGGGTTTTGTACGAGAGTGATGCGGCTATTGAAACGCCACTGCTGATTGTGTTGATCGAAAATCAGCAAAGTACAGCCGCCAGTGCCACACCAGTCTAGTTGCACCAGCAGTTCCGGTTGTTCATCACCATTGAGATCGTACTTCAACCAGCGATATTGAGTATTGTCTGGCGACGTTTGGTGCAGGTTAAAATAGCGGCGAATCGCCTGATCGACATCTTCTTCATAGTCAGCGCGTCCTGCGATTTGCTGAGCATGAATGGCTGCTTGTCCTACGGCAGGGGGCACAGCGCTTTCATTCAACTCGACCAGAGAGCGAAATAGCACTAAACCTCCATCGGCGATGTTATAAACCGATTGACCAACCTTCTCTTGTGTCGCTGTTAGCTGATAACCCTCACGAGTGAAAATGCGCTCGGAGAGCAAGTACTGCTGCTGGTGGCGAGTCATCACCACTTGGATCTGATTGGGGTTGAGCTGCTGCCAGTAGCCTTGCTCCACGACAGCCGATTCGCCATTGGCATACTCATAGCGAGTCTGCGCGGTGTGATCTTTTTCCAAGGTTAAGCTGACACTAAAGCCCGTCTGTTCAGTCGAGCTGGCAAAGTAGACGCCGCTCCATTCAAGGGTAGGATCAAGATTAGCTAAGGTCGCACAGCCTTGGTATTGGCCGCCTTTTAGGGTGAGTTTAGAGCGCCATTGGTAAAGGTTATCGCTCATACCATCGCGACATTGCCCTTGTTCTAACAGTAGTTCACCACCATCAAATTGGTAGCGTCGTTTATCTTGGCTCAGTTGACTGCGTGTGATCGAAAATTGTTGCTTGTCACCGCCCATAGGTTGGAATTGCAGCCCGCCATCCACAAAGCGCATTGACCAAAAAGGCTCATTACCAAACGCACGGGTTGGGCTAAGAGGCTGCTCACAGCCGCGGCTTTCATTGCTCAGTTGATTGATGCTCTGCACCTCAATCCGCGCCACATAATCACCGTTAAACCCCGTTTGGCTTGGTGGCGTGAGTGTGCCGACAAGCTCACCATACAGAGGTTGGTAAGGACTACGATTCAGCGCCATCGCTTCATTCAGTTGCTCTGGTGAGAGATTGAGCCAGTATTGCTGATGGCTACCACACGGTGTAAAGCGTCGCACCTCATGGCCCACGACCACCTCGCCACGCAGCATAAAGCTTTGTGGTTGAATGGTTTCCGGTTTATCGAGGGTCGCTGGAATAATCGGAGCGGAGTCAGGCTCGACACTGACGGAGGTGGTGTTGGAGCACGCTTGCAACAGCATAGCGAGCGACATGGCGCAGAAGGGCAAAGCTCTCATTGATCAATTCCTTTGGCTCGAGATGGAATGGGGATGTTTGGTCGCAAAAATTATCGCACAAACTGAAAGACAAGCTAAACCGTCACAGGGTTCAATTGACAGAGTGCAAACAAAGGAACGTATTGTTTGAGAGCGGTTTCGCCATTTTGCGCGGTGAGTGGCCAAGGAACGGTGCAGAAAATAGCCAACGGCAGCGTTAGGCTGCCGTTGAGTGATGCTCAGGTGATGCGCTTTTACGGCTTAACCTGAGCGCAATAGGCACCGAGTGAGACGTGAATCGGGTTAAAACAGATGCTGATGCAGGTAATGCGCTACCGCATCATCGGCGTTACTGCCGATCACTTCATTATCCGGCAGGGCGTTAAACACTTTTTCATGGGCGGTGCCCATAACTAAGCCTTTTCCGGCCATTGAGAGCATTTCGACATCATTCATGCCGTCCCCAAACGCGATACAGTTTTCAAGGCCAAGGTGAAGAGATTCGGCCACAGCTTGCAGCGCATCGCCTTTTGATACGCCCGCACACATGACTTCTAGGCACCAAGGTGTCGAAAAAGCCACGTTGAGTTTATCGCCAAAGCGCTGATTCAGTAAGGTTTCGTACTGCACCAAATGTTCATGATCTTGGTCTTCTTGAGTGAAGAAAATTTTCGCGATGCCATCGGTTGGGGCGTTATTGACATCAAAGACGCGATAGGTAAAACCAGAGTCTTCATGGAAGTCGCGCAGGATCTCATCTTCTTTATTGAGCATCCATTCGTCATTACGGTACAGATGCACGAACAACTGCTCATCGTGTTTAACGACATCGATGATGGCTTGCACCAAATCTTGCGGTACGTTTTTGCTGTACATCAGTTGGTCATTTTGGTCATGCACTCGCGCACCGTTTGAGGTGATCATATACGCAGGAATCCCCGCGATTTCACGAATCCCTGCGACATCAATGTGGTGACGGCCTGTCGCGAAAATAAAGGTAAATCCTTTATCGTGCAGCTGTTTCAAAGTCTGTTTCGAAAATTCGCTCAACTGATGGTTCGGGGCGAGTAAGGTGCCGTCGAGATCCGACGCCACGATTTTATACGGATGTTTGTGTGCTGAAGTGGTCATAAAACTCTCTGTTTCTCGGTTGGCCGGATGAGCCGTCACCCTTAGGTTGCCTAGTGTAGTGGAATTAAATGCGGAAAAAGAGGGTAAACCTCTCTTTGCGCTTTTCCTCAATTTCTATGGTCGATGGTGCTGTCTTTTATGGTCGATAGTACTGTCGGCGAAAAAACGCAAAATATGGTCTAACGTCTGATTTCGGTAGGCATCTTGTTCAAAAAGCAGTTCATGCCTGGCTCCTGCTATGCGGCATAAAGCGGCACGTTTTTGGGTGCGAGACAGCTTTTTGAAGAGCCGGTTTTGCGCCCGATTACACACAATCGCTTCTTCGCCAGCTTGTAAGATCAGCATGGGGATTTTGATTTGTCGGGTTAACTGCAAACACTGTTTGGTCGCCATTAAGCTTTGCCAAACCCAGCGGTGACTCGGCCCTCCAATTTGCAGTTCAGGGTGCGCTTCATACAGTTCACGAAACAACTGATAGCGGGTTTCACTGTGGGTGAGCAGGTTGAGATGAAAGGGTTTAGCGTGATAAGGGCCATAACCCGGAGCGTAACGGGGTTTTGGGGTAACGGCAGCCATAATTTGAGTGATGAGCAAAGCCCATGGCCTTAAATACCAAGGCATATTCACGCCAAACATCGGAGCACTCAGGGCCAGTGCGCTAAAGGGGTGCGCTGGAGTGGTCTGGATATAGCGCGTAGCAATCGCGCCACCCATAGAATGGGCTAATAAAAAGCGCTCTTGGTAGTGACCGAGATCGAAATGCTCGACTAAGGCTTTTAAGTCAGTCACGTAATCTTGAAACTCATGTACATGGCCTATTTGTCTATCTTCAGTCAGACGTTCTGACCGTCCTTGACCACGGTGATCATAGGTATAAACATCAAAACCTTGGCGGAATAGGTCATAACACAGCTCTTGATATTTCCACGCAGATTCAATCCTGCCATTCACAATCACTACGGCTTTTTGATGCTCAGGATGCTTGAGACTACACCAATAAATGTGCGTTTTATCAAAACTGCGATAGGTTCCTTCGCTTCGAGTGTGCCACACTTGAGCTATCTCAAAGTTGAGAGCTTGCTCCAAACTCGACTCTTGCGTATAAGGATAAAGATTTTTTTCAGGGTTCATAAGTTGGCAATGGGGTTGTGCGCATCAGTGTTTGACCTCATTGGGCTAGCATAAGTCAGGAATGAGGAATTGCAATGGATATCCATGTTTGGCTTGCCTATCTACTGACCGCGGTGGTGTTTAGTCTGGCGCCCGGTTCAGGCACGGTCAACTCGATCAGCAATGGTTTAAGTTATGGTACACGCCACTCATTAGGGGCGATTATCGGCCTACAAATCGGTCTTGCTTGCCATATAGTGTTGGTCGGCATCGGAATTGGCGCTTTGGTGGCACAATCTGCGTTGGCGTTCACTCTGATCAAATGGATTGGCGCGGCTTATTTAGTATGGCTGGGTATTCAGAAATGGCGAGATAGAGCCCCCCTAACGGCTACCACAGCTTCTCATGAACTCTCGCAAGCCGCCCTGCTGCGTAAAGCAGTATTGATTAACCTGACCAATCCCAAATCAATCGTTTTCTTAGTGGCATTATTCCCGCAGTTTATTGATCCCACTAGAGATCATTGGCCGCAGTTCTTGGTTCTGGGTATCACAACCGTTACTATTGATGCGATTGTCATGTTCGGATACACGGCACTGGCTGCGCAGCTAGGTCGCTATATTCGTTCACCTAACATAATGACCAGAATGAATAAACTGTTTGGTTCGATGTTTATGGGCTGCGGAATGCTGTTGGCTACCGCCAAAGCGTAAGCAACCCTTTGAGGACACCATGTACACAACTTATGTAGCACGCCAACCGATATTGAATGCAAAGCGACACACGCTAGGTTATGAGCTGCTGTTTCGAGATGGAGAAAAAAACGCGTTTCCTGAGTACATGGATGCCGATCGTGCTACCTACCGTCTGATCGTTGAAAACTTTTTATCCCTTGGTACCAACCCGAGAATTGCCCGCTCGCGCTGTTTTATCAACTTTCCCCATAAAAGCTTAATTCGGCGTTTGCCTCTGACTCTGCCGCGTGAGCAGATCGTGGTAGAAATTTTGGAAACGTGCCAACCGACCGATGATCTTTTTGAGGCGGTACAAGAGCTGAGTCAGCGAGGTTATCTGCTCGCGTTAGATGATTTTGTGTATTCACCCGCTTGGGAGCGCTTTTTACCCTACGTACAGATAGTCAAAATCGACATCATGGCAATGGGGCTCGATAAAGCGTGTGAATTTGTGCGTGGTCGACTGGCTCAGGGAAGTCGTCGCCGATTTTTGGCAGAACGAGTCGAAACCGAAGATGAGTTTCATCAAGCGCGTCATGCGGGTTTTACCTTCTTCCAAGGCTATTTTTTCAGTAAGCCAGAAATCATTAAACAGCGCTACGTCAGTCCAGAGCATGTGATTGCCATGCAGTTGTTCCGCGAAGTCTGTCAGCCTGAAGTCGATTATGTGCGAGTAGAGCGCTTGGTCGCGCAGGACATTGCGCTCTCCTACAAGCTGCTGCGTTTCGTAAACACTATGTCGGATCGGATCTCGGTCTCCATCTCCTCATTTCGCCAAGCCTTGGTTTATCTTGGACAGGACAAACTGCGCATTTTCGTCTCTTTGGCGGTCGCGTCTTATATCTCCTCCAAAAAGCCCAAGGAGCTTTACAACTTGTCGCTACAAAGAGCGCAGTTTTGCCAGTTGATGGCGACGCATCCACATTTTAAAGCGCATCGTGAACAAGCGTTTCTGATTGGCATGTTTTCTGTGCTGGATGCCTTGCTCGATACCTCAATTGAGCAATTGGTGGAGCAACTGCCGCTGGCCGATGATGTGAAGTTAGCACTGCGAGAGCGTGAAGGGCCACTGGGTACTTTGCTCGATCTTGAGGAGTGTTTTGAAAAAGCCGATTGGCAAGGTGTGGAGCAGCACTGCCTAGAACTGGGTTTTGATCTGGAAGATGTCCGTCAGGAATTGATTGAAGCCCAGCGTTGGAGCCAGGACATCAATCGATTAATTTAGTGATAAGTTAATGCACCTTTTCAACTTGACGCGGCAGCGATGTTGGCAGCAACGGCAAGTCATTTGGGGAGAGATGGTCGGCCAGCCCGACTCTGAGGGTGTAGGATGATAAAGGCTGACCGACCAAATAGATTAACCTTCCTGCACCTTAGATTTAGTGAGCGTGTCAGAGCGGTGAGTTATTTCAGCCAAGCGTTAAGCATCCACACCAATTTCTCTTGCTCGCGGATGTAATCACTCATCAGCGCTGACGTCCCTTCATCCCCGGTTTCGCCGGCAAGCTCAAGAATGTCTCGTTGTTGGTGGAGCAGAATGCTAAAGCCATCCACCAATCCCTGCATGCTGCTACGGCCATCAATTGAGTCGGTATGCTCTTTGATTTGCGCCGCTTTGAGGTAACCGCTAAAGCTGTGCATGGGTCGAGCGCTCAGCGTTAAAATACGCTCTGCCAGTTCATCGATTTTTAGCTGTAAGTCGGTATAAATCTCTTCAAACTTAGCGTGCAGTTCGAAAAACTCCTTACCTTGAATATTCCAGTGGTAACCGCGAGTATTCATATAGAACACTTGATAGTTGGCTAGCAAGTTGTTGAGCGCATTCGCCAGTTTTTGACTTTGTGTGGTATCAAGACCAATCAAATTCGTTGCCATTTTTACACCTCTCAGTTTTTTATTTCCCCTATCGGGATGAACAAAGAATAGTGTAGTTCAGACATGGAAGAAATTTGGATTATCTGATTTTTCTGATAGGCATAGACTATTAATCCATTATAAAGAGTATGGTTTAATCGTCTTAATGGCTGTTCTCAAGAACTAGATTTTAACGCTTCAAGGCAAAGTGCAAAAAGCGTTGTCCTTGGTAAGTTAGTACGCCTTTGTCTCCCGGATTGAGTGCATGATAGTAATGAATGCCAACCTGAAACTCGCGTTTTGGCCCTAAACGTCCTTTTTGTACGTAAATCCAAAACTCTTGGTCATCTTGACCGGGAAGGGGGTTAGGAATGTCGATCGCTTGCTTATCCAGTATGGTCACTTCGGCACTACGCTGTGGAGCATTTTCTCCTTGCATGTGGCGGCGGTAGAAGTGGCTAAAAAACCAAACCGCGGCAATAATCAATAACGCTAAACTGATCAATAAAGTGAAGGGCATGACAGCCTCCTATTCTGAATACGCCGCTATTTTAGCGAATAACGTTTTTTGCCAAGCAGTTTGTGGTGAGAAAGAGATATGCGGCAGTAATCAAAGGGATTTTTTCGGCTTATCTCACACTTTATCAGCCATTGAACGGCTAACAATTGGATAATGTGACTCTGGCTGCTAGAAAATAAAGAGAGAAGGCGCAGGAGGGCGGAAATGTCAGAAATTGAGCAAGTTGTTCTACGAACGCGCAAACTCGAAACCTTATTGCGCGAACAATACCATGCAGAAGGCAAGGGATTGCATCAATTGATTACCAGTTGTGAAGAACGTTTACCCCATGACGTGATTAAAAAGCTGCGTTATGTGGCGACGATTCGTAACAAAGTGGTGCATGAAGATGATTATCGCTTAGATGATCGCAAAGCTTTTCTCGCGGTATGCCAAGAGTGCGAAGATGAGCTCACGCCAAGAAGTGGGAAGTTTGTGTGGCGGATTGCTTTTATGCTGATGATGTTGATGACCTTAGGAGCCCTATTTTTCTATTACTGGCATTGGGAAGAGTTATCTCAACATTTTCAGTAATCGAACATTGAACCAATAAAAAAGGACGCGATGCGTCCTTTTTTATTTTAAAAACATTAACTTAGTACATCATGGGCAGTGTCATTAAACCAATGATTACTGCGATCATAACAAGTCCTTGTTTTTGAGATGAAGAAATCATAACACTGCTCCTTTGGTTGATTACTCATTCTGTAAAAAAAGAATAGATCATTTACCCAGCTTGATCAATAGATCGTTGATTAAAGTTTAAAAAACACAGTTCTTTTGCTCGTAGGGGGCTTTTTAACGTAAGAAAAGTCACACTTTTACGCTGTTTTAATCATAAGCTAAATGCTGATTTTTAATTCAATATTGTATTTATTTTATTGATTTTATAGTGTTTTTTATTGTTTGTTGGTAGGTTGCTATTTGTTCTGGTTGTGGTTATTACGGTTTGTTTTGGATCGATTGTCAGGTTTTAGTAAATTACCACTTTATGAGAATTATTTTCCTGTTGTTGAGATTGGTTATCAATTGAATTGTGTTTTTATCCTTTATCTGTTTTTATATCTTTAAAAATAGCAGTTATTTTTCATTTGTCTGTTTAGTTGGTTGTTTTCAATTTTTCTATTGTTTTGTTGTTGTTTTTATTGGTTTTTTGTTTTTGTTTTGCATTTTTGGTTTGGTGGATTTTTCGTTTTTTTATTTTGTTTTGATTAGGTTTTATTTGTTTGGTGTTGATTTGTTGTCTTGGTTTGGTTGGTGGCAAGTTTTCTTGTTTTGTAATTTTATGAGTAATTACTATTTTATATAGCAGCTCAAGTAAGGATTCGCTAGCAAGATCCAACTTTTTACTTTCATAACTGGACATCAAAAGTCAGATCCCTACACTGGCGGCAGTTTGAGTTAGGGGTATGAGCATGTTGAGCTGGATTTCTGTCGTGTTGTCGGGGTTTATCAGCATTTCTGCTTATGAAAATCAGAAGCTTAAGCAAGCGATATTCTTTCGAATCTTCAGCCTCCTGTTACTGACAATTATTGTGTGGGAGCAGCACAGTCATGCCACGCCAGAGGTGATTTTCATCTCTCTTGGTTTGGCGGTGTCGATGTTTGCGCATGGACTGCGGCTAAATCATCGCTACCACAAAGCCAGCTTTGTGCTGTTTTTAGTCGCGCAACTGCTGTTTAGTAAAGCATTCTGGGTGCAATTGTCGGGGAGTATGGTGTGGTGGTTGCCCGCATTACTGGTGGCGGCAAGCATAGTGGCGTTTTTTTTGTTACTGCCACAAATTGATACCTTAATCTTCCCTGTCACCATTATGGGGTTGATGTTAGTACAGATGACGTGGGCTGCGGGTGAACTGTGGCTACAAGAGGCCACCATGGCTTCTGGCGCTGGTTTCTTAGGATGTCTGGTTTATATCCTCTCGGCCACGTTATTAGCCATACACGATTATC
Organism: Vibrio cholerae; assembly: GCF_008369605.1. NCBI lineage: Bacteria > Pseudomonadati > Pseudomonadota > Gammaproteobacteria > Vibrionales > Vibrionaceae > Vibrio > Vibrio cholerae. The sequence goes on from NZ_CP043554.1 coordinate 80,836, forward strand.
GGCGTCCACTTCCTTGGGGGCACACTCTTATCTCCAGCTCCTACTTGATTGCCCAAGCCTTGATCTCAGCGTCGATCGTGTTTTAGTCATATTCACGGTCTGTGATGTAAAAAAACCGCCTCGCGGCGGTTTTTTTTACATCATGTATTTACGGCGAATATCCAACAGGGCAAAAATGCCAAAGATCAGAATTGACCACTTTTCCCAGCGCTTCAGTGGTACTTTATCGCCAAACGCGCCAATGAAAATCAACATCTGCAAACCATGCATGAAGAGCAAAAATGCGGTCATGATGTAGAGTGCGATGGCGGCATTACCTGGAAAAGGCATCACGATGTTGAACAGCAAAACCAGCCATACAAAACCAATCGCCGCTTTCGCTAACCAGAGTAGTGCTTTCATAGTTCTTCCCTTATAAACAGCCGATAACAGACTTGTCCGGCACTCTTTTCTCGATGTAGATGCCAATGAGGAGGCAACTCCGTCAGTGGCAGCTCTTTTTCGCACTCAATATAAATCATCGCTTGTGGCGCGAGCCAACCGTTTTGCTCGAGTAACTGAGTAGTTTCCTGTAACAAACCTTGTCGAAAAGGTGGGTCAATAAACACCACGTCATAAGGTTTACTCGATTGTCGCAGAAAGGCGAGTGCATCCGTGTGAATAAGCTCAATATTTTCTGCTTTCAGGCTCTGTACATTAGTTTTGAGTTGCTGAAAGGCGAGCGGGTTCAGCTCAAGCATGGTGACTTGGTTGGCTTGGCGTGATGCACACTCGAAGCCTAGCCCGCCAGAACCGGCAAAAAGATCGAGACAGCGAGCATTTGGCACTTCTTGAGCAAGCCAGTTAAACAGCGTTTCTTTCACTCGATCGGTCGTCGGGCGTAGTCCTTCGGCATCATGTACGGGCAATTTTCGGCCGCGCCACAGACCGCTGATGATCCGAACTTGCCCTGTAGGGGCCTTTTTTTGTGATGGGTTTGGCTGGCGACGTCTTTGCATAGATTTTTTGACCGCTAATTAAGTGTTACTATACCTCGCTTGTCAGCCATTTGGCGTGACAACCCGAGTTAACATAAAAAACTGGGCAAAGTGTACCAAGCGAAGCAAAAAGTTTTCACTGCTTTGTCATTTTTTCTTTTCGGGGCCGCAATAATGGCCAAGAAAAGTCTGTATTAAAATAAAGCGATTCAGGATAGCTCCAGATGACGGAAAAAAAGAAGCGTGGCTTGTTGTCATGGCTTGGATTTGGTGACGAAGAGAAAAGCCAAACCACTGCAACGGATACTCAAACGCAGGATGAACCACAAAGCCAAGCCGATGTTGAAGCGGTAGCGATTCAAGCGGAAACTGCGTTAACAGAAACAGAAACAGAAACAGAAACAGAAACAGAAACAGAAACAGAAACAGAAACAGAAACAGAAACAGCCACGGTTGAACCTGCACGTATTGTTGAACAAGAAAAACCGACCGAAAGTTTCTTTGCGCGTTTAAAGCGCAGTTTGAGTCGCACCAAAGCGAATATTGGCGCAGGCTTCTTTGGCCTGTTTAAAGGCAAAAAAATTGATGATGACCTGTTCGAAGAGCTCGAAGAACAACTGCTGATTGCCGATGTCGGCATGGATACGACCAGCAAAATCATCGCTAATTTGACCGCCAAAGCTTCTCGCCAGCAACTGCGTGATGGGGAAGCACTGTACGGTCTGCTGAAAGAAGAGATGGCCGAGATTCTCTCTCAGGTCGAGCAGCCATTGGTGATCGACACTGAGAAAAAACCTTACGTGATCTTGATGGTGGGCGTGAATGGGGTGGGTAAAACTACCACGATCGGTAAACTGGCTAAACAGTTCCAAGCGCAAGGCAAGAAAGTGATGTTGGCAGCGGGCGATACCTTCCGTGCTGCAGCGGTTGAGCAGTTGCAAGTGTGGGGAGAGCGCAATCAAGTGCCTGTCATCGCTCAGCATACTGGCGCCGACAGTGCCTCCGTCATTTATGATGCGATTGAAGCGGCGAAAGCGCGCGGGATTGACGTGGTGATTGCGGATACCGCAGGTCGTCTGCAAAACAAAAGTAACCTGATGGAAGAGCTGCGCAAGATTGTGCGCGTGATGAAGAAGATTGATGACAGCGCGCCACATGAAATCATGTTGACGCTGGATGCGGGTACCGGACAAAACGCGATCAGTCAGGCCAAATTGTTTAGTGATGTAGCGCCCATCACGGGCATTACCTTAACTAAGCTTGATGGCACCGCTAAAGGTGGCGTGATTTTCGCGATTGCCGATCAATTCCAGATCCCAATCCGTTATATCGGTGTCGGCGAGAAAATTGACGACTTACGTCCATTTGCAACACAAGAGTTTATCGACGCGCTATTTAGCCGCGAAGAATAAACCAATCTCAGTTGGCACAGTGTGCCAGCCTTGTCAGGGGGAGACGGCGTGATCAGGTTTCAGCAAGTCAGTAAAGCGTATCGAGGTGGACGACAAGCGCTACAGAAAGTGGATTTCCACTTGCGGCGTGGTGAAATGGCCTTTTTGGGCGGCCATTCTGGGGCAGGGAAAAGTACCCTGCTTAAGCTGATTTGTGCGATTGAGCGTCCAACCGATGGCAAAATCAGTTTCAATGGTCATGATATTACTCGGATCCCAAACAAGGATATTCCCTTTTTACGCCGCAATATTGGGATTGTGTTTCAAGACCATCGCCTTTTGATGGATCGCAGCATCTATGACAATGTCGCGTTACCGATGCGCATTGAATCGATCTCGGAAAATGAAATTAAACGTCGTGTTTCGGCGGCGCTCGATAAAACCGGATTGCTCGATAAAGCCCGCTGCTTACCAAGCCAGCTCTCTGGTGGGGAACAGCAGCGAGTCGGGATTGCTCGCGCGGTGGTGAATCGCCCAACGCTACTACTGGCTGATGAGCCGACAGGCAATCTTGATCCTGAGCTTTCCAGCCGAGTACTGCGTCTGTTTGAAGAGTTCAATCGCGCTGGGGTCACAATACTGCTGGCGACGCACGATATTCATTTGGTGAATTCGCGTCCGCAATATCGTCATCTAGAACTCAATCAGGGTTTTTTAAGTGAGGTAGCGGATTATGGCCGTTAAGCCGGGCAATCAAAAAATCAGCAAAACCACCAAAAGTACCAAAAGCAAACCGCGTGATGTGAAGCGAGCCAAAACCGACAGTTTTCTCGCCATTCATTTCAAACAGGCGAAAGCATCGTTTGCCGCCTTGTGGCGACGTCCACTGGGCAACATTTTGACTTTGGCGGTAATTTCTATGGCGTTGGCGCTACCCGCCAGTTTGTACTTGCTGAGTAAAAATATCGCCTCGGTGGCTGAGCGAGTGGCTGAGCCTTCTCAGCTCAGTGTTTATCTGCACATCGATACTCCAGAACCTCGGATCATCGTTTTGAAAGATGATTTGGAGCGGCGTGATGAAATTGCCAAAGTGAAATACATCTCACCGCAGCAAGGTTTGGATGATTTAAGCCAGTATGCAGGCTTTGAGCAAGCGATCAGCCTACTCGATAACGCCACCTTGCCCGCGGTATTAGTGGTGACGCCTAAAGTGGACAGTCGAGAGCAGATCCAAACGCTTGCCAAAGCCCTACAAGCAGAAGAAGGGGTGACCGATGTGCGCATGGATGAAGATTGGTTTGCCCGTTTAGATGCGATTCGCCATTTGGCGACTATCGTGGTGATCAGCTTATCCAGCTTGATGTTGATGTCGGTTTTTTTGATTGTGGGCAATACGCTACGTTTTAACGTACAAGCCAACAAAGAAGAAATCCAAACCATGAAACTCATCGGCGCGACCGATGCGTATATTCTGCGTCCTTATCTCTATTCAGGGATGTGGTTTGGTTTACTCGGCGCCGTGGCTGCTTGGCTATTAACGGCCTTGATGACGATTTTACTCAATGGGGCGGTGGAAGCGCTCGCTCAATTGTATGACAGCCGTTTCCGTTTGATTGGCCTCGGCTGGGATGAATCATTACTGCTTTTAATGCTCGGCGTCTTTTTAGGCTGCGTGGCGGCGAAAGTGTCGGCGAAACGTCATCTAAAAGAAATTGAACCTGTTTAGGTGATAACTGTCATAAATGGGCGGTTGATTCAAAGTTGAGGCAGTGCTTGACTTGAGTTGCCCTTTTGTTTATGCATAATGACCAGTCAAACTTGAAACCTGTTCATTTTAGGTTCAAGCTTGTTGCGGTAAAACAGCGTATCCAGATCAGAGAATGATGAGGAATTGAATGACTAACCAAGCGTATCCAATGGCTCTTGTTTCCCAAGACAGCTTAGATAGCTACATCCGTTCAGTAAACGGTTACCCGATGCTGAGTGCTGATGAAGAGCGCGAGCTGGCAGAGCGATTACATTACAAAGGGGATATCGATGCTGCGAAAGGCTTGATCTTGTCGCACCTACGATTTGTTGTTCACGTTGCTCGTGGTTATTCCGGTTATGGCTTGCCAATGGCGGACTTAGTGCAAGAGGGCAATATCGGTCTGATGAAAGCGGTTAAACGCTTTAACCCTGAGATGGGGGTAAGACTGGTGTCGTTTGCGGTGCACTGGATTAAAGCCGAAATTCATGAATATGTGCTACGTAACTGGCGTATTGTGAAAATCGCCACCACCAAAGCACAGCGCAAACTGTTCTTTAATCTGCGTAAATCGAAAAAACGCCTTGGCTGGTTTAATAACGGCGAAGTCGAAACGGTAGCGCGCGAGCTGGGTGTTGAGCCTGCTGAAGTGCGTGAAATGGAATCTCGTCTGGCAGCCCAAGATGCTGCGTTTGAGATGTCCGCCGAGGATGACGAAAACGGCATGGCTTACACTGCGCCTGTGCTGTACCTCGAAGATAAGCACTCTGACTTAGCTGATAACCTAGAAGCCGAAAACTGGGAAGCGCATACCACACAGCGCCTCAGCATGGCGCTGGCAAGTCTTGATGAGCGTAGCCAACACATTGTGCGTGCTCGTTGGTTGGATGATGACAACAAAACCACACTGCAAGATTTGGCGGAAATGTATGGTGTTTCTGCGGAGCGTATTCGTCAGCTTGAGAAAAACGCCATGCGTAAGCTGAAAGAAGCGGTGGGCGAGTTCTGATTTCACATTGCGTAACCGCTTGATAAGAAAAGGTCTGGTCAATGCCAGACCTTTTTTGTCTCTATCTAATATACCCTTCCTACTTGAAGCTGCAGCGGTGTTGGCTACGTTCGTTCACCCCAATCACATAGTGTATCTATGCTCATGTGGGTGAACTCACTTGCCGTCTACCTGCAACTCTAAGTAGTTTGACTCTAGAGTATTAAAACAGTCGATTAAGACCATTTAAGGCTGCAACACGGAAGGCTTCGGCCATCGTCGGGTAGTTAAAGGTGGTGTTCACGAAATACTCAATGGTATTGGCTTCCCCTTTTTGTTCCATGATCGCTTGGCCGATATGAATGATTTCTGCGGCACGCTCACCAAAGCAGTGAATACCTAAAATCTCTTTGGTTTCACGATGGAACAGGATTTTTAAGCTGCCGATATCTTTGCCCGCAATTTGTGCGCGCGCCAAATGTTTGAAAGAAGCGCGTCCCACTTCATAAGGCACTTTAGCCGCCGTCAGCTCTTGCTCGGTACGACCCACGGAACTGATCTCTGGGATGGTATAGATACCGGTTGGGATGTCTTCCGTCAGTAAGTTAGCCGCTTGACCATGAATGATGGCTTGCGCGACAAACCGACCTTGGTCATAAGCGGCGCTGGCAAGGCTTGGGTAACCAATGACATCACCCACCGCATAAATGTGTTCCACTTGAGTCTGGTAATTGGCGTTGACGACTAACTGGCCTCGCGAATCTGCTTGTAAGCCAACCGACTCTAAATTGAGCTTATCAGTATTACCAGTGCGCCCGTTGGCGTACAACAAGCAGTCGGCGCGCATTTTTTTGCCCGATTTCAGATGGACGATCACCCCATCGCTGGTGCCTTCCACCTTGTCGTAAGTTTCATCATTGCGGATCACCACACCACTGTTCCAAAAGTGGTAAGAGAGCGCATCAGAGACTTCATTATCCAGAAACGACAGTAAGCGATCACGGGTGTTGATCAGATCCGTTTTGACATCCAAGCCGCGGAAGATAGAGGCGTATTCACAACCAATCACCCCAGCACCGTAAATAATGATATGGCGAGGATCATGTTCGAGGTTCAGAATCGAGTCGCTGTCATAAATACGCGGGTGACCAAAATCGACATCTTTCGGATGATAAGGTCGTGAACCGGTGGCGATAACAAATTTATCGGCACTGAAGGTGTCGATGCTGCCATCGGCTTTTTTGACTGCTACGGTGTGAGCATCAATAAAGTGCGCAGCGCCAAAAATCAGCGTGCATTGATTGCGATCGTAAAAGCCTTGGCGCAGGCGTGTTTGTTTATCAATCACGCTTTTGGCGTGACTTAAAATGGTCGAAAACGTAGCGTGAATGCTGGAGTTGTTTTTGCAAAACAGCGGGTTGCTATTGAACTCAATAATGCGGCTTACCGCGTGACGTAGGGCTTTCGATGGGATGGTGCCCCAATGAGTACAACCTCCGCCGACACTGCTCTCTTTTTCTATGATAGCGACATTTTTTCCCCCTTTGGTCAGCCCCATGGCTGCCCCTTCTCCGCCCGGACCGCTACCGATCACAATGACGTCAAAGTGGTTTTTCTGTCCCATAGTGAATCCTTGTTATATTTGCTTAACATTGCTGTTGCGAGATTTTAACGCATTCCCTGACCTGGAAACATGCTGCAAGGTGCAGAGAGTGGAGGGGATCACGCCTTCATTGCAAAACAGGTACTCAACCTTGCTTGATTCCAATCGCTTTTGATTACATTGAGTTAGCATCAGCACCATTATTATCTGGTATCCGGTTGCGAAAATGGCTGCTGTCTCATACTGACGAGCTTTGTTGCTTAGACAAGCCAACCAATCAGGTTATAGTATGAACCACATTTTTCGATTTAGCTGAGAACTGATTGGAATGAAATCGTTGGGAATCCGAGCACAACAAAAAGAAAAGACGCGCCGCTCTTTAATTGATGCCGCGTTTAGCCAACTGAGCGCTGACCGAAGTTTCTCTAACCTGAGTCTACGTGAAGTCGCCCGAGAAGCTGGCATTGCGCCGACCTCGTTTTATCGTCACTTCAAAGACATGGATGAACTGGGTTTAACCATGGTGGATGAAGGTGGTCTGTTATTGCGTCAGTTGATGCGTCAAGCTCGCCAGCGCATCGTCAAAGAAGGCAGTGTGATCCGCACTTCAGTGGAAACCTTTATGGAGTTCATTGAGAGCAGCCCTAACGTATTTCGTTTGTTGTTGCGTGAACGTTCTGGCACTTCCTGCGAGTTTCGAGCGGCAGTAGTGCGTGAAATTCAACACTTTGCGGCTGAGCTCACTGAATATCTGGTTGCCACAGGCATGACGCGGGAAGAGGCGATGACTCAAGCAGAAGCTTCCGTCATCTTGGTCTTTAGTTCAGGCGCAGAAGCGCTCGATTTGGATCGCCGTGAACGCGATGAACTGGCCGAGCGTTTGATCATGCAACTGCGCATGCTGGCCAAAGGGGCACATTGGTATCGTAAAGAGCGTGAACGTCATCGCCTGAAAGGCGCGTTGGAATAAGTGCAATACCCAAAATAAAAGAGGAAAAAGGAAAGAGAGATGTCGAGAGAAAACAACGTTCAGTCCACTCGCGCAGAGCGTAAAACATTAATACTGGCGCTGGTCGCGGGAATGTGCAGTGATGCTTTGCTTTCATGGCTCACCATGAGTTCAGTGCCATTTTCTCTGTTTGCTTTGATAGCTTTAGTACTCTCAGCTCAGATGCTTTATCAAGAGTATTTGGCTCATCCGGTGGCGGAAGAGGTGCCATTAGTCGGCCTCGCCTGTTTCTTCGTCGGGGCTTTTGGTCACTCGGCTTTTATCAAAGCACAATACCCGCAAGAAGGGTCGAACTTTTTCTCCATCGTCATAGTACTGCTCCTGATCTTTTGGATTGGGCGTAAGCTCGGTTACATCGGTAAGCCACGCTAAACACAAAACGAGCCATCTGGCTCGTTTTTTATACGGTTACTTTTTGCGTTCTAACATCACACCCGCTTCCATGTGGTGGGTGTAAGGAAATTGGTCGAAGAGAGCAAAGCGCACCACTTGATGGGTTTCCCCCAAGACTTGTAAGTTCTCTTTCAGTGTTTCTGGGTTACAAGAGATGTACAGAATGCGCTCATAACCTTGCACCATTTTACAAGTGTCGATATCCATGCCTGAGCGTGGTGGGTCGACAAAAATAGTGTTGCAACGGTAGCTTTGCAGATCGACTCCCGCATCCTTCAAACGATTGAATTCGCGTTTACCTTCCATCGCCTGAGTAAACTCTTCTGCTGACATGCGAATGATCTGCACGTTGCCGATCTGGTTCGCGGCAATATTAAATTGCGCAGCTTCTACAGAAGGTTTGGCTAATTCGGTTGCCAGTACACGCTCAAAGTTTTGCGCTAACGCGAGTGAGAAGTTGCCGTTACCACAATACAGTTCAAGCAAATCCCCCTTGCTCTCTTGAGTACAATCGACCGCCCACTCCAACATTTTTTCGGCGACCTTCGCGTTAGGTTGGGTAAAACTGTTTTCGACTTGCTTATATACATAAGGCTGGCCATTGACCTGTAATTTCTCCACCACGTAATCACGATCCAGCACTACTTTCATTTTGCGAGCACGGCCGATTAAGTTCAGGTTGAACCCTTCATCGTTCAGGCGCTGTTTGAGAGCTTGCGCTGCAGTGATCCATTCTTCGCTGAGTTGTCGATGGTACAGCAGTGAAACCAAAATCTCGCCACTGAGGGTTGAGAGGAAATCAACCTGAAACAGTTTATGGCGCAGAATAGGGCTGCCTTTCATGGCATCCATCAGAAGAGGCATCAAATCGTTAATCAGGCGGCTCGCCGCTGGAAATTGATCCACGCGGTACTTTTCGCGCGTCTCTTGATTAAACATGATGTAGTACATGTCATCGCCTTCATGCCAAATCCGAAATTCAGCACGCATACGATAATTCACCACTGGCGACTCAAACACTTCCAGCTCAGGCATGGAGTAATCAACAAACATCGCTTTTAAACGGGCGATTTTGTCTGCCAATTGAGCTTGGTAGAGTTCAGGGTTTACATCAAGAGTCGCCATTGGGGTACCTTTTTATGGGCTATTACAGAAAGAGCGCAGATTTTATTCAATCTCGGCCGCTTGTCCAGTTTTGCCCAAATATTGATTGGGATATTCAGTGTAAAGTCTAGCGGATCGGAATCTGTACTGGACAATTTTTCATTCACTCAATACTATCAGCGCCAAGCTGGTGCTATTTAGATGCCTGGATGGCTAAAAATGGCTGAAAAGGGAATCCGGTGTAACTCCGGAACTGACGCGCAGCGGTAAGAGAGAACGAACGCTCAAACGACACTGCTTTTCGAGTGGGAAGTCGAGCCAGTAGGCCAACAGTGCTCTCAAGTCCGAAGACCTGCCAGCAACTGAGTAACGCAGTGGTATTGCACTCAGTAGGATTCACGCGATTTAGGACAACATAATGCAAAAATCAGCACTGGCGATCGCTCTAGCATCGCTGCTTACCCCTATCTCTTATTTACACGCCAACGAAGCGCAACCTCAAGAAACGGTTGTTGTGACGGCAAATCGTTTTGAGCAAGTAGAATCATCGGTTCTCTCTTCGGTGACGGTTGTCTCTCGTCAGGAAATTGAAGCTTATCAAGCGAATTCTTTAACGGAAGTACTACGCCGAGTACCTGGTGTCGAAATTGCCCAAAATGGTGGGCGCGGACATAGTGCTTCTGTTTTTATACGTGGAACCAACAGTAATCATGTTTTGGTGTTGGTGGATGGTATTCGTATTAATTCCTCTGCGGGCGGTGTGGCACTTAACCGTTTTCCGATAGGTCTTGTTGAGCGCTTAGAAGTCATTCGTGGGCCTAATGCTGCTGTATATGGGTCAGATGCGATTGGTGGCGTTATCAATATCATTACTCGCTCGCACCGCGGAGATGATGCAAAACAAGTTTCTCTCGGAATCGGAAGTCTTTCTTCTAAAAAAGCGGATGTGATCGCTAAGGCTGATGTTGAAGAGAGCGGGCATTTTCAAGTCGCGGCGGGTTTTGAGCAAACGGATGGATACGATATTAAGAATACAGGGAACGGTACTCAATATGGATTTGACGGCCAAAACCTAATGGCAGGTTATGAGCATCAGCTCAATGAGCAATGGCTTGGCTATTTTTCGGCGAGTTGGTTTGATAGTGATGCTCAATATGATGAGTCCGGTTCTGTAAAGCATGGCTACTCGCAAAATGAAAGTTTCACTGGGCAATTAAATTTCCAAGGCGAGCAGCTAAAAAGTTTAGTAAGTCTGAATTATCAGCAAACTGAAAATCTGGATTACTCGCTATCTGAAGGTAAAGCTAACGCAAGCACTAAAGCCAATATCACCATGACTCAATTGCAGTGGGCTAACTTGTATCAGCTGACCGAAAACGCTGAAGTCGGTGCGGGAGTGGATGCTCGTCGAGAGAGTCTTGCTGATGATGCTAAGAATTATGGTGCTTCTCATAAATTGGCGGGTGAAAGCCGAGATACTCAGGGTGTATTTGCTTCTGGTCGAGTATATGTTGATAGTTGGACATTTGAGTCTGGAGTCCGTTATGACAAGCATGATAAGTATGACCACTATACAACATGGTCATTAGCAGCAGGGTATCAACTCAATGATGAGCACCGTATTCGTGCCGCCTACGGTACTGCTTTCAAAGCGCCGACTTATTCTGACCTCACTACTACGCCTGATTTGAAGCCTGAAGAGTCTAAGAATATTGAATTTGGCGTGTCTGGGGTTTATTCATTCGCAAGCTGGAATGCTTCGGTATACGACAACAAAGTAGATAATCTAATTATTTGGTATAAGCCTGCTTTATCTTCAGGCCGCTGGTATTCAGATAACACCGATGCTCGTATTAAAGGATTTGAATTTGATGTGAACTTCAATACGGGACCTGTAAACCATATGTTGGTGGCTGAGTTTAAAGATCATAAAGATGATAATGGTGTCCAACTGTCACGTCGTGCTAAGCAAAATTACAAATGGATTAGTTCATTAAGTTTTGGACAATTTGATTTAAATGCTACCTACACCTATACAGGTAAGCGTTTAGATCTACCTACGGCAACGCCAAAGGACGAAGACTATATTCCGGCAACTAATCTGTGGGATATGTCAGTCGGATACTGGGTAAGTCAGGATATGACTCTTCGCGGCCGAATTGAAAACGTATTCAATGAGCAATATGAAAGTGCGATTGGCTACAAGGCTCCCGAGCGTGCGTACTATTTCAATGTCTCTTATCAGTTTTAAATTCAGGCATTGTCTTTAACCATAAAAAGCCAGTCAGAACATCTGACTGGCTTTTATTGTTTAATGCGTCATGTTAGTAGCGAGCCACCAAACTGACATTGTTAAACTCAGTGGTGCCATAGAGTGTAATGAAGTGGCGACCTTCTCGGGTATTCGGGAAGGAACAAACTTCATTATTGCCGTTGCGGTAAGATGCGCAATCCCAAGCAAACGGTTCTGGTTCAATACCTAGACGAACATAGAGATCAAGATTACCTGTACCTCCGTTGGTCTCGATACTCAATCGACGACCTGCAGGCACATCAATATAGAATTTTTTCAATTCACCTTGCTTGCCACTGATGCCTGTAACCACTTTACCATTAGTCAGTTGGCTGTCAGGCTGCGGCTGTGGCCCTGGTTGCGGATTGGGATCAGGATTCGGAGTGGTATTGTTATCGGTCAAACTATACAGCAGCTTATTTGGCGTTCCTTGAGTGTCGCTGACTTTGCCTTTGGTTGATCGGTCGCTAAGCAGCGTTTTGATTTGATTCGGAGAGAGGTTCTTATTCTCTTGCAAGTACAAGGCTACGACCCCAGCTACGTGTGGTGCCGCCATTGATGTGCCTCCCATAGTCGTGGTGCCTGTGTTTTGATGTGAGGCTGAGGTGACATCTGAGCCGGGAGCAAAAATATCAACACAGTTGCCCCAGTTAGAAGCCCACCAAAAGCTGCCATCTTGGCGTAAGTGATAAGAACGACGATCATTGCTATCGGTGGCGCCTACAGTGATGCCACTTGGTTCACGTGCAGGGGACACTTGGCAAGCGTCTTTACCATCGTTACCAGCAGCAATGACCGCAGTGACTCCTCTTTGGACGAGCCGAGCGACTGCTTGATCCAGCGCCTGAGTAACTCCTCCCCCTAAACTCAGATTGGCAACAGAAGGGCCGGACGCGTTTTGAGCCACCCAGTCAATACCACGGACGATCGCTTCTGTTGAACCACTACTATCACATCCCAATACGCGCACACCAACTAAGTTAACGTTTTTAGCTACACCGTATTGAGCGCCCCCGATAGTGCCTGCCACATGTGTACCGTGGCCTTGGCAGTCACTGGCATCATTATCGTTATCGATAAAGTCATAGCCGGATTTTGCTCGTCCACCAAATTCAGGATGGTTGAAAGCAATACCGGTATCGATCACATAAGCGGTAACGCCACTGCCATCATAGTTGTAGTTATAACTACGATTGAGCGGTAGATCGCGCTGATCGATGCGGTCGATTCCCCAGGTTACGTTATCTTGAGCCGCATTCGCTGATGCAGAGATGATCGGATTAACCGTAATAATTTGGTTTTGCTCGATATAGTCGATGTTAGGATCGGCACGAAGAGCTTGTAGTTGCTCAGCCGTTAGCTCTGCAGAAAAACCGCTTAACGCACTATCAAAAACATTTTTGATTTCGAGTGCATGCTTATTGGCTAATGCATTGACAGATCGTTGAGTAAATTGTTGGAAAGCTTGCAAATCATTACTCATGATTGTCGCTGGTTGCTTGAGTACAACAATGTATTGATTTTTAATGCCTTTCCCTGAAGCGGCTTTCATCAATGGTGCTAATTGTTGAGGAGATGATTTGCCAACAAGCTGATTGGGTTGGGCAAATGCTGAGGTTGCGGCGACGGAAAACGTCGAAACAATGCATAAGCTTAAAAACTTTTTAAACATGATAAGTTTCCTTAAAAAGTGAATAAAAATGGTTGGGTCGTGGCTCACAACAATCATGTTGAGCACACCAATAACGATCTCATCCTTGGATGAAAAGAAGTTATTCATGAAAACTACTTATGTTTCCACGTGGGGGAGGTTAAGTTTGTATTGTTCGTTTTTTGTTCTTGTTTTGTAAGATTAATGACAGGAAAGAAAGGTTCTTCTTATTGATACATATAGAATTTTTACTCTAATGCTAATGTGGTTCAGGATTAAGAATTGAAATGTTGGTAATGTGTCAAATAATGAATTTTGAATTAGATTTTTTAATGTTATATATCTGTGGTGGATTGCCTAATGTAGCAGCGAGAGTATGATTTCTCCGTTTTTTCTAGTTAGGTTGTTGCACTCGTGTCATCTCAATCTTTTCCTCGTGTACTGATTTTCGATTCTGGTGTGGGTGGTCTTTCCGTATATCGAGAAATTGAAGCCCGCTTGCCGCAATTAAACTATATCTATCTGTTTGATAACGCCGCATATCCTTATGGTGAGCTGACCCAGGAAACACTGATCGCACGAGTCGATACCTTGGTTACTCGAATGGTTGAACAAGAGCGAATCGATCTTGTGGTCATCGCTTGTAATACCGCGAGCACCATAGTGTTGCCCGTATTGCGCGCCAAACTTACGATACCTGTGGTCGGGGTTGTGCCTGCAATTAAACCCGCCTCCCTGATTGCTAGCAAGGCGATTGGGCTTATCGCGACGCCAGCCACAGTGAAACGGCAATACACGCAAGAGTTGATCCGCGACTTTTCTGCGAATAAAAATGTTGAACTGCTGGGGTCTACACGCTTGGTCAATATGGCTGAGGAGAAATTGCGGGGTAAGCCTCTCGATCTCGAAGAATTAGCAAGCATATTGCAACCTTTGAAAAACACGATCGATGTCGCCGTTTTAGGATGTACTCACTTTCCCCTTATTAAAGAAGAGATTCAGCAAGTAC
>NZ_CP043554.1:102500-355000 GCF_008369605.1 Vibrio cholerae
CCTGGTAGTCCACGCCGTAAACGATGTCTACTTGGAGGTTGTGCCCTAGAGGCGTGGCTTTCGGAGCTAACGCGTTAAGTAGACCGCCTGGGGAGTACGGTCGCAAGATTAAAACTCAAATGAATTGACGGGGGCCCGCACAAGCGGTGGAGCATGTGGTTTAATTCGATGCAACGCGAAGAACCTTACCTACTCTTGACATCCAGAGAATCTAGCGGAGACGCTGGAGTGCCTTCGGGAGCTCTGAGACAGGTGCTGCATGGCTGTCGTCAGCTCGTGTTGTGAAATGTTGGGTTAAGTCCCGCAACGAGCGCAACCCTTATCCTTGTTTGCCAGCACGTAATGGTGGGAACTCCAGGGAGACTGCCGGTGATAAACCGGAGGAAGGTGGGGACGACGTCAAGTCATCATGGCCCTTACGAGTAGGGCTACACACGTGCTACAATGGCGTATACAGAGGGCAGCGATACCGCGAGGTGGAGCGAATCTCACAAAGTACGTCGTAGTCCGGATTGGAGTCTGCAACTCGACTCCATGAAGTCGGAATCGCTAGTAATCGCAAATCAGAATGTTGCGGTGAATACGTTCCCGGGCCTTGTACACACCGCCCGTCACACCATGGGAGTGGGCTGCAAAAGAAGCAGGTAGTTTAACCTTCGGGAGGACGCTTGCCACTTTGTGGTTCATGACTGGGGTGAAGTCGTAACAAGGTAGCGCTAGGGGAACCTGGCGCTGGATCACCTCCTTACACGAAGATTATCGTGATGAGTGTCCACACAGATTGATTCGGTTTAGATTAGAGAAGAGTATCTTAGTGTCCCGTTCGTCTAGAGGCCTAGGACACCGCCCTTTCACGGCGGTAACAGGGGTTCGACTCCCCTACGGGATACCACTTCCCTTGAGAAGTTAATGGGTCGTTAGCTCAGTGGTAGAGCAGTTGGCTTTTAACCAATTGGTCATAGGTTCAAATCCTATACGACCCACCATTTCCTTCATCCACAGGAAGTAAAACATGTGGGCGATTAGCTCAGTTGGGAGAGCACCTGCCTTACAAGCAGGGGGTCACTGGTTCGAACCCGGTATCGCCCACCACTCTTTAAGCATTTTTGGAATACATTTCCAAACCACCCAACACTGCGTGGTTCGGATTTTTGCCGCCGAAAGTCCTTAAAAAGTGGCTCTTAGTGATAAGAAGTACTTTGCTCTTTAACAATTTGGAAAGCTGACAAAACAACAAATTATTGTTGTTTGTAAAGTTCTCAATGTTTATCGAAAGATAAACACCAACAACACATTCAAGTGTGCTTGGTATCGAATAAGACTTCGGTCTTGTTCAAATTTGAGTCCGGCAAAATCTGTCTCGCACTCATGTAAATTAAACGCGAGACAACTTAGGTTGTTTAAACAACAACCCGAAACTCCTTCGGGTTGTATGGTTAAGTGACTAAGCGTACACGGTGGATGCCTGGGCAGTCAGAGGCGATGAAGGACGTACTAACTTGCGATAAGCGCAGATAAGGCAGTAAGAGCCGTTTGAGTCTGCGATTTCCGAATGGGGAAACCCAACTGCATAAGCAGTTACTGTTAACTGAATACATAGGTTAACAGAGCAAACCGGGGGAACTGAAACATCTAAGTACCCCGAGGAGAAGAAATCAACCGAGATTCCGGTAGTAGCGGCGAGCGAACCTGGATTAGCCCTTAAGCACTCGGTGAAGTAGGTGAACAAGCTGGAAAGCTTGGCGATACAGGGTGATAGCCCCGTAACCGACGCTTCATCGAGCGTGAAATCGAGTAGGGCGGGACACGTGATATCCTGTCTGAATATGGGGGGACCATCCTCCAAGGCTAAATACTCCTGACTGACCGATAGTGAACCAGTACCGTGAGGGAAAGGCGAAAAGAACCCCTGTGAGGGGAGTGAAATAGAACCTGAAACCGTGTACGTACAAGCAGTAGGAGCACCTTCGTGGTGTGACTGCGTACCTTTTGTATAATGGGTCAGCGACTTATATTCAGTGGCAAGGTTAACCGTATAGGGGAGCCGTAGCGAAAGCGAGTCTTAACTGGGCGCTCAGTCTCTGGATATAGACCCGAAACCGGGTGATCTAGCCATGGGCAGGTTGAAGGTTGAGTAACATCAACTGGAGGACCGAACCGACTAATGTTGAAAAATTAGCGGATGACTTGTGGCTAGGGGTGAAAGGCCAATCAAACTCGGAGATAGCTGGTTCTCCCCGAAAGCTATTTAGGTAGCGCCTCGGACGAATACTACTGGGGGTAGAGCACTGTTAAGGCTAGGGGGTCATCCCGACTTACCAACCCTTTGCAAACTCCGAATACCAGTAAGTACTATCCGGGAGACACACGGCGGGTGCTAACGTCCGTCGTGGAGAGGGAAACAACCCAGACCGCCAGCTAAGGTCCCAAAGTATTGCTAAGTGGGAAACGATGTGGGAAGGCTCAGACAGCTAGGATGTTGGCTTAGAAGCAGCCATCATTTAAAGAAAGCGTAATAGCTCACTAGTCGAGTCGGCCTGCGCGGAAGATGTAACGGGGCTAAGCAATACACCGAAGCTGCGGCAATATCTTTTAGATATTGGGTAGGGGAGCGTTCTGTAAGCCGTTGAAGGTGAATCGTAAGGTTTGCTGGAGGTATCAGAAGTGCGAATGCTGACATGAGTAACGACAAAGGGGGTGAAAAACCTCCTCGCCGGAAGACCAAGGGTTCCTGTCCAACGTTAATCGGGGCAGGGTGAGTCGACCCCTAAGGTGAGGCCGAAAGGCGTAATCGATGGGAAACGGGTTAATATTCCCGTACTTCTGACTATTGCGATGGGGGGACGGAGAAGGCTAGGTGGGCCAGGCGACGGTTGTCCTGGTTCAAGTGCGTAGGCTTGAGAGTTAGGTAAATCCGGCTCTCTTTAAGGCTGAGACACGACGTCGAGCTGCTACGGCAGTGAAGTCATTGATGCCATGCTTCCAGGAAAAGCCTCTAAGCTTCAGATAGTTAGGAATCGTACCCCAAACCGACACAGGTGGTCGGGTAGAGAATACCAAGGCGCTTGAGAGAACTCGGGTGAAGGAACTAGGCAAAATGGTACCGTAACTTCGGGAGAAGGTACGCTCTTGATGGTGAAGTCCCTCGCGGATGGAGCTGACGAGAGTCGCAGATACCAGGTGGCTGCAACTGTTTATTAAAAACACAGCACTGTGCAAAATCGCAAGATGACGTATACGGTGTGACGCCTGCCCGGTGCCGGAAGGTTAATTGATGGGGTTAGCGCAAGCGAAGCTCTTGATCGAAGCCCCGGTAAACGGCGGCCGTAACTATAACGGTCCTAAGGTAGCGAAATTCCTTGTCGGGTAAGTTCCGACCTGCACGAATGGCGTAATGATGGCCACGCTGTCTCCACCCGAGACTCAGTGAAATTGAAATCGCTGTGAAGATGCAGTGTACCCGCGGCTAGACGGAAAGACCCCGTGAACCTTTACTACAGCTTGGCACTGAACATTGAACCTACATGTGTAGGATAGGTGGGAGGCTATGAAGACGTGACGCCAGTTGCGTTGGAGCCGTCCTTGAAATACCACCCTTGTATGTTTGATGTTCTAACTTAGACCCATTATCTGGGTTGAGGACAGTGCCTGGTGGGTAGTTTGACTGGGGCGGTCTCCTCCCAAAGAGTAACGGAGGAGCACGAAGGTGGGCTAATCACGGTTGGACATCGTGAGGTTAGTGCAATGGCATAAGCCCGCTTAACTGCGAGAATGACGGTTCGAGCAGGTGCGAAAGCAGGTCATAGTGATCCGGTGGTTCTGTATGGAAGGGCCATCGCTCAACGGATAAAAGGTACTCCGGGGATAACAGGCTGATACCGCCCAAGAGTTCATATCGACGGCGGTGTTTGGCACCTCGATGTCGGCTCATCACATCCTGGGGCTGAAGTCGGTCCCAAGGGTATGGCTGTTCGCCATTTAAAGTGGTACGCGAGCTGGGTTTAGAACGTCGTGAGACAGTTCGGTCCCTATCTGCCGTGGGCGTTGGAAGATTGAAGGGGGCTGCTCCTAGTACGAGAGGACCGGAGTGGACGAACCTCTGGTGTTCGGGTTGTGTCGCCAGACGCATTGCCCGGTAGCTAAGTTCGGAATTGATAAGCGCTGAAAGCATCTAAGCGCGAAGCGAGCCCTGAGATGAGTCTTCCCTGATACTTTAAGTATCCTAAAGGGTTGTTCGAGACTAGAACGTTGATAGGCAGGGTGTGTAAGCGTTGTGAGGCGTTGAGCTAACCTGTACTAATTGCCCGTGAGGCTTAACCATACAACACCCAAGGGGTTTTGTAGTGGACTCAAAGCTAAGCGCATAAGAATGTGTGTGAGAACGAAAACAGCTTTCCAGAATTGTTGGTTATCACTTTTTAAGAAAAAGTGAAATCAAAAACAGAATTTGCTTGGCGACCATAGCGTTTTGGACCCACCTGACTCCATCCCGAACTCAGAAGTGAAACGAAACAGCGTCGATGGTAGTGTGGGGTTTCCCCATGTGAGAGTAGAACATCGCCAGGCTTTAACTTGTTGTTTTTAGATATTTAAGAAAAATCTAAAAGCAAAAAAAGTAGACGAAACGTCTAACCAGACAGCGGAGCGGTAGTTCAGTCGGTTAGAATACCGGCCTGTCACGCCGGGGGTCGCGGGTTCGAGTCCCGTCCGCTCCGCCACTTATTACGAAACCCAGTCTTAGGACTGGGTTTTTTGCTATCTGGAACTCATTGAACGCCAGATTTTAATCACCGCTTATCGCCTATCCCAGTACTCATCCTCTACGATGTTCAATCATCCCAAACTGCTGATTCTCTGTTTAATAGTTCTAGTTTATCGCCTTGTTGCATAGCCACATCGAGTAATAAAAAGCCGATGCTTTTGCATCGGCTCGAATAATGCTATGTGATTGATTAACCGCGTAGTGCCGCTTTGGCTAGAAGCGCTTTTTTCTCTGAATCAGAGAGGAAGGCCAACTCTAAACCGTTGAGCTGAGCTTGACATATCTGCTCTTGGCTTAAGCCTGCTTGAGGCGCTGCGATTTCATATTCGTAAGGTAGTTCAATCCCTTCTACAGCAGGATCGTCGGTGTTAATGCAGGCTAAAATACCATGCTCTAAGAAACGCTTAAGAGGATGTGTGGCTAGGCTATCCACCGTGCTCGTCTGTAGGTTGGAAGTCAGGCATGATTCGATACCGATCCGGTGCTGGGCGAGATAGTCCATAAGTTTTGGATCATGGATGGCTTTGACGCCATGACCAATCCTTGTAGCGCCCAGGTCTCTGATCGCTTGCCACATGCTTTCTGGACCTGCCGCTTCACCTGCGTGAACTGTCACATGCAATCCTGCATCTCTGACTTGTTTAAAATGTTGGATAAAGCGGTCACCGGGTTGCCCCAATTCATCACCTGCGAGATCGACTGCCACAATGTGATTTTTCTGGCTTAGGATGGCGTCGAGCTCTTGTTGGCAAGCATCGGTACCAAAGGTGCGGCTCATAATGCCAATAAGGTTGGCTTGAATACCAAAATCACGTACACCAGCGCGGACTCCATCGACAACAGCTTCTACCACTCCTGCAACAGGTAAGCTGTGTTTCATGGCCATGTAATAAGGAGAGAAACGTAGCTCGGCATAGTCAATACGGGCGTTAAGCGCATCTTCGACGTTCTCGTAGGCAACACGACGGCAAGCATTAAGATCGCCTAGTACCGCTACGCCCCAGTCTAGTTTGGATAAGAAGGCAACCAGAGAGGGTTCTGCTTCGACAATTTGTACATAAGGGGTAAGAGTTTCTAACGTGTTTGCGGGTAGCTTAACGCCAAATTTTTGTCCTAATTCCAAAATGGTTTGGGTGCGGATATTTCCATCAAGATGACGGTGCAAATCCGTTAAAGGGAGTGATGAAGTTATCATTATTGTTGTCCTTATCAGTATTTGCCGTTAAGTATAAAAACCAATCCACGGACTGTCAGCTAAGCAAAAGAAAGAAAAGGACTTATTTTGTTTAACTTTGCTTCATGTTAACCAGATCTGTTGGCCAATCCTGATAGGCCATTGGTTTACTGAATAAGAAGCCTTGCCCGCGAGGGCAACCGAGTTGGTTCAGTAAATCCACCTGCTCTTGAGTCTCTATGCCTTCAGCGACCAGCTCGACTTTAAAACCGCGAGTCATGTTAACGATCGCGGCTACCACGCTGTTTTCAATATTGTATGCATTGAGTTGAGAGACAAATTCTCTATCAATTTTTAGGCAATCGAAGGGAAGTTTGTGTAAGTAGGCGAGAGAACTATAGCCTGTACCAAAATCATCGATTGCAATGTGTATTCTTGCTTTTTTCAACTCAAGCATATTGTGCAAGATGACGGGGTCATTATCGACAATACGTGATTCGGTGATTTCGAGTGTCAGGTTGGCAGGCTGTAGGCCGGATTCGTCTAATACGCTGTGTAACTGAGCGATAAAATCGGGATGAGAGAGTTGATTAACCGATAGATTGACATGCATATGGAACGTCGATGGCCATTTATTTTCTGCAATACCACGAACGGTATCAGCACAGGCTTGACGTAAGATCTGCTCGCCAATCGCATTGATCAATCCACTCTCTTCTGCAATCGGAATAAAATCCATGGGTGGGATCAAGCCGAATTCAGGGGAAATCCAACGAGCAAGCGCTTCTGCGCCTAATACTTCACCACTATTTAAATCGACGATCGGCTGATAGAAGGGAACGAACTCTTGATTATCGAGCGCCAGTTTTATCTGCGTGACCATGAGCATTCTTTTGCGTGAAGCATTCGCCATCTCTGGTGAGTAAAAACTGATATGCGTATGTTCTGCCTTTGCGTTACTGAGGGCGATGCTACCATTACGCAGCCAAACGGTCATATTCGGTTCTTCAAGGTACACAATTCCGATCGACACATTCACAGCAATATTGTCGCTTGGCATGCTAAATGGAGAGGCAAACAGCTTGAGAATATCGGTAGCCACACTTTTTAAATCATCTTGCTGATTCACATCGGGTAGGTAGATAGCAAATTCATCGCCACCAATCCGAGCAATCAGAGCGGGCTCGGGAAACGTTACTTTCAGTCTTTGAGCAATAGCAACAAGCAGTTGATCGGCCTGATGGTGACCTAAGCTGTCGTTAATATCGCGAAATTTATCAATCCCAATCAGGATAAGGCCCCCGTTGAGTTGCGGGATTTGATGACAATGCTCAACTAACCCCTCTCGGCTAAGAAGTTGGGTCAGAGAATCGTAGACCAACTGTGAGCGTAGCGCTTTGAATGAGGCTTTGAGGCTATTGGTCATCTCAATAAAGGCTTGGACAAGCAAACTGGTCTCATAGATTTTACCGGGCTTAGGCATGCTGGCTGTCCAGTCACCATTGGCAAGTTGTCTTGCTGCCGAGGCGGTAGAAATGATCGGGTTGGCGACGCGGTTTAATGCCATTAAGCCGAGCCCTAAACCCACTAAGCTCACTAATAATCCTATCGCCCAACTGGTTTTTTGATTTTCAGGTAAGCTGCCTAGGAGATCCCCTTCCGCGATGGAAACACTGATATACCAAGTGAGGCCATATTGATCGGTAAAGGCTGAGGCTTGATTGAAATAGCGCTGTTGATTGACATGGGTAGTAAAAGTACCCACATTTAGGCCTTGCAGATCAAGTTGTTCGGCGCTGCTACGAATGATGGGGTTACGATTCTCGCTGGCGAACAGCCTTTCACCTTTCGGGCTTAACGGTGTCCCCCAAGAAACCACGCTACCTTCACCGGAATGGGCAATCAGGCGGTGCTGTTTGTCCATCACATAAACGTCAGCATTCATACGTTGTTTGAGTTCGGAGAGAAACTGGTTGAACGTATTGAGTTTGACATCAGAAACCATGACGCCAATAAATCTTTTATCCTGAAAAACCGGGCTGAGTGCGGAGAGAGTGATCTCTTGCTTCTCATCCATATTGGTATAAACCGAAGACCATTGTGGCGATGGCTTCTGCGCGACGGGGGCAAACCAAGGCCGCACGCGAGGATCGTAGTTATCAATCACCGTACGCAATTGATCATTCTTTGCCGCAGTTTGATAAATAACTAGTTTATCGTCAGTGCGTGCATCTTTGAGCATTAGGCTGTATTGCTCTGGTGCATCTCGACGCAGTCCTACATATTCACCATTCACTCCACCAAAACCGACCACGTCGATTTGCTGGATATTGTTACCTATGGGATTGGCTGCCGCACGAATGAAGTCTTCAATTCGACTTACGTCATTGAGCTGATAAAGATGGTGAAAGCCCACGTTGTAGGCAATCATCTGATTGGCAAAAAAAGGGCGATTAAGAAAGTCCGACAAGCGTTGTGAGATGCTATCAGTCAGATAAGATAACTTCTTAGAGCTGAGCTCTTTTACCGTTTGCTCATAACGATAGGTTTGCACCGCCGCCATTGCCAAAATCATGAACAGAAAGGTCAAGACAAACGGCAGTATGATGGCGGTTTTTAAGCGAATTTGGCGTTTTAAAGGCATACCCTTCTCTAATCTCACTTCCTGTGCAATAAAGTTGGGTAGGCCGTTAAGCTGACACTTAATATAACTCTTTGAGTTTACGTGTTAGCGTATTCCGTCCCCAGCCCAATACTTTGGCGGCTTCTTGTTTATGTCCATTGGTGTGGTGAAGTGCCGCTTCTAAAAGTATACGTTCAAATTCTGGGAGTGCGTAGGCAAGCAACTCGGTTTCACCGGAGGCCAGTGCAGATTTTGCCCATGTTTCTAACTGTTTCTGCCAACTTATATCATTATCAAAATGGCTGGCTTTCCTTTCTGATAATAATTCGGAAGGAAGATCACTTGGCAGCACTTCACTTCCACTTGCCATCACCGTGAGCCAGCGACACATGTTTTCGAGTTGGCGCACGTTACCCGGCCAATCGAGCTTGGTTAGAATATCCACGGTGCGCGGGTTGAGCGTTTTCATCTCCACTCCGAGCTCTTTGGCTGCCAGCGCTAAAAAGTGTTTAGTGAGCTTTTCAATATCTTGTCGACGTTCACGCAGTGACGGGATATGGATGCGAATAACGTTCAGACGATGGAATAAGTCTTCACGAAATTTGCCTTGATGAACCAGTTTTTCAAGATTTTGGTGAGTGGCTGCGACGATTCGTACATCGACTTTTATCGCGACATGACCGCCAACGCGATAAAACTGACCATCCGCCAACACGCGCAATAACCGAGTTTGAATATCGAGCGGCATATCGCCAATTTCATCAAGAAACAAAGTGCCGCCATTGGCTTGTTCGAAGCGACCTTGGCGCACGGTATTGGCACCAGTAAACGCGCCTTTTTCATGACCAAACAGTTCAGATTCGATGAGATCTTTGGGAATTGCCGCCATGTTGAGGGCAATAAACGGCTTTTGGGCACGAGGGCTGTGTCGATGCAGAGCATGAGCGACCAATTCTTTACCGGTTCCCGATTCACCGTTGATCAATACCGAAATCGAAGAGCGTGATAAGCGACCAATCGCGCGAAACACTTCTTGCATAGCCGGCGCTTCGCCAATGATTTCAGGGGCGGAATAGTTTTCACTGGGACGATGAGATGTCTTGCGCTGCTCTTGACCATGAGCGATGGCACGTTCGACTAAGGTGAGGGTTTCATCGACATCAAAAGGCTTGGGAAGATACTCAAAGGCACCTTGTTGGTAGGCATTGACGGCGGCATCCAGATCCGAATGCGCGGTCATAATGATCACCGGAAGTTCAGGGGTGCGTTGGTGCACTTGATTGAGCAGAGCAATGCCATCCATCCCTGGCATGCGAATGTCTGAGACGAGAACGTCGGGGGTTTCACGCTCCAGTGCCAGCAGTACGCTTTCCGCATCTGCGAAGGTTTCGCATTTTATATGGGCTGAAGAGAGCGTTTTCTCCATTACCCAGCGAATGGAACTATCATCATCGACAACCCAGACGTATCCTCTACTCATAGACAATCCTTAACAGCAATTCAAAATTGGCAAATAAATGGTAAACACGGTGCGTCCTGGCCAGCTTTGCACCTCTATTTTTCCCTGATGTTGATCGATCAGGTTTTGTGAAATGGATAACCCCAAGCCTGTGCCTCCTTCGCGGCCACTCACCATGGGATAAAACAGCGTATCTTGCAGCTCAGGAGGGATGCCGGGGCCGTTATCGATAATCTCGATGCTGGCGACGAGCTTATGACGTTGACCATGGATATTGGCTTGATGCACTGTTCTGGTGCGTAAGGTGATCACGCCGTGCGTTTGGTTAGCCAAAATTTGCGCCGCATTACTGACAATGTTCAGTAAGGCTTGTTCGATTTGATCCGTGTCCATCAAAATATTCGGCAGACTCGGGTCATAATCGCGCTCAAAGATCAAATTCGCGCCCGTTTCTAGCTCGACCAACTGACGCACCTTCTCCAAAATCAGGTGAAGGTTTTCCCATTTTTTCTCCCCCGGTCGTTGCGGGCCGAGTAAGCGATCAACCAATCCCCGCAAGCGATCTGCCTGTTCGATGATGATTTGGGTATATTCCATCAGGGTCGGATCGGGAAGCATACGCTCTAAAAGCTGGGCCGCACCTCTTAAACCACCCAAAGGATTTTTGATTTCATGAGCCAAGCCTCTAACCAATAACTTAGCCGCTTGTTGCTGAGCGTGTTGGTTGAGTTCTTGGGTTAGCCGGCGTTGTTGACCAATCGTGCGCATTTCGGCCAGTAACAGCAGCTCTTTGTGCCACGAAATCGGGCTGACGGTGACTTCGAGCATTAAGGGTTTGCTATCGATTACCAAGGTGACATCGCTATCAGTAATGCTTTGTCCGCTCTGGAGTGGCTGCGTGAGCAGTTGTAAATCGAGAGAGGAGTGTTGCACTAAATGATTTAAGCTTTGATGCATCAAGCGTTTAGCACTTTGTGAAAACAGCTGTTCAGCGGCAGGGTTGGCGTAGCGAATCATCAGTGACTCATCCAAAATGAGCACTGATGTGACCTGATTATTAATGATGGTTTGGCTTAATTCTGCACTCACACTCATTCTCGCTCGATGAACTTTAGGCTTGTTGGGTGATGCACAAAATTGGTGCATCGCCCAACAAGTATGGCGCAAGGGAGTGCAAACCAAAAGAGCAATCCCTTAGGCAATCGAGCTAATAGTCACATCTTGCGGTTATTTCACTGTAGCTCGATGCAAATGCACCGTGATAATCGAGGAAGATGCAATAATCTTGCCGCTTTCAATCGCTTGAATGGTAAAGGTGTGAGTGCCGCGATCGACATTTTTTAATTCCCAAACTGATTGGGTGGTGGGGGCACCATAGGGGCGGCCATCCATCATCAATTGCAATTGCTCACCGATTGAAAGTTTTCGATTGAGCTCAGAGCGAATGAAGAGATTGCCACTATTATTGCGTACCGTATCGTCATGCTTAGGTGAGATTAAACTGATTTTTAGCGGCTCCAGAGTTTGAGGTGCGGGAGATGCTGTCGAATCGGTTAGCTCTGTTTCAGAGGCGGTAACATTGCTAAGCCCTGTTTCATCCTCCGTTTCTGTTGTGACCGGCTCCGTTGAGTCGAAACTTGGCGCAGGGGCTTGTGCTTCATAATCCGGTAACTGGATGGATTTTGCTTTGTCACTTTGTGGCGTGTCACTAAAGTGCAGAACCCCTTTTTCATCGACCCAAGTGTAGACGTTTTGTGCGGCGAGCTGAGGTACCCAAAGCACACTAATGAGTAGCCATAGCAGACGAGACGATGACATATATCACCCCAATGACCTTAATGATTCACTTTATGGATCATGAGCTTATGCTCATGGTTAACGTTGTAAGCGGCATGTTAAAACGAATACTCAAAGGACTGAATATGCAAAAGGCCCGCCTGCGAGGCGAGCCTTAATATTGATGTAACCTAAGTCATTTTTTACACAGACTGAGAATTACACAGAGTAGTACAGTTCAAACTCAAGTGGATGAACAGCAACGTTCACGCGCTCAACATCTTTGGTCTTCAGTGCGATGTAAGAATCAATGAAGTCATCTGAGAACACGCCACCGGCAGTGAGGAACTCACGGTCTGCATCCAGATACTGCAGAGCTTGTTGCAGTGATTCCGCTACTTTTGGAATCTCTGCCGCTTCTTCTGCTGGTAAGTCATACAGATCTTTGTCCATCGCTTCTCCTGGGTGGATCTTGTTCTTGATACCGTCAAGACCCGCCATCAGCATAGCTGCAAACGCCAAGTATGGGTTAGCTGCTGGATCTGGGAAGCGAACTTCAATACGACGTGCTTTCGGGCTTGGTACCACTGGGATACGGATAGATGCCGAACGGTTACGCGCAGAGTAAGCCAGCATTACTGGTGCTTCATAGTGAGGAACCAGACGCTTGTAGGAGTTGGTGGATGGGTTAGTGATCGCATTCAGCGCGCGAGCGTGCTTGATGATACCACCAATGTAGTACAGTGCGGTTTCAGACAGGCCGCCGTACTTATCACCCGCAAACAGGTTAACGCCGTCTTTCGCGAGAGATTGGTGAACGTGCATACCTGAGCCGTTATCGCCAACCAGTGGCTTAGGCATAAAGGTGGCTGTTTTACCAAAAGCGTGCGCAACGTTGTGTACAACGTACTTGTAGATTTGGATCTCGTCTGCTTTCGTGGTGAGCGTGTTAAAGCGAGTCGCGATTTCGTTCTGACCCGCAGTCGCCACTTCATGGTGGTGCGCTTCAACAACCAGACCCATTTCTTCCAT
The DNA here is from genome assembly GCF_008369605.1 of Vibrio cholerae. NCBI lineage: Bacteria > Pseudomonadati > Pseudomonadota > Gammaproteobacteria > Vibrionales > Vibrionaceae > Vibrio > Vibrio cholerae. Next base: position 115,327 of record NZ_CP043554.1, read on the forward strand.
GATCAAACACATCGCTGAGCGGATGTCTTGTGATGAGTCAACAGGAGCAACTGGGAAGTAACCGCCTTTTACGCCTGGACGGTGACCTTTGTTACCATCTTCGTATTCAGTACCTGTGTTCCATGCCGCTTCTACGTCGTCAATCTTGAAGAATGAACCAGACATGTTGGTGGCGAATTTCACATCGTCAAACAGGAAGAATTCTGGCTCTGGACCGACAAGAACTGTGTCTGCGATACCCGTAGAGCGCATGTATTCTTCTGCACGTTTTGCGATAGAACGTGGGTCACGATCGTAACCTTGCATAGTCGCAGGTTCTAAGATGTCACAACGAATGTTCAGCGTAGCATCTTCAGTGAATGGGTCGAGCACAGCGGAAGATGGATCGGGCATCATCACCATGTCGGATTCGTTGATACCTTTCCAGCCAGCCACAGAAGAACCATCGAACATTTTACCGTCTTCGAAGAAGTCAGCATCAATTTGGTGAGCAGGGATAGAGATATGTTGTTCTTTACCCTTGGTGTCTGTGAAGCGTAGGTCAACAAACTTAACTTCGTTTTCTTGGATCAGCGATAAAACATTTTCTACTGACATCTTGGATAACCTCCGGTGTTAATAAGCGGTATGGGCTCGAGTCTTAAATAAAGTCGGCAAAGATTACTGCGTTGTACTATAGGTAACCGATGCTGAAATTAATAAAGCGAAAAGCGTGCCATGTTTATAAATCCAATATAATTCATGGTTTTGGTGCTGGAATGTTTGCTTTTTGATGAGCTTGTGCACCAAAAAGATCCTCAGTTGCACTATCATGGTGCGTATGCAGTTGCTCTGCACCATGTTTTACCAAAACGTTTGCTATTTCGCGCTCAATCACTGGGGATGTCAATGGCTGTTAAGCCGGAAACGTTAGAGATAAGTAAAGATGTCGAGCGAAATGAAGAAAAAGTCGACGATTTCAGCGCGACAGATCACATATTTCTAGGTTTTCCGCTAAAATCTGGTACATTATTGGCCGTTTTTGAACCATGTTCGGCGACTGCTTTAAGCAGCCAGCCTCAATGAAAAGTGAAGCAAACCCCGATGACCACTCCGCAAATTGAAAAATTAAGAAACATCGCGATTATCGCGCACGTTGACCACGGTAAGACGACCTTGGTTGACAAACTGCTCCAGCAATCCGGCACGTTAGAGTCTCGCGGTGATGTTGAAGAGCGAGTCATGGACTCGAACGACATTGAAAAAGAGCGTGGTATCACCATTTTGGCGAAAAACACCGCCATCAACTGGAATGATTACCGTATCAACATCGTAGACACCCCGGGACACGCGGACTTCGGTGGCGAAGTTGAGCGTATTATGTCGATGGTAGACTCAGTGCTGCTGATCGTTGACGCGGTAGATGGCCCGATGCCACAAACTCGCTTCGTAACCCAAAAAGCGTTTGCACACGGTTTGAAGCCAATCGTTGTGATTAACAAAATTGACCGTCCGGGCGCACGTCCTGATTGGGTTATGGATCAGGTATTTGACTTGTTCGACAACCTAGGTGCGACGGACGAACAGCTTGACTTCCAAGTGGTCTATGCTTCAGCGCTGAACGGTTGGGCAACTCTGGTTGAAGGCGAAACGGGCGAAAACATGGAACCGCTGTTCCAAGCCATCGTGGATAACGTTGCGGCGCCACAAGTTGACCTTGATGGTCCACTGCAAATGCAAATTTCTCAGCTCGATTACAGCTCTTACGTAGGTGTTATCGGTGTTGGCCGTATCAAACGCGGTAAAGTAAAACCAAACCAACAAGTGACTGTTATCGGTGCGGATGGTAAGAAGCGTAACGGCAAGATCGGTACGGTTCTGGGCTACCTTGGTCTGCAACGTTCTGAAACTGACCAAGCCACCGCTGGCGACATCGTTGCGGTAACTGGTCTGGGTGAGCTGAAAATCTCTGACACTATCTGTGATGTGAATGCTCTAGAAGCGCTGCCACCACTGAGCGTTGATGAGCCAACCGTAACCATGACCTTCCAAGTGAATACCTCGCCATTCGCGGGTAAAGAAGGTAAGTTCGTGACTTCACGTAACATCCTTGAGCGTCTGGAAAAAGAGCTGGTACACAACGTAGCACTGCGTGTTGAACAAACGGAAGATCCAGACAAATTCCGCGTTTCAGGTCGTGGTGAACTTCACCTATCGATCCTGATCGAAAACATGCGTCGTGAAGGCTTTGAGCTGGCAGTATCTCGTCCAGAAGTTATTCTGAAGCACGAAGACGGCCAACTGATGGAACCGTTTGAAACGGTCACCATCGACGTGCAAGAAGAGCACCAAGGCGGCATCATGGAGAAAATCGGCATGCGTAAAGGCGAGCTGAAAGACATGTCTCCAGATGGCAAAGGCCGTATCCGTATGGATTTTGTGATGCCTTCTCGTGGTTTGATCGGCTTCCAAACTGAATTCATGACTCTGACGTCAGGTTCAGGTCTGCTGTACCATTCATTTGACCACTACGGTCCACACAAAGGCGGCGTAATCGGTCAGCGTGTGAACGGTGTTCTGGTTTCTAACGGTACGGGTAAAGCGCTAACGAACGCGCTGTTCAACCTGCAAGAGCGTGGTCGTATGTTCATTGGTCACGGTGTGGAAGTTTACGAAGGTATGGTGATCGGTATTCACAGCCGTGATAACGACCTGACAGTAAACCCACTGAAAGGTAAGCAACTGACCAACGTTCGTGCTTCGGGTACTGACGATGCGCAGGTTCTAACGCCGCCAATCATTATGTCTCTTGAGCAAGCTCTGGAATTCATCGATGACGACGAACTGGTAGAAGTAACGCCAGTGAGCATCCGTATCCGTAAACGCTTCCTGACCGAAAACGATCGTAAGCGTGCTTCTCGTGATGCGAAGTAATCACTGACTTTCGTTTGGTAAGATAAGTCATCTAAGCCCTTAGCTGTCGCCAGTTAAGGGCTTTATTTTTACTGCGAGAGAATTGACTCTGGAGGAAAGGAATCGAATGTCGATTGTGATTATTTCTGGCGGCCCAGGTGCTGGAAAAACCACTTTGTTGAATGCGCTGGCAGAGCGTGGCTATGCCACCTATCCAGAAATACCTCGCCAATTGATTGAGCAAGAAAGCTTAAAACAGGATGGCATTTTGCCTTGGCATGATTTGCCCGCCTTTGCCGAACTTTGCTATGACGCCATGTTGGTGCAAAAACAGTCTGCGCAAAGTGCGTCGATGGCGTTTTTGGATCGCGCGATTCCCGATATTTGTGCGTACTTATTGGGCGCAGAGTTGGCGGTGCCTGCCAAATATTGGTCAGCGAGCTCGGGCTATCATCCACAAGTGTTGATGTGCCAACCCAGCGCAATCACTTATCAACAAGATGAAGTACGACCATACTCACTCGAAGAAGCCATGCACATTCATCACGGGTTAGTGAAGACTTACTCAGGGCTAGGTTATCAGTGTATTGATGTGCCAATGGCATCGATTGAGCAACGTGTAGCATTTGTGTTAACCGCCTTATCCGTGGCAGGATAACCGCAACCCACTGACAAGGATGAGCTATGAAATTGACTCACTCTTTTATTAAGCAGCAGGCTCGATTGGGGCTGAACTTTTTTCGTTACTTACTGGCACGGATGAACCATGACCGAGTCAATGTGAACGCCGGCTATCTGGCTTATATCACCTTACTGTCTATGGTACCCATGTTGACGGTCTTGCTGTCGATCCTCTCTTCCTTTGCTCTTTTTGCGAACGCTGGAGAAGTAATCCAAGATTTTGTGATCACCCATTTTGTGCCTGCGGCGGGCGAAGTGGTCAAAACCGCGTTAATCGAGTTTGTTGCCAATACGGGCAAGATGACTGCCGTAGGCGGCGCGTTTTTGTTTGTTGCCGCCATCATGCTGATTTCCAATATCGATAAAAATTTGAACTATATTTGGCGGGTTCAGCAGAAGCGTCGCGCGGTGTTTTCGTTTTCCATGTACTGGATGATTCTGACGCTGGGACCAATTTTAGTTGGAGCCAGTATTGCCGCGACTTCGTATATCACTTCGCTCAAGATTTTAGATAACGAAGCGCTTTCAGGAGTGTATAACCTGTTTTTACGCTGGTTGCCGTTTGTGCTCTCTTACTGTGCCTTCGTCGGTCTATATCTGCTGGTGCCGAATAAAAAAGTCCACTGGCAGCATGCAATGCTGGGGGCTTTGATTGCCGCCATCTTGTTTGAGTTAAGCAAAAAAGGCTTTGCCGCTTATATTACTCAGTTTCCTTCTTATCAGTTGATATACGGCGCTCTTGCTGCGATTCCCATCCTCTTTGTTTGGGTGTATTTATGTTGGTTAATTGTGTTGGTGGGTGCTGAGGTGACGGCTGCTTTGGGCGAGCGTGAACACTGGAGTGGCTCACAAGACATGCTACACTTTGCGCCATTACCAAAGAATGAAGTAGAGGAAAAACAGAGTGATAGCACTGATCCAACGAGTAAGTGAAGCCGCAGTACGGGTTGATGGTGAAGTGGTCGGCGCAATTGATAAGGGACTTTTAGTGCTACTCGGTGTCGAACGTGAAGATGATGAAGCGAAAGCCAAGCGATTGGTTGAGCGAGTGACCAGCTATCGAGTGTTTGAAGATAGCGAAGGTAAGATGAATCTGAGCGTGAAAGATGTGGGTGGCAGTGTGTTAGTGGTGTCGCAATTTACTCTGCCAGCTGACACCAAAAAAGGGACTCGTGCTGGATTTTCGCGCGGCGCTGCCCCACAAGAGGCTGAGCGGTTATATGATTATTTCTCTGACCTGTGTGCCCAGATTTTGCCAACCGAGCGCGGCCGTTTTGCGGCGGATATGAAAGTGTCACTGATCAATGATGGGCCAGTGACGTTTTGGCTACAGGCTTAATTTGCCTCGTGTTACCAAATGAATAACCAAGCGTGTCTTGCGTAAGGCAAGGCACCTGTTCAGGGATTGAGTATGTTCAAACTTATTACGCCGACCACGGATAATCAGCTCAATAAGTACTTCCATTTTCGTTGGCAAATGTTGCGCGAGCCGTGGCGGATGCCGATCGGTTCTGAGCGTGATGAATACGATTCGATGAGTCACCACCGGATGATTGTCGACAGCCGTGGCTATCCGATGGCGATTGGTCGTCTCTACATTACCCCCGATTGTGAAGGGCAGATCCGCTATATGGCGGTGAAAGCCAATCGCCGCTCTAAAGGTATGGGGTCTTTGATTTTGGTCGCTTTGGAGTCCTTAGCACGCCAAGAAGGCGCCAAGCGTTTAGTGTGTAATGCCCGTGAAGATGCGATTCCGTTTTATGCTAAAAATGGTTTTGAGCGTCGGGGGGAATTAACCGATGAACGTGGCCCGGTACGCCATCAACAAATGGTGAAAACCCTCGACCCGATGGCCAATGTGCTGCGTAAGCCGGAGTGGTGTACGGAACTGCAAGATCGCTGGGGCAAGCATATTCCGATCAGCGATAAGATGGGGATCAAGATCCAGCAATACACGGGCTACCAATTCCAGTGCTGTGCGCAGCTCAACCCCAATCTCAACCCACATAACACTTTATTTGCTGGCTCAGCCTTTACTCTCGCAACCTTGACTGGTTGGGGAATGGCGTGGCTATTAATGCGCGAGCGCGATCTGCAGGGGGATATTGTGTTGGTGGATAGTCATATTCGTTATCGCCACCCTGTAGTGCAAAATCCGGTGGCATCGACGTCGCTTGATGGGATCAGTGGCGATTTAGATCGCTTAGAGTCAGGGCGCAAAGCACGTATTGTCGTACGGGTTATCATCTCCAGCGGAGAGGTTGAAGCGATTGAGTTTATCGGGACCTATATGCTGATCCCGAACTACAAAGCGTTGGTGGCGCAAAAATCGTCATAGCTTCACCGAGTTCATCGCTTCCAGTGCAAGTTCGCAGCGCATTATGGCGCGCTGCGACAATCTTGACTGACTAATTCCGCTTGTTGGAAATCCCAGCTTAACCCCAAACACTGATCGGCCCACGCTTGTTGGATCGTCAATTGCCATTGGCCTTGCTCTGGCTCTAATAGGTCAGTACTTCCCCCTAACTGAGCGTTTAAATTTGGCCCTCTAAGCGGCGTTTGTGTGATGGTTATGCGTCCTCTGTCAGCGCTTACCGCGAGATCGTCTAGCTCGAAAGGCTGGATGATCAGCGTGTTATCACTGCGCAGTGAGAGTAGGCCTTGACGCAGATTCAGTTGTAGTTGGCCATCAAGCGAATGCGCCAGCATGGTGCGATCTCCCGCTATGCCTTGCGCGGTCAAGCTAATGTCGGCCAGCGCTTCCAAACCAAACGGCAGCTTGAACCAAGATTGTAGCGGACCTATCGGCAGAGAATCGGCATCAAGAGAGAGCTGCCAAGGGGCGCTGAGCGAGGTTAAGTCCCATTTTGCATGTGCTTCAACATAGCCTCGCTCAAGTGGCAGAAAGGCGCGGGTAAGCTGCCATACGCCTTGCTCACTGCGCATATTGAGCACACCTTGTGTACTCAGAACGCCTGCATAGCTGGCGCTGTTGGCGGTCACTGAGAGTTGGCCTTGCCAAAAGCCCCATTGACCCTCTTTCACCCATTGCAGATTTTTTCCATCGGCATTCAGCCCCGAGGCTTGCCAAAATGGCCGATTAACGGTTTGAATCATCTGTAGGTTATTGATATCCAAATGCTCAATTTGCAAGTTTTGCCAAGCGGGGAGTGGTTGGGAGAAAGGTAAGAGATCTTGCGGCTGTTCAGCAATCCATTTCGCCCCAGTGATGGTTAATTGGGCAAGGTTGAGGCTCGTTTCCGTGATATGGCCTTTGACCTGTACATCGCCTTGCCAAACTTGGCTATGCCCATCAAGCTCTATTCCTTGCGGGGTAAGGGTCAGTTCAGCACTCGGTTCGACCCATTGCGTAGCAAGCCACTGCGCTGAATCCGCATTCAAGGAGAGGTAAGCTTGCTGCTGTTGCCAGAGACTGTGCCGCAAATCGTAGTCTTCCACAGAGAGATTGAGGTTCTCCCACGCCACACCGTTGAGAGTGAGTTGGCTATTGAGCAGATCTAAACTGTTGATGTGATAAATACTGGGCGCAATTGTTTGCCACAACGAGTGGTGACGCCACTCATCGAGATTGAGGTTAAGGCGACTGAGAGTCACATTGATCAGCGACCAGCCTTGTGGATACTGTTCCGCTTGTCCTGAAATGGGGCTATTGTGCCAGTTGAATGAAAACCCGTACACGGTACTGTCTTGGGCTTGGTAATTGGCATCAACCAGCACTTGGTTAAATGCTTCACCATCGATAGTGATTTGGTCTGCCGCGAGCTGAATTTTTCCGTACGGTAACTGTTGTTGGGGTGAGTCCCAAACTGGCTGCTTGATCTGTAAGCTGACGCCACGCGCGATAATCCCTTGGTCAGCCCAGTCAATATTGTGCAGCGCCAGTTGGTTGAGATGGACAGATTCCGGCAAGGTAAAATTGGGTAAACCGTGGGCGAGGTTAGCGCCATCAATTAATACGCTATCGATTTCGAGTTGTTGTTCAAGCAAGCCATAAGGATTCAGCCACAAATCCATTTGCTGTAATTCAATGGTGGGTTCGCTGGCGATTTGCACCCCGCTCAAGCGCAGTTTAAACGGATAAAGGTATTCGATTTTGGCAAAGCGCAGCGTTTCCGGCCACAACTGCTGCACAATCCATTGTGCGGAGGGCGTGAAGTAGCGAGTATGCATAATGCCAAATCCCGCTAAGACTAAAATCAGTAGTAGTGCGATGCCTGCGACACCAATCGCCAGTATTTTTCTCATAGTCCCTGCGTTGCCATCATCAAAATTTTGCCAGCACAGAAGATACGGAGTGGCTGGCAGCCTGAGTTGTTAAATTGTACCGTATTCTCATCCTCAGCTTGGAGTAAAGCATGAGAGACAGCAACAAAAAAAGCCCCTCGAAAGAGGGGCTTGCTACTCAGTTATCACTTTTCGGTCAATTTGCCTTTAGTCGAGCTTTGGACCCGCGGCGACCAGTGCTTTACCTTCGGCGTTATCCGTGTACTTGTCGAAGTTGTTGATGAAGCGCGTTGCCAAGTCTTTGGCTTTGCTTTCCCACTGCAGTGGGTCAACATAAGTATCACGTGGGTCGAGGATCATAGGATCGACGCCGGGCAGTGCGGTGGGCACTTGCAGATTAAAGATTGGGATATGTTTGGTTTCCGCTTTTTCGATCGAACCATCCAAAATCGCATCGATAATACCGCGCGTATCTTTAATTGAGATGCGCTTACCGCTGCCGTTCCAACCTGTGTTAACCAGATAGGCTTCGGCGCCCGCAGCTTCCATACGTTTTACCAGCACTTCTGCATACTGAGTTGGGTGCAGAGTGAGGAACGCTGCGCCAAAACAGGCGGAGAAGGTTGGGGTAGGTTCAGTAATGCCACGCTCAGTACCCGCCAGTTTAGCCGTAAAGCCAGACAAGAAGTGGTACTTGGTTTGCTCAGGCGTCAGTTTTGAAACTGGAGGCAATACGCCAAACGCATCGGCAGACAGGAAGATCACCTTAGTCGCATGACCGCCTTTGGAAACGGGTTTTACGATGTTGTCGATGTGATAAATAGGGTAAGAAACACGGGTGTTCTCGGTTTTTGAACCATCATCAAAATCAATCGAACCATCACTACGAACCGTGACGTTTTCCAGTAGAGCATCACGGCGGATCGCGTTATAGATATCCGGCTCTGCTTCTTTAGACAGCTTGATGGTTTTCGCGTAGCAGCCGCCTTCAAAGTTGAACACGCCATCATCATCCCAGCCGTGCTCATCGTCACCAATTAACGCACGTTTTGGATCGGTGGATAGGGTGGTTTTACCCGTACCAGAAAGACCGAAGAAGATGGCGACATCGCCCGCTTTACCCATGTTGGCAGAGCAGTGCATAGAGGCAATGCCTTGTAGCGGCAGGAAGTAGTTCATCATCGCGAACATACCTTTTTTCATCTCACCGCCGTACCAAGTACCGCCGATGAGCTGCATGCGCTCGGTCAGATTAAACACAGTGAAGTTTTCTGAGTTCAGACCGTGCTCTTTCCACTTCGCATTGGTACATTTTGCGCCGTTCATTACGACAAAGTCTGGTTTAAAGTGCGCCAGCTCTTCTTCGCTTGGACGAATGAACATGTTTTTCACAAAGTGTGCTTGCCATGCTACTTCGGTGATGAAGCGAACACTTAAGCGAGTATCGGCGTTGGCACCACAGTAGCCATCGAGCACGAATACGCGTTTACCAGAAAGCTGCTTGGTCACCAAGGCTTTCAGGTCATTCCACACTTCTTGATTGATCGGTTTGTTGTCGTTTTTCGCTTTGTCTGACGTCCACCACAGCGTATCGCGAGTGGTATCATCTTTAACGATAAACTTATCTTTTGGTGAGCGGCCAGTGAAGATGCCAGTATCAACCGCAACAGCACCCAATTCAGTCACCACACCACGTTCATAACCTTCGAGATCTGAACGGGTTTCTTCGGCAAATAACATTTCATAGCTCGGGTTACGAACCAGTTCAGTTACGCCGGTGATCCCATATTGGGCTAGGTCGATTTGTGCAGCCTTAGTATGTTCCATAACGGTCATAGGTGCTCCTTGTAGGATTTTGTAGGGATTTTGTAAGAATTTATGTAATTGTTATCTATAGACCATGCTAGCAACGGACCAGAGATAAAACAGGGAGGCAGCTCAAATATTGCCCACCAAGTTTCTGTGGTTTTAGGTAACTCGTCACATATATTGGCATCGATATTTTATCGCGTGCGCAAACCTTTGCGCCAGTAGCACAAGATTAATACTTTACAGAAATTAAGTACGGCGTACTGTTGTTAGGTTCTTTGATTTTATTGATTTTTTAGCATGAAAAAGCCAGCGATAAGCTGGCTTTTGGGCGGTTTTTACGTGCTTGTTAAACGTAGCGAATTAATGCAAGGTTGAACCGTTCGCCGATGAGGGAGCATACAATTCAGCGACTTGCGCTGAGTCAAACGAGTAGGTCGTACCGCAATAATCACAATGCAGAGCGACGGCACCATCTTGAGCAAGAATATCGTTAATCTCTTCACGTGCGACGGTCACAATCGCGGCAGCACTGCGTTCACGTGAGCAGCCACAACGGAAGCTGATCTGTTGTGGTGTGAACAGTTGCACCGTCTCTTGGTTGTAAAGACGATACAGCAACTCTTCTGCTGGCAGCGCAAAAAGCTCTTCATCCTTGATGGTGTTAGTTAATTGTTCTAGATGCTCGAAATCTTCAGCTGAACCTTTACCATCGGGTACGATTTGCAGCAACATGCCTGCGGCACAAGCTTTCCCATCGTGTTTGCCAACACGGATCCATAAACGGGTCTTAAGCTGCTCCGAACGTTCAAAGTAACCTTCCAGCACTTGTGCTAGGGTGTCGCCTTCCAAACCGACCACACCTTGATAGCGCTCGCCTTGCTTAGGTTCAATGGTGATGACCAGATGACCTTTGCCAAGCATGTCATGTAGGCTTGCATCATCCGCAATATCGCCTTTCCAGCGAGCCACGCCACGCACTTGTTGGTTGTTATCGCCGTTGATGACCACGAGAGAGACCGGTCCATTACCTTGCAGTTGCAGGGTGATTGAGCCTTCAAACTTCAGCGTCGCTGTCAGCAGTGAGGTGGCGACCAGTAGTTCACCGATGAGGTGTTGTACGGCGGCAGGGTATTCCTGACTGGAAATCATCTGTTGGTAAGTGTCGTCCAGTTGAACCAACTCACCACGTACAGAAAGGTCTTTAAATAGATAGCGATGTAGCATGTTGTTCGCCATTGATTGTGTCGTCATAAGGAATAATCCGGCTATTTACTGATGGATGAATTTGAGTAGATCTCGGCGCTGTTTCTTGTCAGGACGTCGATCCGGACTCGGGTTGAGTTGGCGCATCATGGCATTGCGTTCACGTTTGGTGATGCTTTCGGCCGTTTCGCTATAGAGCTGTTGTGCTTCAGGTGCCCCACGGCGTTGGTCTGAGATCTTTTCAATAATGACCGTTTTCTCATCATGACCTTGACGCAATGTGATTTGCGCTCCAATTTCAACCGATTTGCTGGGTTTGGCGCGCTGGCCATTATAGTGGACTTTGCCCCCTTCGACCATATTTCGCGCGAGCGAGCGTGTTTTGTAAAATCTTGCTGCCCACAGCCATTTATCCAGTCTCACCTCTTCTGCGCTGGAACTCATTGCCACATTGCCTCTCTAAGCTTATTACATTTGACTATTATTCATGCTTAACAATGGTGTTTGCAGGGCTGTTTTTCAAGCAAGTCGACAATTTAACGTTTGAGACACTTCGCTCCACTATGCTTGTGTTATATTGCGATGCCTGCATAAAGTATTGAAAAACATCTGTACAAACAGATTTGCGCAATATGAAGCGTAAAAAGTACAGAAAGGAATAACGTGGAAATTTATGGAATTTAAACAACTTCCTCCGTTGGCAGCGTGGCCGCGTTTATTGAGCCAGAATACGCTGCGGTGGCAAAAGCCGATCAGCGAAGGATTAACGCTACTGTTATTAGTTGCTTCGGCGTGGACGCTGGGCAAGATGGTGTGGGTCGTCTCGGCTGAACAAACACCAGTGCCGACTTGGAGCCCCACGTTATCAGGGCTTAAGGCCGAACGTCAGCCACTCGATATCAGCGTATTGCAAAAAGGTGAGCTGTTTGGTGTGTTTACTGAGCCGAAAGAAGCTCCGGTTGTGGAGCAACCTGTGGTGGTGGATGCTCCGAAAACGCGCTTGAGCCTTGTGCTGTCTGGTGTGGTGGCGAGTAATGATGCGCAAAAAAGTTTGGCTGTTATCGCCAATCGTGGTGTGCAAGCGACGTATGGCATTAATGAAGTGATTGAAGGGACTCAGGCCAAGCTAAAAGCCGTGATGCCGGATCGAGTCATCATCAGCAACTCTGGGCGTGATGAAACCTTGATGCTTGAAGGGTTAGACTACACCGCGCCTGCGACGGCTTCGGTATCCAACCCGCCGCGTCCACGACCCAATCAACCTAATGCTGTGCCGCAGTTTGAGGATAAAGTGGATGCAATTCGTGAAGCAATCGCACGAAATCCGCAGGAAATTTTTCAATATGTGCGCCTATCTCAGGTAAAACGCGATGACAAAGTACTCGGCTATCGCGTCAGTCCCGGGAAAGATCCGGCACTGTTTGAATCAATAGGTTTACAAGATGGCGATATGGCCGTGGCTCTGAATGGCCTAGATCTGACCGATCCTAATGTAATGAACACGCTATTTCAGTCGATGAATGAGATGACTGAAATGAGTCTGACCGTTGAGCGTGATGGTCAACAACATGATGTATATATTCAATTTTAACGCTAAGGCGAGTAACGACGCCTTAGTGAGGCAAGGGAGTTCCCAGTGAAATATTGGCTGAAAAAAAGTTCATGGCTGTTGGCGGGCAGTTTGCTGTCTACCCCTCTAGCGATGGCAAACGAGTTTAGCGCCAGCTTTAAAGGCACCGACATTCAAGAATTTATCAATATTGTGGGACGCAATCTTGAGAAAACCATCATTGTCGACCCTTCGGTACGCGGCAAAGTCGATGTGCGCAGTTTTGATACCTTAAACGAAGAGCAATATTACAGTTTCTTCCTCAGTGTGCTCGAAGTGTACGGTTTCGCCGTCGTTGAAATGGATAATGGCGTACTGAAAGTCATCAAATCGAAAGATGCAAAGACCTCAGCCATTCCGGTGTTGAGTGGTGAAGAGCGCGCCAATGGCGATGAAGTCATTACCCAAGTGGTCGCGGTGAAAAACGTTTCCGTACGCGAGTTGTCCCCTTTGCTGCGCCAACTGATTGATAACGCAGGGGCGGGGAACGTAGTGCACTACGATCCGGCGAACATCATTTTGATCACGGGGCGAGCTGCGGTAGTGAACCGTTTAGCGGAAATTATTCGTCGCGTTGACCAAGCCGGTGACAAAGAGATTGAAGTGGTTGAGCTTAATAATGCATCGGCAGCTGAAATGGTGCGGATTGTTGAAGCGCTCAACAAAACGACAGACGCGCAAAACACCCCTGAATTCTTAAAGCCCAAGTTTGTGGCAGACGAGCGTACCAACTCGATTTTGATTTCTGGCGATCCTAAAGTGCGCGAGCGCCTCAAGCGTCTGATCAAGCAGTTGGATGTTGAGATGGCGGCCAAAGGCAATAACCGCGTGGTGTATTTGAAATACGCCAAAGCTGAAGATCTGGTCGAAGTACTGAAAGGGGTGTCTGAGAACCTGCAAGCGGAAAAAGGCACCGGACAGCCGACCACTTCAAAACGTAATGAAGTGATGATTGCCGCGCACGCTGACACCAACTCGTTAGTGCTTACTGCGCCGCAAGACATTATGAATGCGATGCTGGAAGTGATTGGACAGCTAGATATTCGCCGTGCGCAAGTGTTGATTGAAGCGCTGATTGTCGAAATGGCAGAGGGCGATGGGATCAACCTTGGTGTGCAGTGGGGCTCGCTGGAAAGTGGTTCAGTTATCCAATATGGCAACACTGGCGCGTCGATTGGCAATGTGATGATTGGTCTTGAAGAAGCCAAAGACACAACCCAAACCAAAGCGGTTTATGATACTAATAACAACTTCTTGAGAAATGAAACGACGACCACCAAAGGGGATTACACCAAGTTAGCCTCTGCATTGTCGAGCATTCAAGGTGCTGCAGTCAGCATCGCGATGGGCGACTGGACGGCCTTAATCAACGCGGTCTCTAATGATTCCAGCTCGAATATCCTGTCATCACCCAGCATTACGGTGATGGATAACGGTGAAGCCTCCTTTATCGTGGGTGAAGAAGTGCCGGTTATCACAGGTTCTACTGCAGGCTCTAATAACGACAACCCATTCCAAACCGTGGATCGTAAAGAAGTCGGTATCAAGCTTAAAGTGGTGCCGCAGATCAACGAAGGTAACTCAGTCCAGCTCAATATTGAGCAAGAAGTCTCGAACGTGTTGGGCGCCAATGGAGCGGTAGACGTGCGTTTTGCGAAGCGTCAGCTCAACACTTCTGTGATGGTGCAAGATGGGCAGATGTTGGTGCTCGGCGGTTTGATTGATGAGCGAGCTCTTGAGAGTGAGTCGAAAGTCCCGCTCTTGGGGGATATTCCTCTGCTGGGTCAACTGTTCCGCTCAACCAGCTCGCAAGTGGAAAAGAAAAACCTGATGGTGTTTATCAAGCCGACCATTATTCGTGATGGCGTGACGGCCGATGGCATCACCCAACGTAAATACAACTACATCCGCGCCGAGCAACTGTTCCGCGCCGAAAAAGGTTTACGTCTGCTGGATGATGCTAGCGTGCCTGTGTTGCCGAAATTTGGCGATGACCGCCGCCATTCACCTGAAATTCAAGCCTTTATTGAGCAGATGGAAGCCAAGCAATGACCGAAATGGTGATCTCTCCAGCTGAGCGACAGTCGATTCGTCGTCTGCCCTTTAGCTTCGCCAATCGCTTTAAGTTGGTGCTGGATTGGAATGAGGATTTCTCCCAAGCCAGCATTTATTACTTAGCGCCATTGTCGATGGAGGCGCTCGTCGAAACCAAGCGGGTGGTCAAGCACGCTTTCCAACTGATTGAGCTCTCTCAAGCGGAGTTTGAAAGCAAGCTAACCCAAGTCTATCAGCGTGATTCTTCAGAAGCGCGTCAATTGATGGAAGACATTGGTGCCGACAGTGATGACTTCTTCTCACTGGCGGAAGAGCTGCCTCAAAACGAAGATTTGCTAGAAAGTGAAGATGATGCGCCGATCATCAAATTGATCAACGCCATGTTGGGCGAAGCGATCAAAGAAGGCGCGTCAGATATTCACATTGAAACTTTTGAAAAAACACTGTCGATCCGTTTTCGAGTCGATGGCGTACTGCGCGAAGTACTGGCACCCAGCCGCAAACTCTCATCGCTGCTCGTTTCACGGGTCAAGGTGATGGCCAAGCTCGACATTGCCGAAAAACGTGTGCCGCAAGATGGCCGTATTTCGCTGCGTATCGGTGGCCGCGCGGTCGATGTGCGGGTTTCAACCATGCCTTCATCACATGGTGAGCGAGTGGTAATGCGTTTGCTGGATAAAAACGCGACGCGCCTTGATCTGCACAGTTTGGGTATGACGGCGCATAACCATGATAACTTCCGCCGTTTGATTAAGCGGCCGCATGGGATCATTCTGGTGACTGGCCCAACCGGTTCGGGTAAATCGACCACCTTGTACGCGGGTTTGCAAGAGCTCAACAGCAGCGAGCGCAACATTTTAACCGTAGAAGATCCGATCGAATTTGATATTGATGGTATCGGTCAGACCCAAGTCAACCCGAGGGTAGACATGACCTTCGCGCGGGGGCTACGTGCTATTTTACGTCAAGACCCCGATGTGGTGATGGTGGGGGAAATTCGTGATTTGGAAACGGCGCAAATTGCGGTGCAAGCCTCGCTGACCGGCCACTTAGTGATGTCGACTCTGCACACCAACACGGCCGTTGGGGCGGTGACTCGGCTGCGCGATATGGGCATCGAGCCTTTTTTGATCTCCTCTTCACTGCTCGGTGTTCTGGCTCAGCGCTTGGTGCGCACCTTATGCCCAGATTGCAAAGAGCCTTACGAGGCGGACAAAGAGCAGCGCAAACTGTTTGATAGCAAGAAAAAAGAACCGCTGATCCTTTATCGCGCCACGGGCTGCCCTAAATGTAACCACAAAGGTTACCGTGGCCGAACCGGTATCCACGAGCTGCTGCTGGTGGATGATGCGTTGCAGGAGCTGATCCATAGCGAGGCGGGCGAACAGGCGATGGAGAAACACATTCGCGCGACCACGCCGAGCATTCGTGATGATGGTCTAGATAAAGTGCGCCAAGGCATTACTTCGCTAGAAGAAGTGATGCGGGTGACTAAGGAGTCCTAATGGCCGCGTTTGAATACAAAGCGCTGGATGCCAAGGGACGCCATAAAAAAGGCGTGATTGAGGGCGATAATGCACGTCAGGTGCGTCAGCGCCTGAAAGAACAAGGCCTAGTGCCGATGGAAGTGGTGGAGACTCAAGTCAAAGCCGCGCGCAGTCGCAGCCAAGGTTTTGCGTTTAAGCGTGGGATCAGTACGCCGGATCTGGCGCTGATCACTCGCCAATTGGCGACTTTAGTTCAATCCGGTATGCCACTGGAAGAGTGTTTACGCGCGGTTGCCGAGCAGTCGGAAAAACCGCGGATTCGCACCATGTTGGTGGCGGTGCGCGCCAAAGTGACCGAAGGTTACACCCTCTCTGATAGTCTTGGCGATTATCCGCACGTGTTTGATGAGCTGTTTCGTTCTATGGTTGCGGCGGGCGAAAAGTCTGGCCACCTCGATTCCGTTCTGGAACGTTTAGCGGATTACGCCGAAAACCGCCAGAAAATGCGCTCTAAACTGCAACAAGCCATGATTTACCCTGTGGTGCTGGTGGTATTTGCAGTCGGTATCGTGGCGTTTTTGTTGGCAGCGGTAGTACCGAAAATCGTGGGGCAGTTTGTGCAAATGGGGCAAGCCTTGCCGGCATCGACTCAGTTTCTGCTTGATGCCAGCGATTTCCTGCAACATTGGGGGATTTCGCTGCTGGTCGGTCTCTTGATGCTGATTTATCTGGTGCGCTGGTTGCTGACCAAGCCCGATATTCGTTTGCGTTGGGATCGCCGAGTGATTTCCTTGCCTGTGATTGGCAAGATTGCACGCGGTCTGAATACTGCGCGCTTTGCGCGTACGCTGTCGATCTGTACCTCAAGTGCAATCCCGATTCTGGATGGTATGCGCGTTGCGGTGGATGTGATGACCAATCAGTTTGTGAAACAGCAAGTATTGGCTGCGGCCGAAAACGTACGCGAAGGCTCTAGCCTGCGCAAAGCGCTAGAGCAGACCAAGCTCTTTCCTCCCATGATGCTGCACATGATTGCCAGTGGTGAGCAGAGTGGAGAATTGGAAGGCATGTTGACGCGCGCTGCGGATAACCAAGACAACAGTTTTGAATCAACGGTCAACATCGCGCTTGGCATTTTTACCCCGGCCTTGATTGCCTTGATGGCGGGGATGGTGCTGTTTATTGTGATGGCGACCCTGATGCCGATTTTGGAAATGAATAACTTAATGAGTCGTTAAGTCGTCACGCGCGGCGAAAACGACATAGTGTGGAGTAACTATGAAAAAAATGCGTAAACAAACGGGCTTTACCCTGCTCGAAGTAATGGTGGTTGTGGTGATTTTGGGCATTCTGGCCAGCTTTGTTGTCCCCAACCTCTTAGGTAACAAAGAGAAGGCGGATCAACAGAAAGCGGTGACCGATATCGTCGCGCTGGAAAATGCGTTGGATATGTACAAGCTCGACAACAGCGTTTACCCGACGACCGATCAAGGTTTGGAAGCCTTAGTGACTAAGCCAACCAATCCAGAGCCGCGTAACTATCGCGAAGGCGGTTACATCAAGCGTCTGCCTAAAGATCCTTGGGGTAACGACTACCAATACTTGAGCCCAGGCGATAAAGGCACGATTGACGTGTTCACCTTAGGTGCGGACGGTCAAGAAGGTGGCGAAGGTACCGGTGCCGATATCGGTAACTGGAATATCCAAGATTTTCAATAAGTTTGGCTAATTAGCGGTAACAGACGAAACCTTATGACAGCGACACGCGGTTTTACTTTGTTGGAAATTTTGCTGGTGCTGGTGCTGGTTTCGGTCAGTGCGGTGGCGGTCATCGCCACCTTTCCGGTTTCCGTCAAAGATGAAGCCAAAATCAGTGCGCAGAGTTTTTATCAGCGTCTGTTGCTGCTCAATGAGGAAGCGATTCTTAGCGGGCAAGATTTTGGCGTGCGGATCGATGTCGATACGCGCCGTCTCACTTTTTTGCAACTCACCGCCGACAAAGGCTGGCAAAAGTGGCAAAACGACAAGATGACCAACCAAACCACCCTTAAAGAAGGGTTACAGCTCGACTTTGAGCTCGGTGGTGGCGCTTGGCAAAAAGACGATCGTCTGTTTAATCCCGGCTCTCTGTTTGATGAAGAGATGTTTGCCGATGAGAAAAAAGAGCAAAAACAGGAACCGTCTCCGCAACTGTTTGTGCTATCGAGTGGCGAAGTGACCCCATTTACGCTGAGCATTTTCCCTAAAGGGCAGGAGCCCGATGAGCAGTGGCGAGTGACCGCGCAAGAAAATGGCACTCTGCGTCTACTGGCTCCTGGAGAAAGTGATGAAGAGTAAACGCGGTTTTACCTTGCTTGAAGTTCTGGTCGCGCTGGCAATTTTCGCTACCGCGGCGATCAGTGTGATCCGCTCGGTCAGTCAACACATCAATACGGTCAATTATCTGGAAGAGAAGATGTTTGCGGCCATGGTCGTGGATAACCAAATGGCACAAGTGATGCTCAATCCGCAATCTTTAGCGGCGCGTGAGGGCAGTGAGCAGATGGCCGGACGGACTTGGTACTGGAAGCTGAGTCCAGTCAAAACAGCCGACAATCTGCTCAAAGCCTTTGATGTCAGTGTCGCCACAGAAAAAGGCGCGACCCCAGTCGTGACGGTGCGCAGCTATGTGGCGAACTAACCAAGCATCTTCTCGCCAGAATATGGCGGGCTTTACTTTGATTGAAGTGTTGGTGGCGATTGCGATTTTCGCGAGCTTGAGTGTGGGCGCCTATCAGGTGCTCAATCAAGTCCAACGCAGCAATGAAATTTCTGCCGAGCGCACTGCGCGTTTGGCTGAATTGCAACGCGCCATGGTGATCATGGATGCCGATTTTCGGCAAATAGCTCTGCGCCAATTTCGTACCGATGGCGAAGCGCCGAGCGAGCAAATCCTACAATGGAAAGAATCGCTGCTCGATTCGGATCAGCACGGTTTGTTGTTTGTACGCTTGGGTTGGCATAACCCACAGCAACAATTTCCACGCGGTGAAGTGGCGAAAGTCGGTTACCGCCTGTTTGAAAACCGCTTAGAGCGGGTCTGGTGGCGCTACCCAGATACTCCAGCGGGGCAGCAAGGGCTGATCTCTCCGTTGTTAACTGGGGTGGAAGATTGGGCAGTACAGTTTTATTTGCAAGGTGAATGGAGTAAGGAGTGGGTGCCCACTAACGCCTTGCCTGAAGCCGTGAAAGTGACCTTGCGCCTAAAAGATTACGGTGAGATTGAGCGGATATACCTTACAGGGGGCGGTTCACTCAATATGACGCAAGAGAGTGTTGAAAATGCGGGCTAAACAGCGCGGCGTGGCGTTAATTGTGATTCTGCTCCTGCTGGCGGTGATGGTCTCGATTGCTGCGACCATGGCCGAACGTCTGTTTAGCCAGTTTCAGCGTGCCACGCATCAGCTCAACTATCAGCAGGCTTATTGGTACAGTCTTGGCGTCGAAGCGCTAGCGAAAAAAGGCATTGAGCAGAGCTACCAAGACAGTGAAACCATCAATTTGAGTCAGCCTTGGGCTTTGAAAGAGCAAACCTATCCGCTCGATTACGGACAGGTGCGCGGCAAAATCCGCGATATGCAAGCTTGCTTTAATCTTAATGCACTCGCGGGGGTAAAGCTCACGCCAGACAGTGTGAAAAAACCGTATTTGCTGACGGTGCTGCAAGCGCTGCTTGAAGGGCTGGAAGTGGAGAGTTATCAAGCGGAAGTGATTGCCGATTCGACGTTAGAGTTTATTGATAAAGATGACTCTGTACGCACCGCTTATGGGGTGGAAGACAGTTACTATGAATCGATGATCCCGGCCTATATGGCGGCGGATACTTGGTTGGCCGATGCGAGCGAGTGGCGTGCGGTACAACAGGTGGGGGGAGAAACGATGAATAAAGCCTTACCTTATGTGTGTGCGTTGCCAACCGATCAATGGCGCTTGAATGTGAACACGTTACCCGCTGAGCAAGCGGCACTGCTGGCGGCCATGTTTAGCCCAACATTGAGTCCGGAAAGCGCGAAAACCTTGCTCGAAGGGCGACCTTTCGATGGATGGGCAAGTGTGGATGATTTTCTTGCCCAATCGGCACTCACCGGAGTGGATAACGCGGTGCGTGAGGAAGCGAAGAAATACCTCAGTGTAGATAGCCATTATTTTGAATTAGATGCACAGGTGCTGGTCGATACGTCTCGCGTGCGGATCCGCAGCCTGTTTTACAGTAACGATAAGAAAACTGCGACGGTGATACGCCGCCGCTTTGGAGGGATCAGTGAGCGAGTTTCTGACCGTTCGACTGAGTAGTCAAAAAGAGGCCGATATCCCTTGGCTGGTTTGGTCTGCCGAGCAGCAAGAAGTGATTGCCAGCGGCCAAGTGGCTGGTTGGGAAGCCTTGCATGAAATTGAGTCTTATGCCGATCAGCGCAGCGTAGTGGTATTACTGGCGGCGAGTGATTTAATTTTAACGTCAGTGGAGATCCCGCCCGGCGCTTCTCGTCAGCTTGAAAATATGCTGCCGTATTTGTTAGAAGATGAAATCGCCCAAGATGTGGAAGATGTGCACTTTTGTGTGCTGAGTAAAGGACGAGAAACGGCGGATGTGGTCGGTGTCGATCGTCTTTGGCTGCGCGCTTGCCTAGATCATCTCAAAACGTGCGGTTTTGATGTGAAGCGCGTATTGCCTGATGTACTGGCGATCCCTCGCCCAGAGCACGGTTTAGCGGCCCTGCAATTGGGTGATGAGTGGTTAGTGCGTAAAAGCACTACGCAAGGGATGGCAGTGGACGCGCAGTGGCTAAGCTTACTGGCCGCTTCCGATTGGGTGCAAAATGAAAGTGAGTATTTGCCTTTACAAGCGCTCACGCCGCTTCCTGAGCTGAGCTTAGCTGAAACCCAAGCGTGGCGTTATGAGCCGAGCGGTTTAGTCATGCAACTGCTGACTCAGGAGGCCTTAACCAGCAAGTTCAACTTGCTGACGGGGAGTTTTAAACTCAAGTCTTCTTGGCTGCGGTATTGGCAAATATGGCGCAAAGTGGCGATCGCCGCTGGGTTATTTGTCGCGGTTTCAATCAGTTATTCGCTGTTTCAGGCGCATCAATACGAAGCACAAGCGGACGCTTACCGCGCGGAAAGTGAGCGGATTTTCCGCAGCATCTTCCCTGATAAACAGAAAATCCCGACCGTGACTTATTTGAAAAGACAGATGAGTGATGAGATGGCGCGTTTATCTGGCGGTGCCAGTGTGGGCAGCGTTTTGAAGTGGCTAAGCCCGTTGCCTGAGGCTTTGAAAGGGGTCAATCTACAACTGCAAAGCATCAAATTTGACAGTAACCGCAGTGAGATTCGCCTAGAAGCGACCAGTCGTGATTTCCAAAGTTTTGAACAAGCTCGCACTCAGCTTGAGCAGTATTTTGCTGTTGAACAGGGGCAGCTCAATAAAAATGGCGAGCAAGTGTTTGGCGTGTTTGTGGTGAAGCCCAAGTAAGGAGAAATGATGAAAGAATTATTGGCTCCTGTGCAGGCTTGGTGGCGAAGTGTCACCCCTCGTGAGCAAAAGATGGTAATGGGCATGGGCGCGCTGACGGTACTCGCTATCGCTTATTGGGGCATATGGCAGCCTTTGAGTGAGCGTACTGCCCAAGCTCAAGCACGATTACAAACCGAAAAACAGCTACTGAGTTGGGTGAGTGAAAACGCCAACGACATCGTAACGCTCCGTGCGCAAGGGGGCAGTGATGCGCCAAGCGATCAACCACTCAATCAGGTGATCACTAACTCGACGCGTCAGTTCAATATTGAGCTGATCCGCGTGCAGCCGCGCGGCGAAATGATGCAGGTCTGGATCCAACCGCTCCCGTTTTCGCAATTGGTCTCATGGATTGCGTATTTGCAAGAGCGCCAAGGGGTGAGCGTGGATGCGATTGATATTGACCGTGGTAAAGTGAACGGCGTTGTGGAAGTCAAACGTCTGCAACTGAAGCGTGGAGGCTGATATGAAGCGTGCTGTTGGCTATGGTCTGTTATTTTCCACAGTGTTAATGACCAGCGTGGTCGTGCATTTGCCTGCCCAAGTGGCGTTTAGCCCGCTACCGCTGCCTGAAGGTTTAGAGCTCACCGGCATAGAGGGTACTCTGTGGCAAGGTCAAGCCGCGCAAGTTCGTTGGCAAGGCATGAGCCTAGGCGATCTCAACTGGGATCTCCACCTCTCGGCGTTACTGTTGGGGCAGTTGGAGGCGGATATCCGCTTTGGCCGCGGCAGCAGCACACAACTAAGAGGGAAAGGTGTCGTGGGGATCGGTTTGAGTGGTCCCTATGCCGATGATTTTTTACTCTCCTTACCGGCTGCGCAAGCCATTACTTGGCTACCGCTACCCGTACCACTGATGGCGCAAGGGCAGTTGGAGATGGCCGTCAAGCAGTACCGCTTTGGTGAGCCTTACTGCCAGCAAGCCGAAGGCAGCTTAGCTTGGTCAGCCGCGCAGCTAGAATCGCCGCTTGGTGCGCTGCAGCTTGGTACTGTCGTGTCGGATTTTACCTGCCAAGAGAGCGTTGTGACCCTGAAAGGTGGCCAAAAAACTGCGCAGGTGAGCAGTGAATTTAACCTCAGTTTACAGCCGGACAATCGCTATCAAGCACAAGCGTGGTTTAAACCAGAAGCGGAATTTCCTGAGAGTTTAAAGGAGCAGTTGAGCTGGCTACCGCAGCCTGATGGGCAAGGTCGCTATCCGTTCAATCAACAAGGTCAGCTCTAGGATGTGTTATCCCATTCATTTCACGCCCAACTGGGCGTGAAATTTTATCGGCTAGTCTTTGATTTTTAAGATCTCATTCCAAGGTAAATCCGCATCACCAAGCACGATGAAGTTCGGGTTTTCCAAGGTTTCTCGCTCATTGTAAGAGAGGGGCGATAATTGAGTGCTCAGAATGCGCCCACCCGCTTCTTCGACAATGCACTGGGTTGCGGCGGTATCCCATTCGCCAGTTGGACCAAGGCGCAGATAGCAATCTACTGCACCTTCTGCCACTAAGCAGGCTTTCAGTGCCGCAGAGCCCAATGGCACCAAGTCATAATTCCAAGCACTGCTTAAACGGCGCGTGATTTTGTTGATGTCTTGGCGACGGCTGATGGCAATCGCGATCGAGCTGCTCGGCAGCTCATGTTTGTGAGTCTGAATTTTGAGGCTCTGCGCCATGTCGGGGATCTTCCACGCCCCTTTGCCTGCGTAAGCGTAGTAAGTCACACCAGAAACGGGGCCATACACCACCCCCATCACCGGATGGTTATTTTCCACGAGCGCAATGATGGTCGCGAAATCGCCGCTACGTGCAATGAACTCTTGAGTGCCATCCAGCGGATCCACCAGCCAATAGCGCTGCCATGTTTCGCGAGTGGCAAGGTCGATATTCGCTTCTTCCTCCGAGAGGATCGGAATATCAGGCGTCAGCTCGCGCAGCTGCTCACACAGAAACTTATGTGCGGCTAAATCGGCGCTGGTGACGGGCGTTGAATCACTTTTGGTGAAGGCTTCATAAGATTTATTTTGATAGATATCGAGGATGAGTTGCCCTGCCGCTCGCGCGATGTTAATGACATCGGGCAGTAAGTGCGAGAGATCCTGTGGTGTAGACATAGAGACTCCGAAGGCGCGTGACTCACGCCTGAAGAAAACGCAGGGCCAGCAGTAAGGCTGTGATGCTGCGCGCTTCACAAAAATCGAGATGGGTCAGCAGATCTTCTGCTTGTGCTAAAGGCCAGCGAATGATCTCCAACGGCTCTGGCTCATCCCCCTTTAACTGTTCTGAGTATAGATCCTGAGCAACAAAAAGAACCATTTTACTGGAGAAGTAAGAAGGAGCCAGCACCACCTCTTTGAGCGGCGTTAACTGGCGCGCGCCAAAACCAATTTCTTCTTTTAATTCACGATTGGCCGCTTGCTCGGCGGTTTCACCATGATCGACCAAGCCTTTTGGAAAGCCTAATTCGTAACGCTCCGTTCCTGCAGCGTATTCGCGCACGAGGAGTAAATCACCTTGGGCTGTGATCGGCACCATCATCACCGCATGACGACCGCTCGGCTTCATGCGTTCATAGGTTCTTTGTTCACCGTTTGAGAAACGCAGATCCAAAGCTTCAATAGTAAACAGACGCGATTTGGCGACCGTTTCACGATCCAGAATTTCTGGTAAAGATTTGGATGACATACGCAGACTCCTGAGCAAAAAAGTTTTCTTAATATATGAGAAATAATCGCAGTTTGAAACGTTCAATATGCCGACACCAATAAAAAAGCTGATGTGAATACATCAGCTTCGAATTGGAGTGATAGGCAGGCTGAACGCTTAGTAGTAAGAGTGCTCACCGCGATCGTGCTCGGTGGAGTCACGTACCGCAGTCAGTTCACCGGCAAATTGAGCCAGTAGCTCTTTTTCAATGCCTTCTTTAAGCGTCACGTCGACCATTGAACAGCCGTTACAGCCACCGCCAAATTGCACCAGAGCCACACCATCATCCGAAATGCTGATCAGACGAACGTGGCCACCATGGCCGGCCAATTGAGGGTTGACTTGGGTTTGCAGGGCGTATTCTACGCGCTCCATCAGCGAGGCATCGTCAGAAACTTTGCGCATTTTCGCGTTAGGGGCTTTCAGGGTTAGTTGTGAACCCATTTTGTCGGTGACAAAGTCAATCACCGCTTCTTCCAAAAAGGGCAAGCTAAGTTCATCAACATAGGCAGAAAAGCCACTGAAAGGGTATTCCGTATCAGTCGCTTCTACGGCTTCCGGTGGGCAGTAAGAGACGCCACACTCGGCATTTTGGGTGCCTGGGTTAACCACAAACACACGAATATTGGTGCCTTCAGGCTGCTGAGCCAGCAGCTTAGCGAAGTGAGATTGGGCAGATTCAGTAATAGTAATTGGATTTGACACGACGAATACCTGAGTAAAAGAATAGGTTATTGCTCACCATTCTACTCCTGAGTTAGCGATGATCCAGCCCTTTTGCGTTAAAAAACGTCAACCGTGGCTATCTTTCGGCTCGGGAGTGCGGCATATGCAGTAAATATCAATGCTTTGCACACCGACATCAAGCAGTAAATCGCATAAATGTCGGATCGTACTGCCTGTGGTCACCACATCGTCCACAATCGCAACATGTGGTTGGTTTGGCGGATGATTCAGCACAAACGCATCGCGTAGGTTGTGGATTCGCTGCGCCTTGCTGAGTCCTTGTTGATGCGGTGTGGCTCGGCGGCGTGCAAAGAGTTGGTAGTCATATTCAATGTTCAGCACATTGGCTAACTCGCGCGCCAGCAGATCGCTTTGATTAAAGCCGCGTAGCCAACGTCGCCGCCAATGCAGCGGTACACTGCACAGCAAAGGGGCTGGCTCGTTAATCTGGGTGGCGAGTAGCTTAGCCAAGCGCGGCGCTTGCCAAAACTGGCGTTGGTATTTGAGTTGATGCACCGCATCACTAAGTGGAAAGCGGTAATCGCCGACACACATCAGTTTTCGCCACGGCGGAGGCTGACCCAAACACTGCCCGCACTGATCAACTGGGGTAAGAGTCGGTAAACCGCAGCGTGCGCAGCGATAACCGTGCTCAAGCCAAGCTTGGCAGGCAGAGCAGACGCCAAACGGCGAATTTGTATCGAGTGCCAGTCGGCAGAGATGACATTCCGGAGTCAGCAGTGGTGCGGTAGTTTTTCTGAGCCAATGGGTTAACATAGCGAGCCAAGAATCGGGGTAATGTGCTTCATCTTGCCAATTGGCAGTGTGGATGAAGATGAAAATAGAGGGAGAAACTGTGACCATGGCGTTGTATTGGCAAGTCAGTGGACAAGGGCAAGATCTGGTATTGGTACACGGCTGGGGCATGAATGGTGCGGTGTGGCAGCAAACCGCACAAGCCTTGAGTGACCATTTTCGAGTGCATGTGGTGGACTTACCCGGTTATGGTCATAGTGCCGAACAACATGCTGCGAGCTTAGAAGAGATTGCTCAAGCCTTGTTAGAGCATGCACCGCGCAACGCCATTTGGGTCGGCTGGTCACTGGGTGGCTTAGTCGCCACGCACATGGCGCTGCATCATTCAGACTATGTCAGCAAATTGGTGACGGTCGCTTCCTCGCCCAAATTTGCGGCGCAGGGCAGCTGGCGTGGTATTCAACCGGATGTGCTGACCGCGTTTACCGATCAGTTGGTGGCCGATTTTCAGCTGACCATTGAGCGCTTTATGGCGCTGCAAGCCATGGGTAGCCCAAGTGCGCGCCAAGATGTGAAAGTGCTTAAACAGGCTGTGCTGTCGCGCCCTATGCCTAATCCACAATCATTGCTCGCAGGGCTGACGATGCTCGCCGAAGTCGATTTGCGTGATGAGCTGCAACACATCAGCGTGCCTATGCTGCGGCTATATGGTCGGTTGGATGGGTTAGTCCCCGCGAAAGTCGCCCGTGATTTGAACCATTTAGCGCCTTACAGTGAAGCGTTCATGTTTGACCAATCTTCCCATGCGCCGTTTATGACCGAGGCGGAGGCGTTTTGTCAGCAGCTTATCGAGTTTGCGACTCGTTAGATCCCCCCTTCCTACTTTAAGCTGTCACTCCAAGTCGTTTGGGGGAGTGTGAATTTTGTCGCGCTGACCAAAATTTGACTCAATCATTTTCGGAACAGGTCGATAAATAGACTAACCCAGAGTGAAAGCCGAGGGTGGGCGAAGCTGAGGAGGTTTCGGCTATGCTAGTGTCACCGACCAATGTCAGTGTGCCGCTGATCGCCCCATCAGTGAACGTGCAAACGGAGCAGGCCGCACGCGACAATCGTGTTCGCGAGCCAGTGACGCCAACCGTACAACTGGCCAAATCGAACGCTGAACGTAAGATCAAAGAGGATGATAAGCGTCGCAAGCAACCATCGTGGGATCCAGCAGAACACCCACGTTATGATATCGGCGGCGAAGCGGAGGCGCAGACCTCCCATCACGATGAACCGAAAAGTGAGCTTGAGCGATTGTTTGATCTGCTCGCACTCGCTTCGTACAGCCAAGAGCAAGGCAAAGGTTATGCGATGCGTTTTCGCTTACCTAAGCACATCATTGATGCGGCGATAACAGAAGGCAAAATGGCGCGCCGGCGTGTCGTGATCAAATACTATTATGGTCACGCAGTGGCACCCAACACACCTTCAGAGGTGATTGCAGTTTTGTAGGTGAGTTATCTCGCGCAATAAAAATCCCCACTTCGGTGGGGATTTTTTTATGCGGCATAACGGCTACGTCATGAGGAAATGTGTTTATCGCTGGCTATTTCTTCGCTTTAGCGAAAGCGGCAGCAAACGCACCGCCCATCGCGCCACCCAGTGCATTACCTTGCGGTTCATCACGGCGCGGAGCGCGGCGCTCTTGCCCTCCCCGTGGTGCAGCGCTGCGTTGGCTACGGTTATCTTGTCCCGGCTCATCGTTTAAGCGCATCGAAAGAGCGATTCGCTTACGCTGTACATCCACTTCCATCACTTTGACTTTGACTATGTCACCGGCTTTAACCACTTCACGCGGATCTGAGATAAAGCGATCGGTCAGCGCAGAAATATGCACTAAGCCATCTTGATGGACGCCGATATCCACGAACGCGCCAAAGTTGGCGACGTTAGAGACCACGCCTTCCAACACCATGCCCACTTCCAGATCTGACACCTCATGGATGCCTTCAGCAAAGGTCGCGGTTTTGAATTCCGGACGCGGGTCACGCCCCGGTTTATCCAGCTCCTTGATGATGTCGGTCACGGTGGGTACACCAAAGTTTTCATCGGTGTAATCGACCGCGCGAAGAGTGCGCAGGAACTCTGTATTGCCAATCAGCGCTTTCAGATCTTTGCTGTTCTTCTCAGCGATAGTTTTCACCACCGGATACGCTTCTGGGTGCACCGCTGAAGCGTCGAGCGGGTTTTTGCCATCCATAATGCGCAGGAAGCCGGCACACTGTTCAAACGCTTTAGGCCCCAAACGCGGCACTTTTTTGAGGGCACTACGCGACTCAAAACGACCGTTTTCATCACGATAATCCACAATGTTTTGCGCGAGTGCTGCAGACAAGCCCGCAACACGAGTCAGTAGCGCTGCCGAGGCGGTATTCACATCCACACCTACGGCGTTTACACAGTCCTCAACAATCGCATCCAGACGTTTCGCAAGCAGGGTTTGGCTCACATCGTGTTGATACTGGCCAACCCCGATTGATTTCGGGTCGATCTTCACTAATTCTGCGAGTGGGTCTTGCAGACGACGCGCGATAGAGACTGCGCCGCGCAATGACACATCCAGATTCGGGAACTCTTTCGCCGCTAGCTCTGAAGCGGAATACACCGATGCTCCCGCTTCGCTGACCATGATCTTTTGTACTTTGAGGTTGCCGCGCTTGATTAAATCCGCCGCAAAAGCATCGGTTTCACGAGACGCCGTACCGTTACCAATCGCAATCAGGTCTACGTTGAACTTTTTCACCAGCAGAGCGATAGATTGCATGGCGCGATCGTACTGATGCTGTGGTGCATGTGGGTAAATGGTGTCGGTTGCCAGCACTTTACCGGTTGCGTCAACCACGGCGACTTTACAGCCAGTGCGCAGACCCGGATCGAGGCCCAATGTCGCGCGAGGGCCCGCCGGTGCCGCCATCAGCAGATCTTTTAAGTTGGTGGCGAACACTTCAATCGCTTCAATTTCCGCGCGCTCTTTCATCGCGCTCATCAGTTCGGTTTCCATGTGCATGGAGATTTTGATCTTCCATGCCCAACTGATCACCTGTTTGCGCCACGCATCAGCCGTCGCTTGGCTCAAATGAATACCGTAATGCTCGGCAATCAGAGTTTCGCAGTAGGATTGGCGCGCACTCTCTTCCAATTCAGGATCGGCATTCAACGTCAGGGTTAAGAAGCCCTCATTACGGCCACGCAGCATCGCCAATGCGCGATGTGAAGGCGCTTTGCTGATCGGCTCACGGTGATCAAAATAATCTTTAAATTTCTCACCCGCTTGCTCTTTACCCTCGATCACGCGCGACACAATTTCCGCGTTGCGATTGAGGTGCTGACGGATTTTTTCCAGTAGGTTGGCATCTTCCGCGATGCGTTCCATCACGATAGCGCGTGCGCCATCCAGTGCGGCTTTGCTGTCGGCGACGCCTTTCTCGGCATTAATGTATTTTGCCGCTTCGCTTTCAGGGTTAGTATTAGGCTGCGTCCACAGCGTATCGGCCAGTGGCTCAAGACCCGCTTCAATCGCGATTTGGCCTTTGGTGCGGCGTTTCGGTTTGTAAGGCAGATAGAGATCTTCAAGGCGGTTTTTGCTGTCGGCACTTAAAATCGCCTGCTCCAGCTCAGGGGTGAGTTTGCCTTGTTCTTGAATCGATTTGAGGATGGTTTGGCGACGGTCATCCATCTCACGCAGATAGGCAAGACGGCTATCTAAGTTGCGCAGTTGGGTATCATCCAATCCTCCCGTCACCTCTTTACGGTAACGGGCGATAAAAGGAACGGTATTGCCATCGTCGATCAGGGTGACGGCAGCGATAACTTGCTCAGGGCGAACATTCAGTTCTTGAGCAATCTGGTGGCAGATAGCTTTGCTCATCCGTGGTGGTCTCTTTTTGACATTTTCGGTTTATATGGGGGCAGTTACGCCTGACTCCAGCTCAACGTTTGAATGGAAGAGGAGTTTGAGCCTGCCCTCTAGACAGTTACTGATAATAGGCGGCTATTAATAACACGTCTGCTGCTCGCTTTTGAGAGCTTTCAGTCAAATCTTTTGCCCTGACTGGCAAAGCGTGCGAAAAATCGGTACTTTTCGCGCAACCCTATTTTGTTGAGAATCCCGTGTGAAAACTAAGCTGATTACCCGAGCTGGCTACAACAAGCTCAAGCAAGAACTCGACTATTTATGGAAAGAACAACGTCCCGAGATCACCCAAAAAGTTTCTTGGGCGGCGAGCCTTGGCGATCGCTCAGAGAACGCTGATTACACTTACAACAAGCGTCTGCTGCGCCAGATTGATCGTCGTGTACGCTTTCTGAGTAAGTTGCTGCCAGAGCTGAAAATCGTTGATTATTCACCGCAGCAAGAAGGCAAAGTGTTTTTCGGTGCTTGGGTGGAAATTGAAAACGAAGCCGGAGACGTGAAGAAGTTTCGCATTGTCGGCCCCGAAGAGATTTACGGCGATGCCAAAGATTACATCTCGATTGATTCCCCGATGGCGCGCGCGCTACTCAAAAAGCAAGTGGATGAAGAGTTTCAGGTGCAAACCCCAACGGGCATGAAAGAGTGGTTTATCAATTCGATTGAGTACGAGAAAGGGGAGTGATTCCTCTAGAGGCTGAAGACCACAATCTTAGTCAATCAGCTCGTTACCTAAAGCTTCGGCGGCTACTGTGTGAGGGGCGGTGGAGAGAGTGGTCAGTAAGTAGCTGTTTTTTGTACCTCGTTTGACCTGATAGAGGGTCTGATCGGTTTCATTTATCAATAAGTGGCTACTGATTTGAGTCTCACCTGAGATAAATATGCCGCCAATACTGGCGGTGACTTGCAGTTTGTTGCCGCACAGTAATCTTAATTCTTGGATGCGTTGACTGACGCTCGCAGCGATATCTTGGCTTTGTTGTTGTGTCAGGTGAGAAAGCAACAAGGCAAACTCGTCGCCGCCTAACCGATAAGCGGTACAAGGTACAGAAAAGTTATGTTGTAGAGTTGCGGCAATCCTTACTAAACAAAGGTCGCCCGCTTGATGTCCATGAGTATCGTTAAAGTGTTTGAAGTTATCCAAATCAATCATCATTAAACAGAGCCCTGCCTGTTGCTGCTGATTTTCCAATAGTAAGGCTTCGAGTTGTTGATGAAAGTGGCGTCGATTGGCTAATCCCGTCAGTGGATCGTGAGTGGCTTGGAACTCACTGCGCATTTCCGCTAATTTACGCTGAGTGATGTTGTGGTGAGAAAGAACCCAATACTGATATTGCTCGATCTTCAAGGGTACAACACGCATGAGAAACCAACGCTGCTCGTTAGGACTATGGCATGGATACTCATGATAATAGCTGTCGGATTGGCCTTGGATGACGGCTTGTATGCCTTGATAAGCCTCGAAAGCTCGAGTTTCTCCGGCCTGTGAAGCTTTATAGAGAGCGTCTAAATAATTGATGTTTATCCAATCATACTGTTCATCGACACCATTATTTTGCCCAAATTCGACCCACGCACGGTTCACATCTACGATTTGACCTTGTGCATCAATAACAGCGATTTGTTCCATCAACGAATGATAGATTGCGGTGTGCAGAGAACAGATATTCATAGTTGCCAACGTTGTGTTGTTCCCCTTTTGCCAAGCTATATTCACCCTACCGACAATTCGACGTAGTTTGGCGATAACGCTGACAGAGGATATCTCATCAAGCCTGACAACGATTATGCTGACTTTTGTTTATGCAAATCGTTGCTAACATGAGTGTAGATTATTTTTTAAATAGTCATTAAAGAAATAATCTGCGGGTGAGTGAGCTTGCTAGTCAGTATCTATTCCGCTACAAAGACATAAAGATTAACAATTCTTTACGCGCGGTGAGCGGTAACGATGTTACATTTTACTCGCCCGAAGCGTCGGGGATTGAACAACAGTTAGGTGGGATCATGGTGGAAAATCATAAAGTTTTAGTGGTAGATGATGATGCGCGTTTGCGCGCGCTGCTTGAGCGTTACCTGTCCGAGCAGGGGTTTCAAGTTCGCAGCGTGGCGAACGGTGAGCAGATGGATCGTCTGCTGACGCGCGAAAACTTCCATTTGATGGTGCTGGATTTGATGTTGCCGGGTGAAGATGGTCTTTCTATCTGCCGTCGTCTGCGCAATTCCAACAACATGATCCCGATTCTGATGCTCACTGCCAAAGGCGATGAGATTGACCGCATTGTCGGCCTAGAAGTTGGTGCCGATGATTACCTGCCTAAGCCATTTAACCCACGTGAGTTGCTGGCGCGTATCAAAGCGGTATTGCGCCGCCAAGTGATTGAAGCGCCGGGAGCGCCCAGTGCAGAAGAGACCATCATTGAATTTGG
Organism: Vibrio cholerae; assembly: GCF_008369605.1. NCBI lineage: Bacteria > Pseudomonadati > Pseudomonadota > Gammaproteobacteria > Vibrionales > Vibrionaceae > Vibrio > Vibrio cholerae. The sequence continues at coordinate 147,430 of NZ_CP043554.1, forward strand.
TGAGTTTCGCTTAAATCTTGGTACGCGAGAAATGTTCCGTGGTGAAGAGGCAATGCCGCTCACTTCCGGTGAATTTGCTGTGTTAAAAGCACTCGTGACCAATGCCCGTGAACCGCTTTCGCGCGATAAACTGATGAACATGGCGCGTGGCCGCGAATATTCCGCGATGGAGCGTTCGATTGACGTACAGATTTCTCGTCTACGTCGTATGCTCGAAGTTGACCCTAGCAAACCGCGCTATATTCAAACCGTATGGGGACTCGGTTACGTGTTTGTTCCTGATGGTAAAGCCGCCAACTAACTTCTTTTAGGCACGCCGGGCAAGGGCGTCCTCGCTCCGCGCGTGCCCTTGCTACATTTAGGTGCCTTATGCGAATTCGCAGTTCATTTACCCAATCGATCCTGCTGTTTTTCTCTCTGTTGATCGCCAGTCAAATTTATTCTTACTACGCGGTTTTTAACTATGCGTTGCTGCCGAGTTTGCAGCAGTTCAACAAAATTCTTGCCCATGAAATCAGCTTGATGCTCGATGACACCAGTAATCCCAATGTCAGTTCCGAAATGGATGCGTTGCTCAAAAGGCGTGTGCTTGAGCAATTAGGGGTGACGATTCATAGTAACGAGAGCCCCGAAGCGGTCGAATATCAACACGCGATCAGTTTGGATTTGATGAGCGAAGAGATGAGTAGTGAGCTGGGTTCACCCACAGAAGTGCGCATGGCGTTGGGCGAAGAGAGCTACATCCTGTGGATGAAGATCGATTCTCTGCCCGGCCAGTTGCTGCGTATTCCACTCTCAGAGCTGCAGGAAGAAGATTTCGCGCCGCTGTTTCGTAACAGCATTATTATGGCGCTACTGATTGTAATTGGTGGCTGGCTGTTTATTCGTCTGCAAAACCGTCCACTGATTGCCTTGGAAAAAGCCGCCAAAATGGTAGGTCGTGGAGAAACGCCACCACATCTACCTGAGCAAGGCACGCTAGAAATCCGCTCGGTAACGCGCGCGTTTAATCGAATGTCGAAAGGCATTCAAGCACTGGAAGAAGATCGCGCGCTGTTGATGGCGGGGATCAGTCATGACATCCGCACGCCCCTGACCCGCATCCGCTTGGCAACCGAGATGATGTCACCAGAAGACAGCTACCTAGCTGAGAGCATCATCAGCGATACTGAAGAGTGTAACCAGATCATCAGCCAATTTATGGATTACCTCAAACCCGTCAATCGTGAAGCGTTTGAGGCGGTGGATCTGAATGATATTGCCAGCGATGTGGCAAGCTCTGAAGGGGGATACGAAGTGCAGATTGAAACCGATCTGCAAGCGGAACTCGCGCCCGCTTTTGGTAACCCGATTGCGATTAAGCGTTCACTGAGTAACTTGGTAGTGAATGCGCTGCGCTACGGCAACGGTTGGGTCAAAGTGAGTAGCGGCATGACGGCCGATAAGAAGCTAGTCTGGCTGTCTGTGGAAGACAATGGGCCGGGTATCGATCCAAGCCAAGTGAATAAAGTGTTTGAGCCTTTTACTCGTGGGGATACCGCGCGGGGCAGTGAAGGGACGGGCTTAGGCCTCGCGATTGTGAAGCGGATTGTCAGCCAGCATCATGGCGCGGTGTCGGTCAGCAATCGCAGCCAAGGGGGGCTGCGTGCTCAAATTAGTTTCCCGACTAAGCAGCAAAAGGGCTAACCTAAGTTAGCCCTGACTGAACCGTTAGTTTGATTCTTGCGCCGTATCGGTAACCGAAGCGGCGTTTTCATCTATGCGTACTTCTGGCAGCAGCAAGTTAAGCACGATAGCGGTAATACCACCTGCGGCTACACCTGAAGAGAACAGATTCTTAATAAATTCAGGCATAAACTGCAGAATCTCTGGCTTTTGCGCAATTCCCAAACCCATTGAGAAGGAGAGCGCCATGATCAGAATCGCACGGCGATCCAAATCGACGCGAGAGATAATGCGCACGCCTGCCGCAGCAATCGTACCAAACATCACAATCGTTGCGCCGCCAAGCACAGGTTCAGGAATCAACTGTACAAAGCTTGCAACGCCGGGGAAGAGGCCAAGTAGCACCAACATGCCCGCGATAAAGTAACCCACATAACGGCTGGCAACGCCGGTTAATAGGATCACGCCGTTGTTTTGGCTAAAGGTGGAGTTTGGAAAGCTGTTAAATACCGCGGCAAGGGCAGAGTTGAGGCCATCGGCCAATACGCCGCCTTTGATGCGCTTCATATACACAGGGCCTTTCACGGGCTCACCAGAGACTTCGGAGGTCGCCGTGATATCACCAATCGCTTCTAGTGCAGTGATGAGGAAAATCAGCAGCAGAGGAATAAACAGCGACCAGTCAAACCCTAAGCCATATTGCATCGGGATAGGCAGTGCGATGAGTTGAGTCTGTGCCAAGTTATCGGTATTGACCATGCCCATCAGGTACGCCATTACATAACCTACCAGCATCGCAATCACAATCGAAGCCACTCGCACGTAAGGGTTGTGCGCTCGGTTCAGCAGCACAATGATCGCTAATACAGTTCCCGCCAACGCGAGTTTATCAAGGCTACCAAAGCTTCCATCGGCCATAGCCGCATAGCCACCACCCATCGAAATTAAGCCAACTTGCACCAGTGTCAGGCCAATCAAGGTCACCACAATCCCAGAGACTAATGGAGTGATAATGCGCTGGGCAAATTGCAGCACGCGGGACAGTAAAATTTCAGCGCTTGAGGCGACCAAAATCGTGCCAAAAATCGCCGCCATCATGGTCTCTATATCTGCACCGCCTGCTTTGAGCGCAAGTCCAGCACCAATAATGGGGCCTAAAAAGTTAAAGCTGGTGCCTTGAATGGAAAGCAAACCTGAGCCAATTGGACCAAAGGTGCGGATTTGAATAAAGGATGATAAACCCGAAGCAAACAGTGACATGCTGATGATGGTGTTGGTTTGATCGGCAGGTACACCAAGGGATTGGCAAATGATCAGCGATGGGGTGATCACGGCGACAAACATCGCCAGCAGATGTTGCAAGGCTGCGAAGAGAGTTTGAGGCAAAGGTGGACGATCATTGAGTTGATAGACCAGATCTGCCTTACGTGAAGTCGGTTGTGTCATAGCGATTTTCCTGATGGTCAATAACACCTTGCGCACGCTGAATGGGTGGTTAAGGTGGAGCAGAAGCCGCTTCTGAGATTGCTGTTATCCCCTTCCTACTTGAAGCTGTAGCGGTGTTGGCTCCGTTCGTTCACCCCAATCACATAGTTTGTCTATGCTCATGGGGATGAACTCACTTGCCGCCTACCTGCAACTCCAAGTAGTTTGGGTATAATCAGACTCTGCTCTGGGTAGAGAGGTAAATGTTTGCGCTTACCGGAAAATGGCGGCGATTATAGAGGTTTTACTCAGGAAAGCAAACGTTTGCTCATAAGGTTTTAGACCGACTTGATGAGGATCAAAACCACTAAGCTTTGGCGTAAATATCGCGCTCGCCTAACCAGCGATCGATGATGGCTTGTGCATTCTGCGGGTAACGTTCATGGATATGGCGTGCGATGCGTTGTACTTGCGGAACCAGTTGCTGATCGCGTACCAGATCGGCAATTTTGAAATCGGCCAAGCCGGTTTGTTTGGTACCCAGTAGCTCTCCGGGGCCGCGAATTTCCAAGTCGCGCTGCGCGATGACAAATCCATCGTTGCTTTCACGCAAAACGCCCAAACGCTTTTGCGCGGTTTTGGAGAGTGGTGCATGAAACAGCAGCACACAATGGCTGGCTACGGTACCACGCCCAACACGGCCGCGTAGCTGGTGAAGTTGAGCTAGCCCCAAACGTTCGGGGTTTTCAATGATCATCAAGCTGGCATTAGGCACATCCACGCCCACTTCAATCACTGTGGTGGCGACGAGCAGATGCAGCTCATTGTTTTTAAACGCTTGCATTACCGCTTGCTTCTCAGCCGGTTTCATCCGGCCATGCACTAAGCCGATTTTGACTTCGGGCAGTTTACGTTGCAGTTCCTCGGCCGTTTCTGCGGCCGCTTGCGCTTCCAGCACTTCGGATTCATCAATCAAAGTACACACCCAATACGCTTGCTTGCCTTCGTTGAGGCAGGCGTGGCGAATGCGCTCGACAATCTCATCGCGTTTGGTATCCGGAATCGCTACGGTTTGAATCGGAGTACGCCCGGGGGGTAACTCATCAATCACTGAGGTTTCCAAATCGGCATAAGCCGTCATCGCCAAAGTACGCGGGATCGGAGTAGCAGTCATGATGAGCTGATGCGGATACGCGCCTTGTTTTGCGCCTTTCTCGCGTAGCTCTAAGCGCTGATGCACCCCGAAGCGATGCTGCTCATCAATAATCACCAAGGCAAGATGGTCAAACGACACTTGCTCTTGAAACAGTGCATGGGTGCCGACCACCATTTTCACTTCGCCACTGGCGATGCGTGCCAGCTCCGTTTCCCGCGCTTTGCCTTTAAGCTTACCCGCGAGCCATCCTACTTGAATGCCCATCGGTTCCAGCCACTGCGCAAAATTGAGCGAGTGCTGCTCGGCCAACAGCTCGGTAGGAGCCATCAAGGCCACTTGATAACCATGCTCAATAGCCCGCACTGCCGCAAGTGCTGCGACTAAGGTTTTGCCTGAGCCCACATCGCCTTGCACTAAGCGCATCATTGGATGTGGTTTTTCTAAATCCGCTTCAATTTCGGCGACCACACGCTGCTGCGCCTTAGTCGGTGAAAAGGGAAGCTGTGCCAAGAGTTGTTGTTTGAGTTGGTGGACGGGGGTCAGTGGCAAGGCCACATCTTGCTGGCCTTGGCTGCGAATCGCGAGCATAGAGAGATTCTGTGCCAGCAGTTCTTCCATGATCAGCCGAATTTGCGCCGGATGTCGCCCTTGTTCAAACAGGCGCAAATCGATATCCGCCGATGGGCGATGAATGATTTTCAGCGCTTGGGCTAAGGTCATCTGCTGATCGTAAAGTCCGGATGGCAGTAACTCCTGCACCGCAGATTTCTCAAGCAGCACCAACGCTTGGTCAGTCAAATTACGTAGGGTGAGTTGGCGCAGTCCTTCAGTGGTTGGGTAAACCGGAGTCAGGTTTGGCTCAACATCTGGCGTTTGTGCAGGGGCAAAGAATTTGTAGTCAGGATGGATGATCTCTAAGCCTTGATTACCGCGTTTGATTTCCCCATAGGCATGCACAAATTTGCCTTCCGCAAAGTTGTTTTTCATCGCCGCGGTGAAGTTAAAAAAACGCAGTGTCAGTGTACCGTTGCCATCACTGATTCTCACGGTGAGCATTTTGCGTTTGCCAAACAGGGTATCCACTGCCATCACTTTGCCTTGTACCGCGGCCCATAAACCGTGGTGCAGTTGCACTATCGGATAAACGCGAGTGCGATCTTCATAACGCAGCGGAAGATGAAACAGCAGATCCTGCACCGTGTGCAAACCGACTTTCTCCAGTTTTTCGGCGACTTTGGCCCCGACACCGGAGAGTTCACAAAGAGGAACGGCTGAGAGGAGTTGTGACATGCGCGTTTGATCTAACCATTTGACTTAATGGCTATTCAAACATCGAGCTGTGTTTTTGTACAGGAAAAATTGCCCAAGATAGGGGTGAAACGCAGGTTTCCCCCTCTCTTGTGTTGATCAGTTCTTGCGGCGGCGCACTTTAAGCGCGTGAGGCATGGTGCGGATTTTGCGCATGATGCCAGCTAAATGCACCCGATCTTTGGTGGTGAGCAGAACCGTGACCGTGTACAAGCGACCATCGCGCTCTTCCGTTGACAGGCCATGAATATTCGAGCCCGTTTTGGAGATCACATTGGTCAGTTCTGCCAGTGCACCTTGGCGGTTTTGCATATCCACTTTCAGCTCAGTAATGAACTCTTGATCGTAATCTTTGGTCCATTCCACCGCCATGTACTTGTCTGGCTCTTTTTGATAGCCGCGTACGTTTGGACAGGTTTCACGGTGTACCACTAAGCCACGTCCCGGTGAAACGTGAGCGATGATGTGATCGTCAGGAATGGGGTGACAACAGTTGGCAAAGGTGAGCAGAATGCCTTCTGCGCCGCGGATCGGCAGTTTATTTTTATTGCCGCCGGATTTGCTAGGCTCGGTCAGTTCATCAGCATTGCCAAGTAGGCGGCGTGCAATCACGATACTCATCAACTCACCCAAACCAATCGCGGCCAGCAAATCATCCATCGAGGCGATTTTTAGATCGCTCAAGACTTTGCTGATGTTCTCTGGGGCAATTTCGTTAACTGAGTGTTCGCCAAGCGCATGGTTAAGTAGGCGACGACCGAGAGTAATCGAGTCTTCGCGACGCATCGTTTTCAGCACTTGGCGAATTTTGGTGCGTGCGCGCGAAGTCACCACATAGTTGAGCCATGCCGCATTCGGACGAGCGCCCGGTGCGCTGATGATCTCCACCGTCTGGCCACTTTTCAGCGATTGGCTGAGCGGGTATGGCGTGCGATCGACTCGCGCGCCGACGCAGGTATTACCGATGTCGGTATGTACCGCGTAAGCAAAATCGACGGCGGTTGCGCCCATTGGCAGCTCAACGATACGACCTTTTGGCGTAAAAACGTAAATCTCATCTGGGAACAGATCGGATTTGACGTTTTCGATAAATTCAAAGGAGTTACCGGCGCTTTGTTGTAACTCAAGTAGGCTTTGCATCCAGCGCTGCGCTTTAATCTGCGCGGTAGTGCCGCCACGCTCACTATTGGCCTTATACGACCAATGGGCTGCCACCCCTTTATCCGCCATCTGATCCATATCTTCGGTACGGATCTGCACTTCTACCGGAACGCCGTGGGGGCCAACCATGGAAGTGTGCAGCGATTGATAGCCGTTGGCTTTCGGGACGGCAATGTAATCTTTCATCCGCGCTGGGCGCGGCTTGTACAAGCTATGCACCTGACCCAACACGCGATAGCAGGTATCTGCGGTATCCACCACAATCCGAAACGCGTAAATATCCATAATGGTGTGAAAGCGCTGCTCTTTGGTTTTCATCTTGTTGTAGATGGAGAACAGATTTTTCTCACGACCCACCACGCGAGCCGGCAGCCCCACTTCTTGTAAGCGGCCTTCGATTTCACTGTGGATGCGTTGGATCATCTCTTTGCGGTTACCGCGCGCGGCTTTCACCACCTCTTTAAGGACGCGATAACGATTCGGGTAGAGCGCTTCAAAGCCTAACTCTTCGAGCTCGGTTTTGATGTTATGGATACCCAAACGATGGGCGAGGGGAGCATAAATTTCTAAGGTTTCACGGGCAATGCGGCGTTTTTTATCCGGACGTAGTGCACCGAGGGTGCGCATGTTGTGCGTGCGGTCGGCCAGTTTGATCAGGATAACCCGAATATCCTGCACCATGGCCAGCACCATTTTGCGAAAGTTTTCCGCCTGCGCCTCTTTGCGGTCGCGAAATTTGAGCTTATCGAGCTTAGAAACCCCGTCCACCAATTCGGCGACTGAGCTGCCAAAATGGGCATCTAAGTCTTCTTTGGTGACATCACAATCTTCAATCACATCATGCAGCAGTGCCGCTTGTAGCGTTTCTAGGTCGAGACGCATCTCGGCGAGAATTCGCGCGACGGCAACAGGGTGAATGATATAAGGTTCGCCGCTTGAGCGGGTTTGCCCTTCATGGGCATCTCTGGCTACCACATAAGATTGGCGCAGAGCCTCAATTTGAGGCTCTGTGAGGTATTCTTGGGCAACGTCTTTTAGACTATCGAATAGATACAAATTTCAGGCCCGGCGGGTTAAATCGCTACGATTAACGGTTGTGCATGATGCTGCTAACTGCAGCCAGCTCTGCCGCTTCTTGTTCTTGCTGCTCTTGACGCTCACGCGCATCCAGCACATCTTTCGTGATCAGCCCTTCTTCGATTTCGCGCAGAGCGATAACCGTTGGCTTATCGTTCTCTTCCGGCACCAATGCATCTTTACCGCCAGATTGCATTTGACGAGCGCGGCGAGCCGCAACCAGAACTAAGTCGAAACGGTTGCCAATTTTTTCAACAGCGTCTTGAACTGTTACGCGTGCCATGAGAACTCCAAAATTTAGTTAACTGATAAGTTGAATGACGAGAAAGTATACAGGCTAACCGGTTGAGATTCTAGCAACGGGATAGACTGATAACCCAAGCTGGCTGTTTATTCAGCCAACAGAGCAGACAACATAGCGCTATATTTAGCAGCTTGCTTGTCTTGCTTCAATCTTTCTGCACGAATGATGGCTTTGAAATCCATTAGCGCGACATCAAAATCATCATTAATGATGACGTAATCATATTCGCTGTAATGCGAAATCTCAGATTTAGCCTCACCCATGCGTTTAGCGATCACCGCTTCGCTGTCTTGACCGCGCGTGTTTAAGCGGCGTTCCAGCTCTTCTTTCGAAGGCGGCAGGATAAAGATGCTTTTCGCTTCTGGCATTTGGCTGCGGATTTGACGCGCGCCTTGCCAGTCGATATCGAGAAACACATCAATCCCTTTGTTGAGTGTGTTTTCAATCCACACCCGAGAAGTGCCGTAATAGTTGCCAAACACTTCTGCGTATTCGAGGAATTCCCCTTTGCCGATAAGCTCAATGAAATGTTCTTTCTCGACAAAATGGTAATGAACGCCATCTTGTTCGCCGGGGCGCATACCACGTGTGGTATGTGAGACCGAGACTTTCATTGCATAGGTTGGGTTTTGCTCCAGTAGGGCGGCAATTAAGCTTGATTTACCTGCGCCACTGGGTGCAGAAACGATATAAAGAGTACCTTTGCCCATCGATTCGGTTCCACTTAGGTTGGGATTATGTCTTTGCCTTAACCGGCAATGATTTAAAGATAGCACTGACTGGATCCAGAATGGATGATTTTTCAGCCAGAAAAATGGAGGCGAAGAGTAGCACGATCTGCAAGATCTTCTCAAGCGTTGCGATGGCTTGTCGGTTAAACTCTCCGCGCAAAAAGGATGATCATTTCGGAATGATGACGCCATCGTTTGCTCAAAAAATACCCTTGCGCCGGATAACGTTTGGGATATAATCGCCGCCCTTGTGAGTTGGCTGTTGGTCAACCATGTAAAATTTGAGCCGGAAGCGTGCTTCCAATTTGGGTTCCCTCGCCCCCAAACCAAACTAAAAAGGTACAGTATGAATCACTTTACCCCTGCGCAGCAGCGCAAAGCCCTTGGCTATCTTGTTTTGTTTCACCTCGTGATCATTGCGTCGAGCAATTATCTGGTGCAAATCCCGTTTACCATTTTCGGTTTCCACACTACGTGGGGCGCATTCACTTTTCCGTTTATCTTTTTAGCGACCGATCTCACCGTACGTATTTTTGGTGCAGGATTGGCGCGTAAGATCATTTTTCTGGTGATGCTTCCTGCATTGGCGGTCTCTTACTTGCTTTCGGTGGTGTTTTTTGAAGGCCAATACCAAGGTTTAGCGCCGCTGAGTGAATTCAATCTGTTTGTCGCGCGGATTGCGATCGCCAGTTTTATGGCATATCTGCTTGGCCAGATCATGGATGTGCATGTGTTCAACCGCCTACGTCAAATGAAGCAGTGGTGGGTGGCACCAACCTGTTCGACGCTGTTTGGTAATGCACTCGATACCATCGCTTTCTTCTCGATTGCTTTCTACCAGAGCAGCGATCCGTTTATGGCTGAGCATTGGACGGAAATCGCTTTAGTCGATTACACCTTCAAGCTCATCATTAGCTTAGGTTTGTTTGTGCCTATGTACGGCGTCTTGCTTAACTACCTGATCAAAAAGCTGACTGCGGTGAACCCCAATTTTGCGATGGCGAGTGCCAAAGCTTAATTAAACCAAGCGCGACACGGTCGCCGCGGCGAGGAAAAACAAAGCCCGAGAGAAGTCTCGGGCTTTTCACATTTAGGATTGAGTAGTCAGTATTAACTTAGTGGCTGTGTGCCGCGCCTGCACCTTTTGGATAGCGGATAGATTCCACCATATCCTGCACATCTTGTGGTACTTCAGCGGTGAATTTGTTAACCACAATCGCCACCACAAAGTTCAAGCACATACCGAGTGTACCAATGCCCTCTGGGCTGATACCGAACCACCAGTTGGCTGGAACGCTCGCGGCTGGGTTAATGAACTTGAAGTAGATGATGTAAGCTGCAGTAAAGGTGATCCCTGCCAACATACCTATGATCGCCCCTTCTTTGTTCATCTTCTTATAGAAGATGCCAAGGATGATCGCTGGGAAGAAGGAGGCTGCAGCCAGACCGAAGGCGAAGGCCACCACCTGAGCGACGAATCCCGGAGGATTGATGCCCAGATAACCCGCGCCAACGATGGCGAGTGCGGCGGCAATCCGCGCGGCGAGCAACTCCTGCTTATCGGTCATATCGGGTTTAAACCCTTTCTTCAACAAGTCATGAGAAATCGCGGTTGAGATAACCAGTAGCAGACCCGCTGCGGTAGAGAGTGCGGCGGCAAGGCCACCCGCTGCCAGTAGAGCCACAACCCAGTTCGGCAGTTTGGCGATTTCAGGTGAAGCCAGAACGATGATGTCGTTGTTGATGGTCATCTCGTTACGCGCGTCGCCTGAGTAGAACATACGACCATCGCCGTTTTTATCTTCCCATTTGACAAGGCCCGTGCTTTCCCAGTTGCGATACCAAGTCGGTGCTTCAGCAGCCGTCACACCTTGCATGTCTGGACCGTTGATGGTGTCAATCATGTTGACGCGAGCAAAGGCTGCTACCGCGGGTGCAGTGGTGTACAAGAATGCGATAAACACTAACGCCCAACCAGCAGAGACACGTGCATCTGACACTTTAGGTACAGTGAAGAAGCGAATAATAACGTGAGGTAGACCTGCTGTACCCACCATCAATGCTGCGCAGATAAAGAAGACGTCAACCATACTCTTTGAGCCATCCGTATAGGCGGTAAAGCCCAGTTCCACGGCGAGGCCATCTAACTTATTGAGGAGATAGTCATCGGTTCCTGTCAGGGTTGAACCAAAACCAATTTGTGGAATGGGGTTCCCTGTCATCATCAGTGAAGTAAAGATCGCAGGCACCAAGAAGGCGAAGATCAGTACACAGTATTGTGCTACTTGGGTATAGGTGATGCCCTTCATGCCGCCCATTACCGCGTAGAAGAACACGATCGCCATACCGATCACGATACCGACGTTGATGTCAACTTCAAGGAAGCGCGCAAACACCACGCCGACACCGCGCATTTGTCCCGCCACATAAGTGAACGAAATAAAGATGGCACAGAATACGGCAACCATACGCGCGGTTCTGGAGTAGTAACGGTCTCCGATAAAATCCGGCACGGTAAATTTACCGAATTTACGTAGGTAAGGAGCAAGGCAAAGTGCAAGCAGCACATAACCGCCCGTCCAACCCATCAGGTAAACGGTGCCGTCATAGCCGATAAAAGAGATGATGCCTGCCATTGAGATGAAGGAAGCCGCTGACATCCAGTCGGCAGCGGTAGCCATGCCGTTGGCGACAGGGTGTACACCACCGCCCGCAACATAGAACTCACTGGTCGATCCCGCACGGGCCCAAATCGCAATACCGATATAGAGCGCAAAAGTGATGCCGACCAGAATAAACGTCCAGGTTTGAATATCCATGCTCAGCCCCTTAGTCTTCTTGTACGTTATATTTCTTGTCGAGCGCATTCATGCGCGCAACATAGACAAAGATCAGGGCAACAAAGGTGTAGATCGAACCTTGTTGCGCGAACCAAAAGCCGAGTTTGAACCCAGCAAATTCAATCGTATTCAGTGCATCGACAAACAAAATGCCGGCGCCGAATGAGACTAAAAACCACACTGCAAGCAGTGAGCCCATGATCCCCAAGTTTTCCTTCCAGTAGGCTTGAGCATGTTCAGATGATTTGAACGCCATGGCCTTCTCCTTCCTTTTCGTTATCCCGTTAGAGGTGTTAACACAATGTTACGCATCTTAGGTTAGCAGCCTAATAGCAAGGGATCTGTGCAACTTTAGTCGGGGGATTTAGGCCAAAAAACAGCGTTAAAGCGAAGGGTTATTCGACGGCAGCTATAAAAATGAGATGTTAATCTGATGTTAATGTAGCCAAAAGTATAACGACGACGAGTGGCGTAATGGTTTTTTTGTCGAGCAAAGCTCGCTAAAGCGTGATTTGTTTACATAAACTTTTCTTAGTGATGTCATGAATTCGTGCACAATAGGCGGGCAAACTTATTGATAAACAGGGCAATCCGTTAACGACATCAAGTCGTTAATCGCAGACTGGGAGGTAGAGTGGACGCCGTTACGATTAACAGTTTTTTTATGATAGGTGCCTTATTGATAGGCATCAGCGTATTACTTAGCCCTGTCTCTTCGAAATTGGGGATCCCGATTTTATTGGTGTTTCTCGCGGTTGGTATGTTGGCGGGAGAAGATGGCATTGGACAGATTGCCTTTGATAATTATCCCGTAGCCTATTTAGTCAGTAACCTCGCTCTGGCGATTATCTTGCTCGATGGCGGGATGCGCACTCGAGTGGCGAGTTTTCGCGTCGCATTCTGGCCCTCGGTCTCTCTCGCGACCTTAGGTGTTGCTGTGACCACCTTGCTTACTGGTTTGCTCGCGATGTGGCTATTCAATCTGAGCCTACTGCAAGGTGTCTTGGTTGGTGCGATTGTAGGTTCGACGGATGCGGCGGCGGTATTTTCTCTGCTCAAAGGGCGCAGCCTCAATGAACGGGTTGGTGCAACTTTGGAAATTGAGTCGGGAACCAACGACCCGATGGCGGTGTTTTTGACCGTTACCTTGATCGCAGTGCTTGGCAGCGCCGAAACCAATTTAAGCGCAGGGTTTTTATTGCTCAGTTTTATCCAGCAGTTTGGTGTCGGAGCGCTGCTTGGCTTGGCGGGTGGCTGGATTTTATGGTGGCTAATCAATCGCAACCAATTACCGGAAGGTTTGTACTCGATTCTGGCGGTGAGTGGCGGTTTGATGATTTTCGCCTTGTCTAACGCGTTGGGTGGCAGCGGAATTTTGTCGATTTATTTGACGGGGTTATTGCTCGGCAATCGTCCTACGCGCAGTCGTCACGCGATCCTTAACGTGCTTGATGGCATGACGTGGCTGGCGCAAATTGGCATGTTCTTAGTGCTCGGTTTGTTAGTCACACCATCGGAATTGATGGAGATTGCACTTCCCGGTTTAGCGTTGGCGGTGGGGATGATCCTCTTTGCGCGCCCCATTGCGGTATGGATTGGCCTTGCGCCGTTTAAAAGTTTTACCGCACGTGAGAAATGGTTTGTCTCTTGGGTTGGGCTACGTGGCGCCGTGCCTATCATCCTTGCGGTCTTCCCAATGATGGCGGGTTTGCCCAACGCCCAGCTTTACTTCAACCTCGCGTTTTTCGTGGTTATGGTGTCGCTGGTGGTGCAGGGCGGAACGCTGACCAAAGCCATGTCGCTGGCTAAAGTGGAACTGCCCCCAAAACCGGAGCCGATTTCGCGCACGGGCGTGGAAATTTATCCGACCAGCGAGTGGGAGCTGTTTATCTATAAACTCAAAGCCGACAAATGGTGTATCGGTGAGCCGCTGCGCAATCTCTTTATGCCTGAAGGTACCCGGATTGCGGCGGTGTTTCGCGATAATCAACTGCTGCACCCATCGGGGAGTACCGAATTATGCGAAGGCGATACCTTGTGTGTGATGGCGCAGGAGCGCGATCTGGAATCGCTCAGTCGTCTATTCAGCGAAGCACCAGAAAAAGCTTCTCTTGCGCGCTTCTTTGGGGACTTCTTCCTCGATATTGAAGCGAAATTGCAAGATGTGGCTTTGTTATATGGTCTGGACTTAGGTGAGCTTGAGGCTGACGCTAAGCTTAAAGATCTGGTGTTAGAACATTTGGGCGAAACGCCAGTGCTCGGCGATTACTTCGAATGGCATGGTTTGCAATGGGTAGTCGCCGATGTGGTGGACTGGAAAGTGACCAAAATCGGTCTGCGCTTACCGCCCGAAGAAGAGCTACAAGAAGGCGCGGAGTAACGATCGTTTGCGCCTTGATATTGCGGTGCTGTTCAACGCCGCCGACCAGTAATGCCAAGGCGTTTGGGTATAGCGCGAGTAAGCAGAAATGAGCGAGTAGATCACTCGCTCATTTCTTTTAGCAAGATCACTGCTTGAGTGCGGTTTTTCACCCCAAGTTTGCGGAAAATGGCCGTCATATGCGCTTTTATGGTGGCTTCCGACACATTCAATTCATAAGCAATCTGCTTGTTGAGCAGACCATCAGACAGCATGCCAAGTACCTTGTATTGCTGCGGAGTCAGCGCGGCGACTTTTTCCGCTAGGTCATTACCGACAAAGCCATCAACCAGTAAATGTGCGGGGAAATAAGGCTCGCCGTTGAGCACTTGATTGAGCGCGGCAATCAGGCTGCGCATATCGCTCGATTTTGGAATAAAGCCAAACGCGCCGTGACTTTTCACCTGCGATACCACGCTGGGTTCTTCACTAGCGGAAATGACTACTATCGGTAAATCTGGGTATTCGGAACGCAAGTGAATCAAACCGGACATGCCATTGGCACCGGGCATTTTCAGATCCAGCAGCAGCAGATCGGGCTCTGATTCTTTATTGAGTAGGGTGAGCAAAGCATCCAGCGAGTCCGCTTCCAGCAAATTCGCACCGCTGATCGCCATGTGCACCGATTGAAACAGCGCATTACGAAACAGGGGATGGTCATCAGCAATGATGATGGTGTAGGTCGAGTCCATGACGTCACAACAGGTTTACCAAACAGTTATAGGAATTATTGTTCTGTTTAGCGCAGTGAACAATCTTTACCCGTTAAAAGTCTGAACTGTATCCCTTTTTAAATGCATGAGTTTGAATAGCGAACACGATTTCGGAGGCGTCGCCCCATCGCAGTGCGAATGGGGCGACAACTTATAAACCTTGTTGTGTGAGATGGTCGAGAAACGGTTGCTCGGCCATAAAACCGGTAATACGAGCATTCGGTACCGGCTCGCCTTGCGCATTCCAAAACTCAATGGTTGGCAAACCGAGCACATTCAGCGCCTTGAGTAACTCAATATCCTGCGGCTGATTTTTAGTGACATCGGCTTGCAGCAGTACAAAGCCGCTGAGCTTGGTTTCCACTTGCTTGGCGTGAAAGGTGTATTTCTCAAACTCTTTACAGGCCACGCACCAATCCGCGTAGAAATCGAGCATCACAGGTTTGCCTTGTGCTTTAGCCCCTGCCAGTGCGCCTTGCAGCTCGCTCAGGTTAGCGATGCGAGTAAATTGGATCTGTTTGACCTGCTGAGCGGTTTGAGTCGGTGCCAACCAGTGATTAAGCAGGGGCTGCGCAGAAGCCAGCAGTCCTAAAATCGCGACTATCCCAATTAAGCTCTGTTTCCAACCACCAAACGGCAGACTGTTTTTGACATGGTATAGCCAGCCAAACGCCGCTAAACCGAGAGCCGACCACAGCACGCTGGACCAAAACTCAGGCACAATGCGTTCAAGCAGGAAAATCGGTGCCGCGAGCAGTACAAAACCGAACAGGGTTTTCACTCGCTCCATCCAGTTGCCCGCTTTAGGCAGCAATTTATTGCCAAATACGGCCACCAAAATCAGCGGAATACCCATGCCGATAGCGAGCGCGTAAAGGGCGACCGCGCCGGTGAGCAGATCGCCACTTTGTGCCACATAAAGCAGGGCGCCAGAAAGTGGCGCAGTCGTGCAGGGTGAGCAGACCAAGCCTGAGATGGCGCCCATGGCAAACACACCGGGTAGACTGCCGCCTTGCTGAGCGTTACTCAATGAATTCAGCCAAGTTTGCACCCCGCTTGGTAACTGCAGGCTGTACAAACCAAACATAGAAAGGGCGAGCGCCACAAACAGCACGCTTAAACCCATCAGCACATAAGGGTGTTGTAGTGCGGCTTGAAATTGCAATCCAGCCGAAGCGACCACTAACCCAAGCAAGGTGTAAGTGAGCGCCATGCCTTGCACGTAAATCACGCTGAGCAGTAACGCGCGGCGTTGGGTGAGCTGGGCACCGCCAAGTACGATACTGGTTAAAATCGGATACATGGGCAGCACGCAAGGGGTGAAAGCCAGACCAACCCCAAGCGCTAAAAACAGCAGTGGCGTCCACCAATTTTGCGCCAGTTTGTTGGCCAGTGAATCTTGTGCAGACGTGGGGGCGTTATCGGTTTGTGGCAGTGTTGTTTGCGTTGATGTGTTGGTCTTAGGCTCGATAACGCGGTTTGATTCTGCGTTAAATGGCGTAATGTCGATCACTCGTGTTTCTGGTGGATAGCAGAATCCTGCTTTGGCGCAGCCTTGATACTGCACGATGACTTTGGCTCCGCTTTGATAAGCCACCAAAGGCAGCGGAACAGATAAAGGTGTTGTGTAGATTTTCACATCACCAAAAAACTCATCGTGATAAGGCTCACCTTCGGTCAGTGAGTACTCACCGATCTCAAGATGTTCACCACTGATGCTGATCCTGTCTTGATAGAGGTAATACCCCTCTTTGACTTGCCAATCGATAAACAAGGTTGAGCCTTGCTGGAACGCATTAAACGGAAACGCTTCATCGACCGGAACAAAACGGTTTTGTGTCGGAGCAAAGCTTGCAGTGCCAGCGTTATTGCCAGCGTTATTACCAAAGAGTGCCCAAGCGGGTTGGGTAAGCAGGGCAAACAGCAGTGAAAAACAGAGTATCAGTGTGCGCATGAGTCAAATCGTGATTAATCATTTACCGGTGATAGTAACCCAATCAGACCCGAGAAGGGCGCAATAAGTTTCAATAAGATGAACATCAACAAGGGAAGCCAGTGGCTTCCCTTGTCATTAGGTGTTGTTGATTCGAGGATGCGAAAGCTTTCCCCTTCCTTAAGGATGTCGTTTTTCAAATACGGCGACTGACCATGCAGGAACGCTCAGTCGCTGGTTAACTACGCTCGCGGCTGCGCCGTTATAAGCGATGGAACGATTGCCCAGATCCGCTTGAATGGCATGCAACTGATAATCGGTGGCATCAAAGTGGGCAAACTCGGTGAGCGGTGTTGGGCTGGCGTTGAGTACCACCACCAAGCCTGATCGCGCAGCATCGAGGGAAGCATCATGTAGGTCGCCTTGGTTATCAATGCTCATCACTATGACGCCCGGAATTTGCTCACTGCCTGTGTTGTGGAAATGGACGCGTTTGATGATCTCACTGCCTTTGCCTAACGTGAGTAGGGATGACGAGCGACGCAGTTGCACCAATTCATTGAAATAATCATTCATGGTGGCAATGTCGACGGCTTGTGGCTCGGCATTGGCTCCGGCTTGCGCAATCACGGTTTCAATGATCGACCAGTTGCTGCCGTCCTTGTCTTGACGTGGCAGGCCCACATTCCAGTTATTGCTGGTTTTGCCAAAATCAACGCGGTTATACCAGTCACCAGAGTCGTAAGAGTCACGCTGCATGGATTTAGAACGCAGTAACTCGCTTCCCATGTGCACAAAAGGCACACCTTGGCCTAATACCGCCGTCGCTAAGCTGACCGCTTGCATGCGCACTCGAGTGCGGAGTGGTAGCGCATAGTCAATTTTGTACTGCTGGTTATCCCACAAGGTTTGGTTATCGTGCTTAGAAACATAGTTTTGGATCTCCCAAGCATCATTGGCATAACCTGCCGCTTGCCCGTTGTAGTCGAGTTCTGAGCCCTTGATGGTGTTGCCTGTTTGGTCAATAAAGGTGAAGGCTTTTAAATTCCCAGCCATACCAAGGCGAGTTAAATCTGCCAAGTGCAGTGCTTGAGCTCGCGTGTTGTTGCTCAGATCATTTTTTTGCACATAAATACCGTTACCCCAGCCTTGGTTAGCGCGTAGGCTCGCTTCGCCATCAAATGGGCCGCCACCGCGCACGGCATCACGCAGACGATCTGAAAACGAGCCAATGCCCGTTCCGGCCAAATTGGGTTGGGTTGCCTGTTTGAACTGGCGATCATTCGCCACTTCGCCAAAGTTCCAACCTTCGCCGTAGAAGTAAACATCAGGATTGATTTGCTTGGCCGCCGTTAAGGTTTGCTCAATTTGCGCCAGCGGGTGATGTCCCATCAAATCCCAGCGGAAGGCATCGATTTTGTACTCTTTAACCCAAGTACGAATCGAATCATCAATCAACTTAGCAAACATGCGATTTTCCGGTGCGGTATTCGAGCAGCAAGTAGAATTCTCGACCTGACCACTCCACTCATTCAAGCGTTGGTAGTACCAAGGGACGATGCGATCCAGTACCGATTTATCCGAAACCCCCGCTTCGTTGGTGTGGTTGTAAACCACATCCATCACCACATTCATCCCAATCTCTTGTTTGACCGCTTGCACCATCTCACGAAATTCTTTGATGCGGGTAACGCCGTCAGGTTGAGTGGCATACGAGCCTTCAGGCACGGTGTAGTGGAACGGATCATAGCCCCAGTTGAAGCTATCCACATCACGCAGAAAACCATTCAAACGCTGCACGAGAGGCTGCTCTTTCGAGTCTCTGGCTTTTAACATGGTAAAGACGCTTTGCAGTGTGTCATCACCAGTGCAGTAAGCCGCTAAGTCACTGTCGTTTTTGAGCGCGGGTTTGAGGTCACACAAACGGCTAAATGGCTGATCCAAATTGACCACTTGCTCTGGATCTTCATTGATGGTGGCAATATCAAACACGGGCAGCAAATGCAGATGGGTCACACCAGAACGGGCTAGCTGTTTTAAATGTTGTACGGGCTGACTCTCTTGCTCGCTAAAGGCGGCAAATTTACCGCGGTGCGCCGAAGTGACGGTGGTGTCGTGGGCAGAAAAATCACGGACGTGAGCTTCATACAAAATAAAATCGGCACGCTCGTGTTGTGGATGTGGCGCAGCTAACGTATCCCAGCCCTCAGGTTTGAGATCGGCATGATTGAGATCCACTACCTGACTGTAGAGTGAATTGATGGCCAAACTGTGCGAGTAAGGGTCTGTCACTTGATAGGTTTCAATCTGGTCAGTCGCAGGGTGATAGACGGTGATTTGATAGCGATAGTAATCGCCATGCGCCAGTGCCGTATTGACGGCACTCCAACTGCCTGACTGGGTATCAAAGCTCATCGCAATCGGTGTTTTGGCTTGTTTATCCGTCCCGTAAGGGATCATCGATACCGCTTGCGCTGTCGGAGCCCATAAGCGGAAAGTGGTGCTGCCATCAGGATTGATCAGTGCGCCATATTGCAAAGTGCTCGCGCTATCCGCATACAGCGCATCCAAGGCACTGGCGGGCTGCACTTCGGTTGCTAAAAGGACGCCTGTGGCATCACTGGCGACCAGTAACAGTTGGCCTTGCAATAAAGTTTTGAGATCTAACCCTGCGGCTTGGAAATCAAACTCAAAGCCACGAAAGTCTGAGGTTAAATGCGGTTTTTGCGCTTGCCATTCGGTGCCGCTTGGGCGCTGAGAGGTAATCGTATGGTCGGCATTGAGTACGGTTTTACTGGCACTGTCAAAACGGAGTTGACCTTGTCGGGAGTAATACAGAGTGGCTGATGTCGCTTCCAGATTGCCCACCAGTAAGGTCGACGCATCCGCAAAAATCGCGCTTGCACCACTCAGTTCAACCTGATTTTGTGGCCGTTTTGCCAAAGGCTGGTAGTAAATTTTGTCGGTGCCTTTGAACACAAAGCCGATAGGGCCAATCGCTCCCGTTTTGGTGAAATCTAGTTTCAAATTGGCGGTTTGATAGTCGCCGTTGGTTTTATTGTTGGGGATAACATTGATGCAGTTATCGCGGCCATTAATCGGTAAATCCCAATAAGGGCCATAGGTTTTACTGTATCCGCTCGGCGCGATGCCCGGCCAAGCTGAATTGCTGGCCGCATAGTTTTGGCATTCACCTTCATTCCACACATGCAGGGTGAAGAAGCTTCCATCGCCATCTTGCGTATTGAGATACAGGCGCGCGGTATTGGTCGGCAGTGCATTGCGGGGGATTAACTCTGGATAGACTGCCGCAACGCCTTGCTGGGTGTAAACCGCATTACCGGCACCTAACTGAGTTAAATCGACTTTGGCATCGTAATCGCCCAGTGGTTTTTGCCCATCAATCCGTGGAATAAAGTTAATGCACTGAGTGGATTCATTCGCGTGATAGGGCAACTCCCAATAGGCGCCTAACTCATCATCAATCCCGGTGGGCAATAGACCCTTAGCCCAATCGTTCGCGTCGGGGTGATTGCCCGCATAGGCCGCGCACTGCTCATTGTTCCAAACATAAAGAGAAGCTTTGCTGTAAGGCGAGCTGTCACCACTGCGCTGGGCGGTGGTCACTTGGTAATAGACTTTCACCAACTGTTGAGGGGTGACTGGGCCTTGGGTGTTGTTATCTGGATTAGTGTTTGACTCATTGCAGCCGAGCAGCACGGTACTGGCCAACATCGGCAGCAGCACGCGATTCACGCGTGAGAGATTGAAAGTAGGATTATTCACGTTCTCGTTCCTTAGAATTATAGAGGTTGTTGTTCAACACTATGAATAGGCTAAGGAAAATGCTGGGCTACGGAGTGTGAGACAACTCAATAAAGATCTTTTCGATGAAGAAAAATCCTCAAGCAGGGCAGAACATCACGAATGGTGGGAGGAGGAGCTGTGATTTAGAGCACGGATTGTAGGGTGAGATGACGTGCTATACAGAGCAAAGCCTTACTGAGCGCGCCAGTTAGCCTCGCTGTGCCTGATGGTGATGACAAGGTAGGGTTTGAAACGGATCGCATTTCTCAAGAAGATGATTTTCAGGAGAAATAAAGCTCCTCTAATCAGGAGAATGGCGATTGGCAGCGACAAAAAAGGGAGCCGCAGCTCCCATGATTTTGCACTTTATTCTTAGATAAACAG
This sequence comes from Vibrio cholerae, assembly GCF_008369605.1. NCBI lineage: Bacteria > Pseudomonadati > Pseudomonadota > Gammaproteobacteria > Vibrionales > Vibrionaceae > Vibrio > Vibrio cholerae. Next base: position 168,353 of record NZ_CP043554.1, read on the forward strand.
ACTGCCAAATAGGAAGCCAAAGGCAACGGCGCTGGCGATGGTGACCACACCTGGAATAAAGAATGGGTGGTTAAATACATAGCTACCAATACGCGTTGAACCTGTGTCATCCATTTCTACTGCGGCCAACAAGGTTGGGTAGGTTGGCAGTACGAACAGGGCGCTCACCGCAGCAAAAGAAGCTACTGCGGTCAGAGGCGCCACACCAATCGCCAGTGCGGCAGGCATCAGCGCAACTGTGGTTGCACCTTGTGAGTAAAGCAGCATAGAAGCAAAGAACAGCACCAGTGCCAGCATCCATGGGTAGTCAGCCAGCAGAGTACCAGCCACTTCTTTGATGCCATCGACGTGTGCGTTGACAAACGTTGAACCAAGCCAAGCCACACCCAGTACACAGACACAGGCTGTCATACCTGAGCGGAAGGTTGAAGCGGCTGGAATTTGTGCCGCGTCAATCTTAGTCAGTAGCACAATACCGGCTGCAGCTGCGAGCATGAAGGTCATGATCGCTTCGTTACGGCCAAGCGCTGGGTTTTCGATTAGACCAATCGAGTTTGAAATCGCCGCCGCGTAGCACACCACCAGAATGATCGCGGTGAGGAAGATGTAAGTCGCGGTTTTCGCGGTTGGCAGAATTTCACGCTTCTGAGTACCCGCAAGCTTGATCAGACCTTGTGCCAGACGCTCTTGATAAATCGGATCATCTTTCAGCTCGCTGCCCATAAAGTTGGCCACAAACGCGCCGACCATACAGGCGGCGAAGGTAGTTGGGATACAGATCGCCAGCAGTGTTAAGTAATCCACACCAAACGGTACCAGCATTGCCGCGAAGGCAACGACGGCCGCTGAAATCGGTGAAGCGGTGATCGCGATTTGTGAGGCAACAACAGCAATCGAGAGTGGGCGTGAAGGACGCACGCCTTGACCTTTTGCCACTTCGGCAATCACAGGCAAAGTGGAAAATGCGGTGTGGCCTGTACCTGCCATCAGTGTCATCAGGAAAGTGACAATCGGAGCGTAGAAGGTGATTCTTTCCGGATGTTTACGTAGGAAGTTTTCGGCCAGTTGGACCAGCCAATCCATACCGCCAGCCACTTGCATTGCGGCAATTGCGGTGATGACCGACATGATGATCAAGATGACGTCGACCGGAATAAAGGCTTGTTTAGTCGGTACGCCAAGGATTAATGACAAGGCGATCACACCAGCACCACCGGCCAAACCAATGCCGATACCGCCAATCCGTGCGCCTATGAAGATGAAGAGGAGAACAATAGCCAGTTCGACCCAAATCATAATGATTACCTCATTTAAAGATGAAAAAATTATCTCAACACTCACCATAACGAGCGTTCAAATAATGCTTTCACCGCATTGAGTTTGATGAGAAAAGCCCCCAACAAAGGGGGCTTAAACCGAACGATTATTCGTAACGTTTTGCTTTGTACTGAGGATGCATCAGGTTCTCAACCGAGAAGATGTCATCGAGCTGCTCTTCAGTTAGCAAGCCGCGCTCAAGTACCACTTCGCGTACGCTCTTACCGGTTTCGGCACAGATCTTACCGACAATGTCACCCTCATGGTGGCCAATGTATGGGTTTAAGTAAGTCACGATACCGATAGAGTTAAACACGAAGTTTTCACAGATTTCTTTGTTGACTGTGATGCCATCAATGCACTTGTCGCGTAGGTTGACACAGGCGTTAGTCAGCAGAGAGATAGACTCAAACATCGCTTGAGCAATCACAGGCTCCATGACGTTCAACTGCAGTTGACCCGCTTCTGCGGCGAATGTAATGGTGTTGTCGTTACCGAATACTTTAAAGCAAACTTGGTTCACCACTTCTGGGATTACTGGGTTTACTTTCGCTGGCATGATGGACGAACCCGCTTGCAGTTCAGGCAAGTTGATTTCATTCAGACCTGCACGTGGACCAGAAGAGAGCAGACGTAGATCGTTACAGATCTTAGAGAGCTTCATCGCTAGACGTTTCAACGCGCCGTGAGTCATCACGTAAGCACCACAGTCAGAGGTGGCTTCAATCAGATCTTCTGCTGGAACGGTTTCTAAACCTGTCACTTGCGCCAGATATTTCACGGCCAGCTCTTGGTAACCCGGAGCGGCGTTCAGGCCAGTACCGATCGCGGTTGCGCCCAAGTTCACTTCCAAAAGCAGTTTTGAAGTGTATTGCAGCGCGCGGATCTCTTCATTCAGCGTCACAGCCCATGCGTGGAATTCTTGACCTACGGTCATAGGTACAGCGTCTTGCAACTGAGTACGACCCATTTTCAGGATGTTTTTGTACTCAGCCGCTTTAAGTTCGAATGAGCCTTTTAGGTATTCAATCGCATCAATCACTTTCAGGATGCTGTTGTAAACCGCGATGCGGAAACCCGTTGGGTATGCACAGTTGGTTGATTGGCTCTTGTTTACGTGGTCATTGGGGTTGATGAACTCGTATTGACCTTTTTGTTTGCCCATCAGCTCGAGTGCAACGTTAGCAATCACTTCGTTGGTGTTCATGTTCACTGACGTGCCCGCACCACCTTGGAATACATCTGACGGGAATTGATCCATGCACTTACCTGTTTCAAGAATCAAATCACACGCTTGAAGGATGTAGTTCGCCACATCTTTAGGAATCACGCCCAGCTCTTTGTTTGCCAGAGTGGCCGCTTTTTTGGTCATGATCATGCCGCGTACAAATTCAGGCACGTCAGAGATCGTAACGTTAGAGATGTTGAAGTTTTCGACAGCGCGAAGGGTATGAATACCGTAGTAAGCATCAGCAGGAACGTGACGTTGACCTAACAGATCTTCTTCAATGCGGGTAGCCGGAGTCGCTGTTTTAGGCGCTTCAGATAGGGTAGCCATAAGGGGATCCTTAGATAATTATTCTGGTAAAAAACTAAATTAATAGCCATTTCTGTAATTTAAGAATCCATTCGTCAGAGTTTTTGGCTGGAAATCCGTCCTGACTTACGAGGCACATAATACTGTAAATGCATATTAAAAATAGTAACTGGATCACCTTTTAATACAATTTGATGGAAAATTTGCTGAGAGTTTTATCTATAACTATATAAAGAGAGAAAGCGGTATAAAAAGGAACGGATTTATGGTGAATCGTGCCGATTCAGCAAGGTTGTTGTCGGACCAAGATTTACAAGGATATGTCAGCCGCATACTGGATGTGATTCCGCTGCCGATCATTATTTCTAAATCTTCTGTGCTCGGACAAGGCGAGCGTGAGCATCTGCATTTTAATAAAGCTTTTGTGAAAGAGCTCGGGTATACCATGGCGCAGATCCCAAATATCGAGACTTGGTTTGAAAGGGCTTACCCACAAATTGACTATCGACAGGAGATCATTGCGCAATGGCAAAAGACGGTCGATGAAGCGCGGGCGCAAGGCGAAGATGTCGCGCAGATGTCCGCTTTGATCATGTGTGCTGATGGGGTGCAGCGCTGGTTTTCCGTCTCAGCGCAAATCGAACCGTCCTGTCGTGACGATCTGCATATCATTACTTTTCGCAATATTCATGACTATAAAATCTCTCTTGCTGAAGCTGAGCGCCAATCGCAAATTGATCCATTGACTCAACTGAAAAATCGCCGAGGTTTCTTCACTTGGAGTGAGCCGATAGCACCTGAGACGCTATTGGGGTTGATCATTTTTGATATCGACCATTTTAAGCAGATCAACGATACCTACGGCCATCCTGCTGGAGACTATGTGCTGCGCCAAATCGCCGGATTGTTGGAGCAAAACTTACCTCCACTGTCTTGCTGTGTGCGTTGGGGCGGTGAAGAGTTTTTGGTCTGCTTTGAATGCGACGACATGGCGAATGTGATTGGGCTGGCCGAAAACATACGAGACTATGTTGAGAGCCATACCTTGATGTGGCAAGGACAGCAGATTGCGTTGACGCTCAGTGCTGGGTGCACCATGGGAGCGATGATGAGTCACAATTGGGACAATTTGTTACACACTGCTGATCAAGCGCTGCTGTCGGCGAAACGCTTGGGGCGCAATCGGGTGATTGCTGATCGGTAAACAAAAAGTGTTTGTTGGCGTCGGTTTTCTCTCAGGGTGACTTGTCAGCCATCTCGGTTGTGGTTAACGTGACCAAAACCAAGGAGGTATTGTGTTCCCGATACTACTGTTTGTATTTATTGCAGTCCCTGTGATTGAAATCGCGCTGTTTATTCAAGTCGGCGGCGTGCTCGGAGTGTGGCCGACCATCGCCCTTGTGCTGTTAACCGCAATTGTTGGTGCTTCGCTGGTGCGTAGCCAAGGTTTACAAACGCTGTTAACCGTACAACAGCGCCTAGCGCAAGGCCAACTGCCCGCTCAGCAAATTTTAGAAGGGGTAATGTTAGCCGTGGCGGGTGTGTTGTTACTGACCCCCGGCTTTTTCACGGACATCCTCGGTATGCTGGTACTGCTGCCTGCGCCGCGTGCTTATTTCGCAAAGCAGTTGATGAGCCGTGTGGTGGTCGGCAATATCCACGCCAGTGGAGCCGGTTTTGAGCAGCCCAACCCTTTTCACGATCGTGCAAATCCAAACGGCACGACCTATGAAGGTGAGTTTGAGCGCAAAGACGATCAAGACCAGCACCGTTTGAAATAATACCTTAGGTCAGTCGGTTACTTTGATGGTGTATTAGCGTGCGCCATCAAACCCCATTTGACGCCACGCTTCAAAAGCAATAATTGCTACCGCATTGGAAAGGTTTAGGCTGCGCGCTTCTGGCATCATAGGGATGCGAATCCGCTGCTCGGCGGGCAAGCTGGCAATCAGCTCGGCAGGCAAACCGCGTGTTTCTGGACCAAACAGCAGCACATCGCCTTGTTGAAATTGGGCATCTACATGATGTTGTGTGGTTTTCGTGGTGCAAGCAAACACGCGGAAAGAGCCTCGCTCACGCTGTAAGTATTCGATAAACGCGGCGTAATCTTTATGGCGCGTCACTCGAGCTAAATCATGGTAATCCAAACCGGCGCGGCGCACCTTTTTCTCTTCCAGATCAAAACCCAGTGGCTCGATGAGATGCAAGTTCGCGCCACAGTTGGCACACAAACGAATGATGTTACCCGTATTGGGCGCGATTTCGGGTTCGTAGAGAGCGATATCAAACATAACGGATGGTCAATGAAATAAAGAAGGGGCGAGTATAGCCCCTTCTGATGATTTACGCAGCTTGGGTGAGTGCGATGGCGTAGTTTTCACTGACCGCTTCCCAGTTCACCACATTCCACCACGCATCAATGTACTCAGGGCGGCGGTTTTGGTAGCGAATGTAGTAAGCGTGTTCCCACACATCAAGGGCAAGAATCGGCTCGCCACGCACGGCAACCACATCCATCAATGGGTTATCTTGGTTGCTGGTGGAAGTAATGCTCAGTTGACCTTGTTGCACGATAAGCCAGACAAAACCAGAGCCAAAGGTGTTCACGGCCGCTTGCGAGAAGGCTTCTTTGAACTGCGCAAAACTGCCAAATTGACGTTCTATCTCTGCGGCCAATTCGCCTTGTGGCTCGCCGCCACCGTTAGGCTTCATGCAGTTCCAATACACAATGTGGTTATAGTAGCCACCACCGTGGTTACGCACGGCCGCGGGTAAGGTCGAAACGCGCGCGAAAATCTCGCTCAGTGGCCTATCTTCATGCTCAGTCCCCTTGATGGCAGACAGAAATTTATCGTAGTAAGTGCGGTGGTGCTTGCTGTAATGCACCTCCATGGTCTTGGCATCAATATAAGGTTCTAACGCATCGTAAGCGTAAGGTAGATCGGGAAATAGATGGGGCATAGTATCCTCCTTGGATGAATATCGCTTGGCTATCAGCAAGGCGGATAGCAAGGGTATTCTTTCATGTTAATGATAATTAATATCATTAACAACCTGAAGATTGTGAGGATATTGCTGCCCCGAGTTACTGCGTTAAGCGCTCGCCAGAGGTAAAGTAAAGCGAACTTGTAAGCCTCCTAAGTGACTGCGGTTTGCGCTGATAGTGCCACTGTGTTGGCGAATGGCATTTTCGGTGATGGCTAAACCAAGCCCTGTGCCACCGCTGTGTCGATCCCGCGCTGTCGAGACGCGATAGAACGGGCGGAAAATATCCGCCAACTCCTCTTCGGGTACACCTTCGCCATCATCATCGACGCTCACGATGAGTTGCTGGTCTTGAATGGTAAAGGCTACGTGGATCTGCTGTTGCCCGTAGTGGATTGCGTTACGCACCACGTTTTCCAATGCACTCATCAGTAATTTGGGCGTGCCGTTGATGGTTCGCTCTGGGATCGCGTCAAAAGTCAGCATTTTGTGCATCTGTTCAGCTTCAAATTGCGCATCTTTGAGCAACTCTTCCCATAAACTACTCAGTGGCTGCACTTCGCGCATTAAATGGCTATTGATTTGCATGCGTGAGAGCGCCAGTAAATCCCCAATCATCTGCTCTAAACGTTGTGCTTCGGTATCGATCCGTTCTAATTCACTGCTACTACCGAGTTTACGCATTGCCAGCGCGTTGGCCATGCGTAGCCGAGTTAAGGGTGAACGCAATTCGTGGGAAATATCAGAAAGCAGTCTTTGCTGCCCAGAAACCATCTGATTGACTGCATCCACCATCTGGTTAAAGCTGCGTCCCGCCTGTTGAAACTCCGCTGTGCCGCGTTCTAATTTCGGGTCATGCACAAATTCGCCCCGCGCGACACGCTGCGCGGCTTGAGCCAGATTTTGCGCCGGTTTACTCAAGGCCCACGCCAGCCACAGTAGCAGCGGGGTGCTCACCAGCATGATCGCCAACAAGAGTTGGAAGGGTTTATCAAACAGACGCAGCAAAAACGGCGGCGGTTCATCCCAGCGCATACCGACATACAACAGCAGATCTTGCTTAGCTAGCGTAATGGGCACTGGGCCTGCCAACATATAACGGCCATACAGGCGCTGCTGCGGTTTTTGAACCGATTCAATACTGGAGCAGAAGTTTTGCATCGCTTTAAAACGAAAATCGGTCTGCTTTGAGTTGGTGATAATGTTGCTTTCTAAATCGGTGATAAAAAAACGCGGCTGACCATCGTGTTTACGGTGCTGACTGTCTGGCCCTTCGAGCTGAAACAGAATGGCTCTTAAGTCGGTTTGGTTGCGAAATTGCTGTTCAAAGCGATCTCTGCTCTCGAGCAAACGTTGATGCGTTTCGGGTGATAAGTCACGCGATTTACGCGGGTCAAGATGAGGTAGGGTCAATACCGCGAACAGTACCAACAGCATGGTAAACCAGAAAATCGCAAAGATGCGCCCATACAGGTTATTCAATTTCGGTAACGGTAGACGCATTACTCCTCCTGAACCATTAAGTAGCCGCGACCGCGCAAGGTTTTGATCCGTGCTTTGCCATCTGGCCGCTCAGGCAGTTTTTTGCGCAGGTTAGACACATGCATATCGATGGCTCGATCAAATGCCGCAAGGTGTTTGCCGAGCACTTCAATGCTCAGCATCTCTTTGGTCAAGGTTGCTCCGGGCGACTGCACAAAGTGAGTGAGTAGGGCAAATTCCGTAGTCGTCAGTTCCAGCAGTTGTCCTTGGCAGTAGGCTTCCTGTTTCCCGGGGTAGACTTGAATGTCCTGACACTCGATGACATCGCTGTTTTTAGGCGTGAGGCCGTTTTGCGTACGGCGCAAAATCGCACGAATGCGCGCCAGCAACTCGCGATCGCTAAAAGGTTTGGGTAGATAATCATCCGCTCCGAGCTCTAAGCCGATCACCCGATCGATCTCTTCGCCTTTCGCAGTCAGCATTAAAACCGGCGTTGCCCATTTTTCGCGCAGACGCTTGAGGGTTTCCATGCCATTAAGCTTAGGCATCATCACATCGAGTAGGATCAAGTCGATCTCATCGCTGACCGCGGCTAGTCCGGCTTCACCGTCATTGGCTTGTGAAATTTCAAAGCCTTCGTACTGTAAAACCTCGGTTAATAGACTGGTCAATTCGGTGTCATCGTCGATCAAAAGGATATGTGCCATAGCTGCCTCGTGTATTGCTTGGTTACCTTCAGTTTACCGTGAAAAAAGTGCTGTGGTCAGTGAGCAATCTGCTCTTTACGATTCTTTACGCTCCCTATACGTCACTTGACCTTGCAAGTCGTAATCTATGTTCAAGCGCTGCAGAGCAGCCTAATCGATAACGAAACGAAATGTAGAGGAACGAACGATGAAACTTGCCAAAAAAATGATTTTAGCCGCGGCTGTCCTACCACTGACTCTGGGAACGACGGCGGCGCTGGCTTACGGTGGTCACGGTTGGGATAAAGAGGGTGATGGACATTGTGGCGACCGCGGTGAACGTGGGATCTGGAAACAGCTTGATTTAACCGCTGAGCAGCAAGCCCAACTCAAAGAGATGCGTGAGGCTGGACGTGAAGAGATGCGCGCTAATCGCGGGCAAAACCATGATGCGATGAAAGCATTGCACGCGCAGGAGCGCGCTCTGGTGCTCGCGGCTGATTTTGACCAAGCAGCCGCTGAGAATCTGGCAAAACAGATGGTAGATCAGCAAGTGACTCATCGCGTAAAAATGATGGAAAAACGCCATCAAATGATGAGCATTTTGACTGCCGAACAGAAAGCCAAGTTGCAAACCCTGCAACAAGAGAAAATGGCGGACTGCACGCAAGATGGCCAACATGGCAAAGGCAAAAAACACGCTAATCAATAATCGAACGACTCACGACTCTTACTTCAACAAGGCGGCCTAAGTGCTGCCTTGTGGTTTTTGGTTTCTCGGTTATCTCCTCCTTCTTCCGCTTGAAGCGGCGCAGTGTTGACTAGGCTCGTTCTACCCAATACCTGCAACGCTCACTCGTTTGGGTATATACTCGGTCTTCTGTCTGACAACCCAAGAAAAAGGGAAGCGTGATGAAAAAAGAATACGCTCGTTTGGTCACCATGGCCGCTTGGACCGCGACGGCGGTAGCCTCGCTGCTCTTGGTGGTCAAGGTTGCAGCGTGGTGGGTAACGGGGTCAGTGAGCTTACTGGCGTCTTTAATCGACTCGGTACTCGATATCGCCGCCTCTGTGGTTAACCTTATCGTATTACGTTTTGCACTACAGCCCGCTGACCATGAACATGCGTTTGGGCATGGTAAAGCAGAATCGCTCGCGGCATTGGCACAAGCCATGTTTATTTCGGGCTCCGCGTGCTTTTTGATCCTCAACGGTGTCGATCGCTTCTTCCGACCCCATGAATTGAATGCCCCTGAATTAGGCATCTATGTCAGCGCCATCGCCATGTTGGTGACTTTTGGCTTAGTACTGTTTCAGCGCTATGTGGTCAGAAAAACCGGCAGCCAAGCGATTGCCGCAGACTCGCTCCATTATCAATCCGATCTGCTGATGAACGCGGCCATCATGGTTGCGTTGGGATTAAGTTGGTGGGGATTGGGTCAAGCGGATGCCATTTTTGCGATCGGTATCGGTCTCTATATCTTATTCAGCGCCTTTAAAATGGTGCATGATGCGGTGCAGACGCTGCTTGACCGTAAATTACCCGATGAAGAGTTGGAACAAATTCATGCGATCTGCCTCAGTGTGGCTGGCGTGATTGGTATGCATCAACTGCGTACGCGTATGTCCGGCCCGGTGCGCTTCATTCAGCTCCATTTGGAATTAGATGACAACATTTCGTTGCTGGAAGCACATCAGATCTCGGATCGGGTGGAAGATAAATTGCGTGAACATTTTGTGGGGGCTGATGTTTTGATCCATCAAGACCCGCATTCCGTGGTGCTTGAGGCCGAGCAGCAACAAAAATCGCTCCAGTGAGGCGACAAAAGGCGTCAGTTTGACTATCTTTTCCCCAAGTTAACAAAAAAACGCCAACCCTGACATGAATCAACACAGGGTGAGCACAAAACTGTAATACTCTTACATAAGTAGAAAACTTACAGAATTTAGTGCAAATAACAGTAGTATTCCTAATCGGGAAAGGTAACATTACGCACAGTTTTTGAATTTTTCTGTCTGGTTCCTTACAAGCCAGACGGCGTAGAAATTGATATTCGATTCGCAAAGTTCGAGGGTGAGCATGATTAAAAAAATCGGTGTTTTGACGAGTGGTGGCGATGCCCCAGGTATGAATGCAGCTATTCGCGGCGTGGTGCGTACAGCACTTGGCGCAGGTTTAGAAGTGTTTGGTATTTACGACGGCTACCAAGGTCTGTACGAAGATCGTATTAAGCAGCTAGACCGTTCAAGCGTGTCTGACGTGATCAACCGTGGCGGTACTTTTTTAGGCTCTGCACGCTTCCCACAATTTCGTGAAGTTGAAGTGCGCGAAAAAGCGATTGAAAACCTGAAAAAGCACGGCATTGAAGCGCTGGTTGTGATTGGTGGTGACGGCTCTTACATGGGCGCCAAAAAACTGACCGAAATGGGTTTCCCTTGTATCGGTCTGCCAGGCACGATTGATAACGATATCGCGGGCACCGACTACACCATCGGTTATTTGACTGCCCTGAACACCGTTATTGAAGCGATTGACCGTCTGCGCGATACCTCTTCTTCACACCAACGTATCTCTATCGTAGAGATCATGGGTCGTCACTGTGGTGACTTGACGCTGACCTCTGCGATTGCGGGTGGCTGTGAATACATCATCACCCCGGAAACGGGTCTGAATATGGAACAGCTGATTTCCAATATCAAAGATGGTATTGCGAAAGGCAAAAAGCACGCGATCATTGCGCTGACTGAGCTGATGATGGATGCCAACAAACTGGCCAAAGAGATTGAATCGGCGACAGGCCGTGAAACTCGCGCAACTGTATTAGGCCACATTCAACGTGGTGGTAAACCTACCGCATTTGACCGTGTACTGGCATCACGCATGGGTAACTACGCAGTGCATCTATTGATGGAAGGTCACGGTGGTCGTTGTGTGGGTATCCAGAAAGAGCAACTGGTTCACCACGACATCATTGATGCGATTGAAAACATGAAGCGTCCAGTACGCACTGACCTGTACAAAGTCGCTGAAGAGCTGTTCTAAGCTCGCAGCACTTTGTATTCAGAGACAAAAAGACCGCCAAGGCGGTCTTTTTTATACGGGTTTGTTTATATGCGGATTAGAGAATGATGTCGCGCACTTGTTGGTCTTTACGCTCCAGATAGTGAATTGAGCGAATACGACGAATGGTGCGACAGCGGCCGCGGATCAGCAGTGTTTCTGTTGTCGCGATATTGCCTTTGCGACTGATGCCATCAAGCAAATCACCTTTGGTGATGCCGGTGGCCGCGAAAATCACGTTATCGCTGCGTGCCATGTCTTCCATTTTCAGCACTTTACCGGCTTCTACGCCCATTTGTTGACAGCGTTCGAGCTCTTTTGCCCCCCAAATGCGATTATCTTCGCTATCGCCTTTGACTTGATGACGCGGCAGTAAACGGCCTTGCATGTCGCCATCCAGCGCGCGGATCACCGCCGCAGAGACTACGCCTTCTGGTGCCCCACCAATGCAGTACATCATGTCCACTTCACTATCGGGCATACAGGTCAGAATCGATGCGGCGACATCGCCATCCGGCACCGCAAAAACACGTACGCCCATCTCTTGCATTTGCGCAATCACTTGGTCGTGGCGCGGTTTGGCAAGCGTGATCACCACCAAATCGGTTAAGGGTTTGCCGAGTGCTTTTGCGACATGGTTTAGGTTATCTTTCAGCGGCAAATTGAGGTCGATGCAGCCTTTTGCACCGGGGCCAACCACCAACTTTTCCATGTACATATCGGGCGCTTTCAGGAAACTGCCTTTTTCACCGGCTGCAAGCACGGCTAAGGCATTGGATTGTCCCATGGCGGTCATGCGAGTACCTTCGATAGGGTCGACCGCAATATCAACCGCATCGCCCCCCAGACCGACTTGCTCGCCAATGTACAGCATAGGCGCTTCATCAATTTCGCCTTCACCAATCACAATTTCACCGCTGATCTCCGTTTGGTTGAGCAGGATGCGCATCACTTCTACCGCAGCGCCATCGGCGGCATTTTTATCGCCACGTCCTAACCATTTATAGCCTGCGAGTGCGGCACCTTCGGTGACGCGGGAAAAAGCCATTGCTAAATCGCGTTTCATGTTTGCTTTGCTCCAAACCCAAGAGAGAAATTTTGCGCGGCATTCTACCACACTCCCAAGTAAACGTTTGCCTTTTGCGGCGATTCGCCTTTGCCTTTGATCAAAAACGCGCAAGAAAAGTCGAGGTTTGCTCGAAAATGCCAGCTCGGATCGGGCTTAGCGGCTCGTTAAGTTAAGCTTGGGTCAAATTGCGCGGTTTTTTTAACCGAATAGCGAAAAAGATCGAACTTAGGGCGTGTTTCTGTGCACAGGGCTGAGTAGAATGAACTCAATCAGTGAAGTCCACTTCACCTTAACCGAATCAACAAGGGTAAAACGTCATGTCTTTTGAAGTATTAGAAAAACTGGAAGCGAAAATTCAAACTGCAGTCGACACCATTGCACTGCTGCAAATGGAAGTTGAAGAGCTCAAAGAAGAAAAGCAACAGCTGCAAAATGAAGCGCAAGAGCTGCGTGAAGCGCGTGAAGCACTTGAGCAACGTGCACAGCAAGTTCAGCAAGAGCATGCGGCATGGCAAGAGCGCATTCGTAGCCTGCTGGGCAAAATGGAAGACGTGGAATAATTTTCCTCATGCAAACGCCGACAGTGATGTCGGCGTTTTTGATCTAGGCTCGAAGTTTTCACTTAAGCTTGTGGGCGAACGCCCAAGGTGTGGCATAACGCGTAGGTCATTTCGGCACGGTTTAGGGTGTAGAAGTGGAAATCCTTCACCCCTTCACGGCACAGCACGCGCACCATATCAATGGCTTGGCTTGCACCTACCAACTGGCGAGTCACCGGATCGTCTTCTAATCCTTCAAACTGCTTCACCATCCAATTCGGAACTTTGACGTTGTTTTGCGCAGCGAAGCGCGACGCTTGTTTAAAGTTAGAAACCGGCAGAATGCCAGGCACGATTTCTACGTCAATCCCAGCCGCTACGCAGCGATCGCGAAAGCGTAGGTAGCTTTCTACATCAAAGAAAAACTGCGTGATGGCACGATTCGCACCCGCATCGACTTTGCGTTTTAAATTGAGCAGATCCGCTTGCGCACTTTTCGCTTCAGGGTGCACTTCAGGGAAGGCGGCCACGGAAATATCAAAATCGTGGCGTGATTTGAGCAGCGTCACTAGATCGGAAGCGTACATCTCTGGCTTACCACCGCCAGCCGGGATATCACCACGTAGCGCCACAATATTCTGGATGCCGTTATGCCAGTAGTCATCGGCGATCTGGATCAGTTCATCACGAGTGGCATCGATACAAGTCAGGTGTGGCGCGGCAATTAAACCGGTTTGATCTTTGATCGCTTTAATGATCGAGTGAGTACGGTCACGCTCACCAGAGTTTGCGCCATAAGTGACCGAAACAAATTTCGGTTGGAGTGTTTTCAGACGGTGTACCGAGCCCCAAAGCGTTTCTTCCATTTGTGGTGAGCTGGGTGGAAAAAACTCAAACGAAACATTGATGTCGGAAAGCTCCGCAATGTTTTGGTTCAATGCATCGATATGGCTAGCGTGTGTATATCCCATCTTGTACTCCCTGTGACCAAGTGTCACTGCCTGAATCTGAATTGACGTTTAGACGTCTATATGGCTGTAGAATGTCGTGAATGCGCTTTGATGTCAACCTCGCCATTATGAAGATTACTCATGTTGATCGTGAAGTCGATTCACGCTCGAAAATGTCATTCAGCGCTATGTATGGTTCTTGGTGAGAGAGATAGAGCATGATGCTTTCTATACCCAAAAGTATAGAGGATGGGAGGGAAAGCTCGCCATTTCGACGAGCTTTGTTTTAAGGGGCAGAACAAGAGACTTAGAGTAGGCTCGCGAGCAGATTCAAATCCGACTGAATCGCGCCAGCGGTTACTTCACGTCCAGCGCCGGGACCTCGGATCACCAATGGATTATCGCGATACCATTTGCTCTCGATGGCAAAGATGTTGTCACACGGCAGTAAGTTAGCCAGCGGATGATCTTGCTCAAGCGCTTCAACGCCCACGCTGGCTTTGCCATTTTTCTCTAGCCTTGCGACGTAGCGCAGCACCTTGCCTTGCTTCTGCGCACGGGCGAGGCGTTCGGCTAGCTGCTCGTTGAGCAGTTTGCTGTTGTCGAGAAAATCATCCAGTGATACAGAGCGCAGCTCGGCAGGTACCAATGATTCCACTTTGACATTCTGCGGCTCGATCTCAAGGCCAGATTCACGCGCCAAGATCACCAATTTACGCATAACATCAGAACCATCCAGATCACTACGCGGATCGGGCTCTGTTAAACCTTGCTGCCACGCTAAATCCACCAGTTCACTGAATGGCAAGCTGCCGTCGTATTGTTGGAACAGCCATGAGAGCGTGCCGGAGAAAATGCCCGAAAGTGCCATGATGTCATCGCCGCTTTCACGTAGGTCACGCACTGTGTGGTTAATTGGTAAGCCCGCGCCTACCGTGGCGTTATACAGCCAGTGGCGGCCAATTTTGTGAAAGGCATCTTTAACTTGATAGTAATAATTCCCCGCAGCAGAGCCAGCCACTTTGTTGGCGGAAATCAGGTGCAAACCGTGTTCGGCAATGTCGAGATACTGCTCAGCTAACTCTTCGCTGGCGGTGACATCAATCACGACTGCTTCATCGTAACCTTCTAATGCGCCGAGTTTTTTCAGCCAGCTTTGCTCTTGATTGGGCAGTGCTTCATCTTGGAAATGCGTGGCCACTTGGTTTGGATTAATGCCTTGCTCATTAAACCAGTAGGTTTGGCTATCGACTACCGCAACCAACTCAAAATTCATGCCGTGGCGTTGTTCCAATTTCTCTTTTTGTTCAGCAAACAGTTTGAGCCAACTTGAACCAATATTGCCTTTGCCACACAGCGCAATCGCAACGCGTTTTTGAGCTTGGAAGAGCTGTTTGTGAATGGCGTTAACCAATGAATGAATCGGCGTTTGGCGAAGTATGGCAACCAAACTGAGGCTTGATTCTGACGCGCTGATAAACTCGACTGGTAAAGCATTCAGCTGTTGGTAGAAGCCATAACAGTGGTTCGGGTTTTTGGTGACGCCCGCACCGACCGCAGCAATCAGGTCATAGCCTTCTTTGAGTTTGATTTCCGCCTCGAACGCAGCATCTTGCAGCACCGCAAATGCGCCAGGCGCAATTTCTGCTGTGTAAGCTAAACGCAAACGGTATTGGTCAGGTTGTGCTTCGTAAGTCAGCGGTTGCAGTTGTACGCGCAGCAAATGTTGTAACACATCTTCTTGCAAGCGCTGGAAATCATGGTGATGAGCAAAGCTCAGCTCAATCAGCAGCACATCATCGAGTGAAGTAATGATTTTCGCGCCGCGACCAGAAGCCAGTACCCGCTCAATGCGAGTAGAACCCGATTCCGGTTGGTGGCTGCAACGTAAGTGAAGCTCCATGGTGCTTTGTGCCACAGGTTGTAGTGTGCGGCTGTGCATAACTGGCGCAGCTAAGCGTGCCAGCTCATTGGCTTCATCGAGTCTTAGCAGTGGCAGCAAACAGGCATCGCTGACAATGCGTGGATCAGCACTGTACACGCCAGCCACATCACTCCAAATGGTCACGCGTGAGACTTCAGCCAGTGCGCCAATCACGGTCGCAGAATAATCGGAACCGTTACGACCGAGTAGGACAGTATCGCCCTGTTCGTTTTGCGCCATAAAACCGGTGATCACCACACGGCGCTGGTTATGTTGTGCCAACACGGCTTTCAGTAGCGGGTAAGAGCGCGCGCGATCCACTTCCGGCTGTGTGCCCGCTTCGGCACGTAAAAATGTTCGCGCATCTTGTGCGACCGCTGGTAAATCTTGCTGGTTCAGTAATGCGGCGAGCAGGCGTGCCGACCATTGCTCGCCATGTCCTAAAACCCAAGCGTATTGTGCGTGACTAAGAGGAGCCGTGAGCTCGCCTAACACGCTGATCTCTTGTTGCAGTTGGCTAAGTAGTGGTTCGGCTGCTTCGTTGCTGAGTAGCTTAGTAATCAATTCAGACTGATATTGGCGCAGCGCATGTAAGGTTTCATGGGCAACGCGACCATCTTTACTGAGTGCTTCGACAAAACTGATCAAACGGTTAGTGGTTTTGCCAGCCGCAGAAACCACCACCAGATCATCACTTTTGGAATAACTTTTAAGAATTTTCGCGACACGCTGATAACACTCAGGGTCAGCAAGGCTACTACCACCAAATTTATGCAATTGACGGGGATGGGTCATTCACAAATCTCCTTAATTCGCGGCAAGAGTGTGCAAAAAGGCTTGGTCAAGATCGGCAATCAGATCAGAGGCATCTTCAAGACCGACGGAAAGACGCAGCAACTGCTGGGAAATTCCCGCTTCAGCTAAGGCTTCTTCGCCCATTGCACGATGAGTCATAGACGCGGGATGGCAGATAAGACTTTCTACCCCACCAAGTGACTCTGCCAGTGAAAACAGCGCCAACTTACCCACAAAGAATTTCAACTGCTCAAAACTGCCGGCAAACTCGAAACTGAGCATAGCGCCAAAGCCAGATTGCTGTTTTTTGGCAATCTCATGACCCGGATGGTCGAGCAGACTTGGATGATAAATTTTGCCAACCAAAGATTGAGTCTGTAGATAAGCCAAAATCTGTTGCGCACTCTCTTCATGCACGCGCATCCGCGCGCCCAGCGTGCGAATACCACGTAAGGTCATGTAGCTATCAAATGGAGTACCAGTTGAACCTAAACAGTTGCCCCACCAAGCCAACTCTTCTGCATGTTGCTTGTGTTTACAGATCAACACGCCGCCAATCACATCCGAGTGACCATTAATGTATTTGGTGGTGGAGTGCAGCACAAAATCCGCGCCCAAGGTGAGAGGCTTTTGGAATACCGGGGTTAAGAAGGTGTTATCGACCGCTACCAAAGTGCCTTGCGTTTTCGCTAACTGGCAAAGATGAGCAATATCCACCACACGCACTAAAGGGTTGGAGGGGGTTTCAATCAGCAGCAGTTTGGGCTTGCGGGCTAAAGCTTGGGTGAGTGCGGCTGCGTTGGATTGATCCACAAACTGCACTTTGAAATCGCCTTTTTTAGCGCGAGTGTTGAGCAAGCGATAAGTGCCGCCATAGCAGTCATGCGGCGCGACAATCAGATCGTCAGGGCCTAACAAGGCTGTGACCCACAAATTGATGGCCGAAGTGCCACAGTTGGTCACTACGGCACCTTCTCCACATTCAAGCTCATATAAGGTTTGTTCTAATAGGCCTCGGTTTGGGTTGCCTGAGCGGGTGTAATCGTATTTAGGTACTTCGCCAAATGCGGGAAAACCATAGTTGGTCGAAAGATAAATAGGGGGCACAACGGCATGGTATTGAGTGTCCGATTCAATCCCGGTACGAACCGCAATAGTGGCTGGCTTGCGTGTGGTCATGGAGTTTCCTTGCTGGCTATTCTGTCCTAGAGGGCTTCATCATATACCTTTCCTGCTTTAAGCTGCAGTGTCGGTTGTCGCATCGCAACTTTCCCTAACTGGGGGATGAGGTTTATTCGTTGCCCATAAATTACTCGACACTTTACTGATGTTAAATAAAGACGTCAACACTTCTAGACGTCTATATGTCTTTGCTTATGGCGGTAAATCCCGCTAAAATTAGGGCCTTTGAAATTTCGATTCGAACCACAATAACGAAGGTGCGCAATGGCAGACTGGAATGGCGAATACATCAGCCCCTATGCAGAGCATGGGAAAAAGAGCGAGTTGGTAAAAAAAATCACGGTATCCATTCCGCTGAAAGTTCTCAAAGTGCTAACGGATGAGAGAACACGCCGTCAAGTCAATAACTTACGTCACGCAACCAACAGTGAATTGCTGTGCGAAGCCTTCTTGCATGCTTATACCGGCCAGCCGCTGCCGACGGACGAAGACCTACGTAAAGATCGCCCTGATGATATTCCTGCCGAAGCCAAACGTTTGATGACCGAAATGGGGATTGAGTTCGAATCTTACGATGAGTAACGATTGGCGTGAGTGATACGGGTTCATTGAACAAATCCTGCTTATAAAAAAGCCCCTCATATAACTGAGGGGCTTTTTTATCGACTTTTTATCCAAATAAACAAGCAGATTAAGCCTGCATGTAGTTTTCTGGCATTGGGATACGAGCAACACCCGATTCCACTGCCGCTTCCGCGACGGCGCGTGCTACGCGTGGCAATAGGCGTGGGTCCATCGGTTTTGGAATGATGTAATCAATACCGAAACTGAGCTTATCCACTCCAGCAGCTGCCAGCACTTCGGCTGGCACAGGCTCTTTCGCCAGTTGGCGAATCGCCTCTACCGCAGCCAGTTTCATCTGGTCATTGATTTCACTCGCGCGCACATCGAGTGCTCCACGGAAAATGAACGGGAAACAGAGCACGTTGTTAACTTGGTTTGGATAGTCGCTGCGGCCTGTCCCCATGATCATGTCGTTACGCACTTGATGAGCAATTTCTGGCTTGATTTCAGGATCTGGGTTGGAACAGGCAAACACCACAGGCTTGTCGGCCATCAGCTTAAGGGCATCCGCTGGCAGCAAGTTAGGGCCAGAAACGCCTAAGAACAGATCCGCTCCCGCAATCACATCTTCCAACGTACGCTTGTCGGTGTTGTTGGCAAACAGCGCTTTGTATTCATTGAGATCATCACGGCGAGTGTGGATCACGCCTTTGCGATCCAGCATGTAGATTTTCTCACGCATTGCCCCGCATTTGATCAGTAGCTCCATACACGCCACCGCTGCGGCACCCGCACCAAGGCAGACGATAATACAGTCTTTCAGTTGTTTACCTTGCAGCTCAAGGGCGTTAAGCATGCCAGCCGCGGTGACAATCGCAGTACCGTGTTGGTCATCGTGGAATACAGGGACATCACAACGCTCAATCAGGCGGCGCTCAATTTCAAAGCAGTCTGGGGCTTTGATATCTTCTAAGTTGATGCCGCCGAAAGTATCAGCAATGTTAGCGACAGTATCGATAAATTCGTCGATCGTGCGGTGTTTTACTTCAATATCAATCGAATCCAATCCTGCGAAGCGTTTAAACAGCAGTGCCTTACCTTCCATGACAGGCTTAGAGGCCATCGGGCCTAAATTTCCCAATCCTAAAATTGCGGTGCCGTTAGAGATCACGGCCACCGTGTTGCCTTTCGCGGTGTACTTATACACATTGTCAACGTTTTGCGCGATTTCACGCACTGGCTCAGCTACACCTGGGCTATAAGCCAGAGCGAGATCGGCAGCAGAATCGGCTGGCTTGGTCAGTGCAATACCAATTTTGCCCGCGGTTGGGTAAGCATGGTAATCCAGAGCGCGTTGGCGAAATTGTTCTTCAGGTGTTGGGTTGAGGCGATTGTCATCGGACATAGGGCTGTTCTCTTATTGTTATTTATGGGGGAGGTCGCAAATTTTAAAGTAACTATTGCAAACTGCCTAGGTTAGACACTGAGCAAAGCGTACAAAAAAAGCGAAGATCTTGCTGATAAGACCAGTGAAAATGTGAATCACGGAGAAGAAATAGCCAGAATGTGCCAATTCAAAGGGTTGTATATGCAGATAAGTGAGTGTCCAATTCATCCTCGCTGGAAGTGAGATGAGATAGCGGTGGCGGGGTTTAAGCTATGAAAAAAGGACGCCGAAGCGTCCTTTTTCAAAATCTAGCGTAAAGCAGAAATTACTTCTTCGCAGACAGTGCGCCGAAACGCTTGTTGAAGCGCTCAACACGACCACCGGTGTCAACGATACGTTGCTTACCAGAGTAGAATGGGTGGCACTTGTCACATACGTCTAGGTGCATTGTGTCTTTACCTAGAGTAGAGTTGAAAACGAAAGAGTTGCCGCAAGAACAAGTTGCGTTTACTGCTTTGTATTCTGGGTGGATACCAGCTTTCATGGGATAACCTCAATTTAGGCCGTGTCGCCATCCGAATCGATTGTCGTCGGACACCACACGTAGTGTTAAAAATAACGAGTTTGCATATCCAGAGAGGTCAACCCTCTAGGATGCCGTAAGGCGCGATATATTAATGAATCTCGAGTTTCGGATCAACCGATCGCGCCGATTATTTCACCAAAAGCGCGGGTCGAATTTCTGTCAAGCTTCCAGTAGACTGTGATCCGTTTGATTTTTCCCTGTTTTGGACCCTGATGCGACCCACCATTGCCCGAGTTTGCCTGCCTGTACCTCTGGATAAGTCTTTCGACTATCTGATCCCAGCTCATCTATTTCCCGTGCTGGGCGGTCGTGTGCAAGTGCCTTTTGGGCGACAAACCTTGGTCGGTATTGTCCAGTCGCTGACACATCAATCCGATTTTCCTATCGAACAACTGAAATCCGTGCAAGCCGTTTTGGATGACGCGCCCGTGTGGCCAGATAAACTGCAGTCTCTGCTGCACTGGTGTAGCCAGTTTTATCATTATCCGCTCGGTGAAACGTACGCGAATGCCTTGCCCGGCGCACTGCGCAAAGGCAAAGCGGCAGAGCTGACTAGCCATAAAGAGTGGCGTTTGACCGCGCTTGGTCAAGAGCAACTGATGCAAGGGGTGAAGCGTGGCGCGGTAAAACAAGCGCAAGTTCTCCATTTGTTGCAGCACGGCGCTTTATCGCACCAAACTTTGCTTGATGAAGAGGTGAGCAGTACGACCCTCAAAGCCTTGGTCGAAAAAGGGTGGATTGAGTGTGAAGAGCGTAAACCTGTGGCGCGTCCTTGGCCGCAAGAGCTGGAAGCTAAAGTCGATAAACCTAAGCTTAATCAAGAGCAGGCGATCGCGATTGCGGCGGTGAATAGCCAGCAAGGTTTCGGCTGCTTTTTATTAGAAGGGGTAACGGGCTCAGGCAAAACAGAGGTGTATCTTAACCTCATCACCCCTGTATTGGCGCGTGGTGAACAAGCCTTGGTGTTGGTGCCGGAAATTGGTTTAACTCCACAAACCATCAACCGTTTTCGCCAACGTTTTAATGTCCCCATCGAAGTGATGCACTCGGCGCTCAACGATACTGAACGCCTCAACGCTTGGCTGGCGGCGCGCGATAAAGTGGCGGGGATTGTGATTGGTACGCGCTCGGCGCTGTTCACACCCTTTGCCAAATTGGGCATTATTATTGTTGATGAAGAACATGACAGTTCTTACAAGCAGCAAGATAGTCTGCGTTATCACGCCCGAGATGTCGCTGTGATGCGCGCGCATTTGGAGAATATTCCGATTGTGCTCGGCTCGGCGACGCCAGCTTTGGAAACGTTGCATAATGCGCTCAGTGGTAAATACCATCACTTGCAACTGACGCAGCGTGCTGGTAATGCACTACCCACACGTAACCACGCGTTGGATGTGAAAGGGCTCTATCTGGAAAGTGGCCTGTCTGCGCCTTTGATTGCGGAAATGCGCCGCCATTTGTCGGCGGGTAATCAGGTGATGCTGTTTTTAAACCGCCGCGGTTTTTCTCCGGCCTTGATGTGTCACGAGTGTGGCTGGATTGCGGAGTGCCAGCGCTGCGATGCCTATTACACCTATCACCAACACAGCAATGAAATGCGCTGCCACCATTGTGGTTCACAGCGTCCTGTTCTCCATCAATGCAACGGGTGCGGCTCGACTCAACTGGTTACTGTCGGCGTTGGTACGGAACAGCTTGAAGCGCAATTACGCACTCTATTCCCTGAGTATCGTTCAGTGCGGATTGATCGAGATAGCACGCGGCGTAAAGGCAGTTTGGAATCGGCGTTAACCGCGATTCGCAAAGGCGAATATCAGATTTTGATTGGTACGCAAATGCTCGCCAAAGGACATCACTTCCCCGATGTTACCTTGGTCGCGTTGTTGGATGTCGATGGCTCATTGTACAGCAGTGATTTTCGCGCTTCTGAGCGTTTGGCTCAGCTCTTTATTCAAGTCGCAGGGCGGGCAGGGCGTGCCAGCAAGCCGGGCGAAGTGGTGTTACAAACGCATCATCCCGAACACAGTTTGCTACAAGCCTTGCTGCATAAGGATTACCACCATTTTGCCCTGACGGCGTTGGAAGAGCGTAAGCTGGCGCAGTTGCCCCCTTATTCTTTCTTGAGCTTATTTCGAGCCGAAGCCAATCACACCGCTCAAGTGGAAGATTTTTTGCGTCAAGTGCGCGAAACCTTGCGCTGCAATCCTTGGTTTGATAGCGAATGTATGGTGCTCGGGCCTACGCCTGCGCCACTCGCGAAACGAGCGGGAAAATTCCGTTGGCAGCTTTTACTACAAACGCCGAATCGCACCCTGATGCAGAAGATTTTGCAAAGCGCACGTCCAGCACTGCAACAATTACCGCTGTCGAGCAAGGTGCGCTGGTCGATCGATATTGATCCGCAAGATTTGAGCTAATTCACATCGCGTTTTATAACGCTGATGTGTGTTAATTTTGTCAGCAAATTAATGCTTATTATCGTGATGAAAATCACAGTGACTATGCAAAATTTGTTAATCTCGCCGTAACTTTCTGTTCTGAATCCCTTAGACTATCGGTAAAATCCACTCAGTGAATCGTTTTCGTTAAGCCCAACGTCATGGTTATGGCCATGATTTCTAGCATGAACAAGATTTACTGATTGCAGGTTAAGTCTTACAAGATCAGTCATCATGAGTGTGATGCTCAACATCACTCGATAGAGAAAAGAGGGTAAAAATACATGGCGACAATGAAGGATGTTGCCCAGCTTGCTGGAGTTTCAACCGCGACCGTGTCTCGTGCGTTGATGAATCCAGAGAAAGTCTCGTCGTCCACTCGCAAACGAGTGGAAGAGGCCGTGCTGGAAGCGGGTTACTCACCCAATTCTTTGGCGCGCAATTTGCGCCGTAATGAATCGAAAACCATCGTTGCTATCGTGCCAGATATCTGTGATCCCTACTTTTCTGAGATCATTCGCGGTATTGAAGATGCCGCGATGGAGCACGGTTATCTGGTGCTGTTGGGGGATAGTGGTCAACAGAAGCGTCGGGAGAACTCGTTCGTTAATCTGGTGTTTACCAAACAGGCAGACGGTATGTTGCTGCTGGGGACAGATTTGCCGTTTGATGTGAGTAAACCTGAGCAGAAAAACCTACCGCCTATGGTGATGGCGTGTGAATTTGCGCCAGAGCTGGAATTGCCAACGGTACACATTGATAACCTGACCTCGGCATTTGAGGCTGTAAACTATCTCACTCAGCTTGGGCACAAACGGATTGCGCAGATCTCCGGTCCACAACATGCTGCGCTGTGCCAATTCCGTCATCAAGGCTATCAACAGGCGCTGCGTCGTGCTGGCATCACCATGAACCCGACTTACTGCACTTTTGGCGATTTCACTTTTGAAGCCGGGGCAAAAGCGGTGCGTCAGCTGTTGGCATTGCCTGAGCAGCCGACCGCGATTTTCTGTCACAACGATACGATGGCGATTGGCGCAATTCAGGAAGCGAAGCGACTTGGCTTGCGCGTACCGCAAGATCTCTCTGTGGTCGGTTTTGACGATATTCAGTTTGCCCAGTACTGCGATCCCCCATTAACCACCATTTCGCAGCCGCGTTATGAGATTGGCCGTCAAGCCATGCTGATGATGCTTGAGCTGCTTCGCGGACACGATGTGCGTGCAGGATCGCGTCTTTTGGAGACCAAGCTGGTCGTGCGTGAGAGTGCTGCGCCGCCAAGCAAGAAGTAACCCACCTTCGAAACCGAGTTTCATGCTTGAATGGTTTGAACTCGGTTCCTTTTTTCGTTCCTGTCGCAGCGCTGAGATCGGCGATAAGGCCAGTTGTTTGGGCGTAACTCTGTTATCTGGCTGCGATCTGCATTAACATGTGGACAATTTTGTTAATTTCCGAACAACAACGTGGCTAATAGAGATTATGTAAGAGGCGGTCGTAGTCCGAAGAAGCCGACCCGTAGAAAAGCAGCGCCGCGCCGTAAACCATGGCGTAGTGGTTTAGTCGCTATAGTACTCATCGCGGGCTTTGGTTATGGCTTGTATTTGCTCAGCAACGACCCGGAACCTAAAGTCAACACTCAGGTGTCGACGTCATCATCGACATCGAGCAGTAAACCTAAGCCGACAGAAACGCTACCGCCCCCGCCAACGGAAAAGTGGGACTACGTAGACACCTTGCCCAATCGCGAAATTGAAGTCGTGGCCAAAGAGCAGGAAGTGTCGGATATCCCTTACGTGATGCAGTGTGGTGCGTATAAAACCGCAGAGCAAGCCGAAGCGCGTAAGCTGGATATCGCTTTCCAAGGCATCAGCAGCCATATCCGTAAGAAAGCGGACAGCAGTTGGTATCGTGTCGTCCTCGGACCTTACAAATTTAAGCGCGATGCGGAGCGCGATAAGCACAAACTGCAACGCGCAAAAATCGAGCCCTGCGCTATCTGGGCTGAAAAGCAGTAAACGACTCCCCAAAAGCCTGATGTTGATCAGGCTTTTTTGTTGGCATTCGGTCAACTTCTCTCGCTTGGCTTGAAATTGTTTTCCGGTAGCCGCATATAAGCGGGTAACTCTCCGATAAAAATTAAAGAGGCCTCTTGTGACTACTATCGTATCAGTGCGTCGTAATAATAAAGTTGTCATCGCTGGTGACGGGCAGGTATCGCTAGGCAATACCGTGATGAAAGGCAATGCACGTAAAGTGCGCCGCCTTTATAACAACAAAGTACTGGCAGGCTTTGCTGGTGGAACCGCTGATGCATTTACCCTGTTTGAGCGCTTTGAAAGTAAGTTGCAGATGCACCAAGGTCACCTGACCAAAGCGGCGGTTGAGCTAGCCAAAGATTGGCGAAGCGATCGCGCGCTGCGCCGTTTGGAAGCCATTTTGGCGGTCGCCGATGAAACCGCATCGCTGATCATTACCGGTAATGGTGATGTGCTGCAGCCTGAACACGATCTGATTGCGATCGGTTCTGGTGGCAACTATGCACAAGCGGCTGCTATTGCTCTGTTAGAAAACACCGAGCTTGATGCACGCACGATCGCCGAAAAAGCCTTAAATATCGCGGGCGATATCTGCGTGTTTACTAACCACCATCACACTATCGAAGAACTCGAAATTCCGCAGGCGATGTTGCCACAAGGCGCATCTGCGTAGATCAATAAGTCTCCGGCAAATAACCACAAGATAGTGCCCGAAAAGCTGAGTGAAGGATTTGAATCATGTCTGAAATGACTCCCCGCGAAATAGTGAGCGAGCTCAATCGCCACATCATAGGTCAAGATAAAGCCAAACGTGCCGTAGCGATTGCACTGCGTAACCGTTGGCGTCGTATGCAGCTTGAAGAGAGCTTGCGTGTTGAAGTGACCCCGAAAAATATTCTGATGATTGGCCCAACGGGTGTGGGCAAAACTGAAATTGCTCGCCGTTTAGCCAAGCTTGCGAATGCGCCTTTCATCAAGGTTGAAGCGACCAAATTCACCGAAGTGGGCTATGTCGGTAAGGAAGTGGAATCGATCATCCGCGATCTGACTGATGTTGCGGTGAAGCTGACGCATCAGCAAGCGATGGAAAAAGTGAAATTCCGCGCTGAAGAGTTAGCGGAAGAGCGCGTATTGGATGCGCTGCTGCCTCCACCACGCGATGCGTGGGGACAAGCAGAGCAAAAAGAGGAAAACTCCAGCACCCGCCAAGTATTTCGTAAAAAGTTGCGTGAAGGGCAACTGAACGACAAAGAGATTGAAATTAACGTCGCTGTACCGCAGATGGGCGTGGAAATCATGGCACCTCCAGGCATGGAAGAGATGACCAACCAACTGCAGGGACTGTTCCAAAACCTCGCGGGCGACACCAAGAAAAAGCGCAAAATGAAGATTAAAGATGCGCTGAAAGCCTTGGTGGAAGAAGAAGCCGCTAAGCTAGTCAATCAAGAAGAGCTGAAAGAGCAGGCGATTTACAATGTCGAAAACAACGGCATCGTGTTTATCGATGAAATCGACAAAATCTGTAAACGCGGTGAAGTCTCGGGTCCCGATGTTTCTCGTGAAGGGGTGCAGCGCGATCTGCTGCCTTTGATTGAAGGCAGTACGGTATCCACCAAGCATGGCATGGTGCGAACGGATCACATCCTGTTTATTGCCTCAGGCGCGTTCCAAGTAGCAAAACCGTCAGATTTGATCCCAGAGCTGCAAGGCCGTTTGCCCATCCGTGTTGAGTTGGAAGCCCTGTCGAGCAACGACTTCAAACGCATTCTGACTGAGCCGAAAGCATCACTCACCGAGCAATATGTTGCGCTGATGAAAACCGAACAGGTGGATGTGCAGTTTACCGAAGATGGTATCAAGCAGATTGCGGATGCCGCATGGCAAGTCAATGAAACCACCGAAAATATTGGTGCGCGCCGTCTGCATACTGTGCTGGAGCGTTTAATGGATGAAATCTCCTTTGATGCAACAGAAAAAGCCGGCCAAGCCTTTGTGATCGATGCTGCTTACGTGAAAGCGCGTTTGGGTGAGCTGGTCGAAGACGAAGATCTCAGCCGTTTCATTCTCTAGACTGCTTAATTTTTGAAGTGAAAGCCCACCCGAATTTGGTGGGCTTTTTTATCTGGGTGATTTGCGCGTATACTGACGCCATGTTGATCGTACTCTCATTATCATGAATAACTCTGTGCAAATTTGGTTGGATGCCGCGCGTCCGAAAACCTTGCCTCTGGCGCTGATCTCCATTTTAACCGGGAGTGCATTAGCCTTCTCCGCGGGAAATTTTCACTGGCTGATCGCGGTGTTAGCTCTGCTGACCGCGACTTTGCTGCAAATTCTGTCCAATCTTGCCAATGATTATGGCGATGCGGTGAAAGGCACCGACAACCATGCTCGTTTAGGACCGATGCGCGCCATTCAATCGGGGGCGGTGAGCTTAAGTGATATGAAACGCGCCATGGCGATCAATGTTATTCTGACCATGGTTTCAGGCTTGGCATTGGTGCTGTATGCCTTTGATAACTTGCAAAATATCCTGATATTTATTGGCTTAGGCGTATTGGCGATTTTAGCGGCGATTGCTTATACCGTCGGGAATAAACCTTATGGCTATGTCGGGCTTGGCGATCTATCGGTATTCCTATTTTTTGGCTTGCTTGGCGTCTCCGGCAGTTTTTTCTTACACACTGGCTATATCGAATGGAGCTTGTTATTACCCTCTTTAGGCTGCGGTTTACTGGCGGTGGCGGTACTGAATGTCAACAATATGCGCGATATTGAAAACGATGCGCAGTGTGGCAAACGCACTGTGGCGGTGCGCTTGGGTCAAGTGCGTGCGAAGCAGTATCACTTTGCTTTGTTGTTTGGTGCCGTTGCCGCGTTTGCAGGTTACCTCGTTTTACAAGACAAACCACTGTGGATCAGCTTGCCCTTTTTGCTCTGTTTGTCGGTGGTGACTCGTCACGGTCGAGCCGTGTGGTTTACCGAGCAACCCGCGCAAATTGCCCCCATGATGCCCGTGGTGGTGAAAACGTCGGTGATCACCAACCTTTTGTTTGTTGGAGTGATCATTGCCCAAACTCTGACAAGTTAATTTGCACTCTGTCATTGCAATGACTCAATCACTCTATATACTCGTTGGAAGACTTTCGCTAAGAGAACAAAGCTATGGAATACAATACTTCTGCGCTGTGTGATATCTATCTCGACCAAGTCGATGTCGTGGAGCCTATGTTCAGCAACTTTGGTGGCTGTGCTTCGTTTGCCGGTCAAATCACCACGATTAAGTGCTATGAAGATAATGGCTTGATCCGTGAAACCCTTGAGCAAGATGGTCTTGGCCGTATTTTGCTGATTGACGGTGGCGGCTCGCTGCGCCGTGCATTAATTGATGCAGAATTGGCGGCTCTAGCGGAAGAAAATGAGTGGGAAGGCATTGTGGTGTATGGCAGTGTCCGTGAAGTGGATGAATTGGAAGAGATGAGCATCGGTATTCAGGCGATTGCTTCTATTCCTGTCGGCGCAACCTCGCAAGGCATCGGTGAAGTGGACATTCCAGTCAACTTCGGCGGCGTCACCTTCCTACCAGAAGATTATCTGTATGCTGACAATACCGGCATCATCATCTCGCAAGAGCCGCTGAGCGCGGATCTGGGCGAAGAAGAGGAAGATGAGTTGCTGTAAGCGAGCTCTCGCACTCTAAGAATTGAAAAAGCCGATGTCGTTGATATCGGCTTTTTTCATGCATTCTCTATTGGCTTGTAACGAGCTTAATCCAAATCAGGCGTAAGGGTTTGACGCCGCAATCTGAGCGCATAGAGATAACCCAATAATCCGCCCAGTATGTTCCCCACCGCAATACCGATAAATAACCCTTCAATGTTGTACAGTCTGCCGCCAATCCAAGCTGCGGGTAGGGTGAACACAAACAGGCGCATAAAGCTCCATTGAAAAGCCTTGAGTGGTTGATGTAAGGCGTTGAGGGCGGAAACCAACATCATCACCACGCCTTGGAAGCCGTAGCTGACCGGCACGACTAACAAATAGTGCCACAGCAGATCGCGCACGGCTTGCTCTTGAGAAAACAGCGCCGCCAGTGGAATGCTCAGCGGTACCATCATGATAAACACCATAAGTTGAAACAGCAGAGAAAAGCGTAGACTCAGAAAGAGTCCGGCAAAGCTGCGTGCAGGATTTTGCGCCCCAAGATTTTGCGCCATAAAGGGGGTGAGGGCAGACGTGAGCGACATCAGTACCAAAATCAGAATCGACTCAATGCGCTGCGCCGCACCATACGCGGCCACCGCTGCAGTGCCGTGGCTTGAGAGCATGATCATCAGCAGTGCGCCAGAAATTGGGTTCATTGCGGTAGAAAGCGCAGCCGGAGTGCCGATTTTTAAAATCTGTTGCCAGTCATCGCGCAGATGAGGCAGCGATGGTATGGCGAGCAGTTTTTCACGCTTGATCAGCAAATAGAGTGAGCCGATTAATGCCCCCAACCAAGAGAAAGCGCTAGCAATCGCAGCACCTTGGATGCCGAGTTCAGGAAATGGGCCGTAGCCAAAAATCAGCAGTGGGTCGAGCGCGCCGTTAATCAGCCCCGCCAGCATCATAATTTTGGCGGGTGTTTTGGTATCGCCAGTGGCGCGAATCGCGCTGTTACCGGCCATAGGTAGCACGAGCAGGGGAATCGTGAGGTACCACACCACCATGTACTCTTTGATAAGAGGGATCAGCTCATGGCTGGCACCAAGCAGCAAAAACAGCGGTTCTATGGTCAATAAACCGAGTGTTGAAGCTGCGGCCACTAGCAATAAGGCGAGCAGTAACCCATGACTAGACACGCGCGCGGCTTGTCGTCCATCACCTTGTCCGAGCAAGCGCCCTATGCAAGTGGATAACCCAACCCCAATGCCCATGGTAATACAGTTGACCGCAAAGGTGACCGGAAAGGTATAACTGATTGCCGCCAGCGCCTGTGTACCTAGTAAGGAAATAAAGAAAGTATCGACAAGGTTGAACATCAAAATGGCCACCAAACCGAAAATCATCGGTACGGTCATTTGCCGTAAAACGAGGGGGATGGGGGCAGAAAGCAGGCCGTGTTTATCGTGCATAAGCTGGGCAACGAAGGGAAACAAGGTGCCTAGCATACCTGAACTTAAAAACAGGGACTAGGGAAGGCAGCCTAGGGAGTGAATTGCGAGGGGCTAAAAACAACAAGGCCAGCATTATGCTGGCCTTGAACGATCAGTGGCGAGAATCGCAAATTACGCTTTTTTCGCTTCTGCTGCGGCTTTGGCGATCGCGGCAAAGCCTTTCGCATCCAGTGATGCACCGCCAACCAGCGCACCATCGATGTCTGGTTGTGCAAAGTAAGACGCTGCGTTTTCTGGTTTTACAGAACCGCCGTACTGGATGATCACTTGCTCAGCCACTGCAGCATCTTTCGCAGCGATCAGTGCACGGATTGACGCGTGGATACGCTGTGCATCATCTGCTGTCGCGGCTTTACCCGTACCGATTGCCCAGATTGGTTCGTAAGCGATGATCGCGCCGTTCAGTGCTTCAACGCCGTAAGCATCGATCACTGCGTTGATTTGGCGAGCACATACCGCTTCTGTTTCGCCCGCTTCGTTTTGCGCTTCAGTTTCACCGATACAGAAGACTGGCGTTAGGCCGTTTTCTTTCAGGAACGCAAATTTCTTAGCGACGAACTCATCTGATTCTTTGTGGTAATCACGACGCTCAGAGTGACCGATGATGATGTGCGAAGCACCGAAATCTTTCAGCATCGCAGGAGACATATCACCTGTGTACGCACCACTGTTGTGAGTATCGGTGTTTTGTGCACCCAGGATCAGCTTGTTGCCGCCTTCTTTGATCAGGCGCTCAGCCAGATCCAAATACATTGCTGGTGGCGCAACGACAACATCAACACCTGCAACACCTTCAAGTTCTGCATTCAAACCGTTTAGCAGGTCAGTGACCATAGCTTTGCTGCCATTCAGTTTCCAGTTACCCATCACAACAGGACGACGCATAGGAATATCTCCATATCTAATCAATGTAAAAAATAAACTCGCAGGACTATAGCAGAATAAATTCGTCAGATCATGACTCGTATCATGTCTTTATGGGATCTCATCGACGCGACAAATCAGCAATCGAGTGATCTGAGTGACAGATTATTCGGTAGTGGCTCGGTTTTTTAGGTTGAACTTGTTATTACTATCCCTCTCTCTAGGACAGAACGATTTTTATCCACCGTTAGCAAGGAAAACCGAATGCCAAACTTAGTCATGGAATACTCAAACTCAGTCGATGAACGCATCAATGTGCAAGGATTGCTGGAAGATTTACATCGAGCCGCGATTGATTCAGGACTGTTTGAAATAAGTTCGGTAAAATCTCGCGCGCTGCGCTGCCACCATTGGTTGATTGGGGATGAAGGCGACAGCGTTGATTTTATTCACCTCAGTTTTGAGTTGCTGGCAGGACGCAGTCCTGAGCAAAAGCGAGAGTTATCGCGTAAGCTGATGGAGATTCTGGCGGCGAAAGCCAGCCATGTGCGCAGTTTGACCATTAATATTCGAGATATGGATACAGACTGCTTTCAAAAAGTCATCAATCGATGACCTTGTTTAGGTAAAAGTCATGTCGTTACAAACACTGTTGTTTTCTTTTCAGGGGCGTATTGGTCGCCAAGCTTTCTGGCTGTGGAATATTTGCTACTACGCCATGATTGCCGGCTTTGCAATGGGATCGAATCTGCTATTTCCCGATGTTGCGCACCTGATCTTGCCGGTTTTTCTGCTAGTAGTCCTAGTGCCAGATTTGGCGATTACTGCTAAGCGTTGGCATGATCGTGACAAATCCAGCTGGTGGTTGCTACTCAATGTGCCGCTTGTGATTGGCCGCATGACGATTCCGGCAGGAGAATTGGCCGTGAATACCCAACCCGGGATGCTGGAAACACTTATCTCGTTTGTGGCGTTACTGTGTGGTGCATGGATTTTGGTGGAGTGCGGATTTCTTTCTGGCACGGATGGCAGTAACCGTTTTGGCCCCGATCCGAAGTGGATCAAAAAAAGCTAGTCTAGCAATAAGCGGTATCAAATGCGTAAGAGAGGAGGTTTCTCTCCTCTCTTTATTGTCATCCCTAAACCACCGCTTTTAGCGGTGGTGATTGTTTCTTGCCACTTTTGCCATCTCGGCTGAGAGCGTTATCGCCAGCCGTCGTCTTGAACCATTCTCGGGCGAAACGGCACCACATCCGCGACGGTTTCTTGCTGCAAATCGCCCTCCAATGCATTGCGAAAACGCACCATTTGTTGGCTCAGTTCACGCATTAAAGTTACGTTGGCGTGTACGGGGTTTTTACATTGACCCACTACGCGATCAATATGGCTCTGCTGTGCCCAAAGCCTTTGCTGCATGGCGTGCGAGGCAGAGAGGATCATCTCTTCGCACATCTCCTTCTTAAACTGATCAAAAGCATCAGGATGGTGCTTTGCGAGGGCGACCAACTCATCAAAGGGTGGTAGCACCTGATTACAGGGTTCGGGTGAGTGTGGGGGCGTCATGTGGCAATCCTCCGCCTTTGGCTAAACTGATGCTTTTGTCAACAATACTAGCTTAAGCGATTTTTGCGCAGTTCGGCGGAACGAATATCGCCCTTCTTATAAATAAGACGAAAAGGGCGAAAAACAGCATGAGAGAGATTATCGCGCGGCAATAAAGTAGGTGCAGCGACGCTCTCCGGCGACAATGTGTTCGCGGCGTTCGATATGGCATTCTTCGCCCAATAAACGGCGAAAAACATTCAATTCGGATTGGCACAGGCTGGGACAGCGGGTGGCTGCTTTGCAAATCGGGCAGTGGTTTTCAATCAAAATAAAGCCGTCGGCCGTCGACTCTAACTCGGCCATATAGCCTTCTTGTTCACGCAGGGTAACCAAAGCTTCGAGTTTTTCTTGTAGAGAGTGGCACCCCACTAAGGCGTTGTGATAGGCAGCAAAGGTTTGGGCTTCCCGTTCCGCCGCCACCTTGGCGAGTCCTTCTTTACCAAAAATATGCTCGACCGCATCAATCACTTGAATGGTCAGCTCACCATGACGATCGGCAAACTGATTGTGTCCTTTCGCGGTTAAAGACCAATGGCGAGTCGGACGACCGACCTTGACTTTCACATCATGAAAGGCCAGCACACCTTCTTCTTCCAGACTTTGTAAATGCTGACGAGCGCCCATGGTCGTGATACCTAGGTCTTCAGCCAACTGTTTGGCGGTTACTGTGCCTTCACGTTTGATCGTGTGAAGAATGCGGTCAACCGTTTTCATCGTCTCTTATTTTCCTAACAAGGTGTGGTTTCTAAGCGGAGCCATTGTGCCTGTCACCATTCATTTTGGGTGTTGCTGGATCGGTGCCTCTTTATACTGCCGTTATTATGGAATGCGAATTTAATAAAGCAAACTATTTACTATACCTAAGGACTCGCTAGCGGGTTGCCCTTGATCACCAGCAGGATCGAAAGCGCCACCCTGCCCAGAGCGATTTGCTGTTTGAAAATGTTAAATTAATCACGTTTTTTTACGCTTGCCCCCTTGGGATATGCTGCAAGTTCCCCCACATATGTGACACATGCTGATGATCAGCGTTTTATCAACCATACGGAAAATTAAATCAGGAGAGACGACCGATGAATATTCGTCCATTACATGACCGAGTGATCGTTGAACGCCAAGAAGTTGAATCAAAATCTGCTGGTGGAATTGTTCTAACTGGTTCTGCGGCGGAAAAATCAACGCGCGGTAAAGTGTTGGCTGTTGGTAAAGGCCGCATTCTAGAGAACGGTTCAGTTCAACCTTTGGACGTGAAAGTAGGCGACACCGTGATCTTCGCAGAAAGCTACGGCACAAAAACAGAAAAGATCGATGGCAAAGAAGTGCTGATCTTGGCTGAACATGACATTTTGGCAATCGTTGAATAATTGATTCTGAATCCCAACGAAATCAATAACTGAATTTAGAAAGGAAATGAAAAATGGC
This sequence comes from Vibrio cholerae, assembly GCF_008369605.1. NCBI lineage: Bacteria > Pseudomonadati > Pseudomonadota > Gammaproteobacteria > Vibrionales > Vibrionaceae > Vibrio > Vibrio cholerae. The sequence continues at coordinate 201,938 of NZ_CP043554.1, forward strand.
TGCTAAAGACGTACGTTTTGGTAATGACGCTCGTGTAAAAATGCTAGAAGGCGTAAACATTCTGGCCGATGCGGTAAAAGTGACCTTAGGTCCTAAAGGCCGTAACGTAGTTCTCGACAAATCTTTCGGTGCACCAACCATTACTAAAGATGGTGTATCAGTTGCGCGTGAAATTGAACTGGAAGACAAATTCCAGAACATGGGCGCACAAATGGTCAAAGAAGTCGCTTCTCAAGCCAACGACGCGGCGGGTGACGGTACAACCACAGCGACCGTACTGGCTCAAGCGATTGTGAACGAAGGCCTAAAAGCGGTTGCTGCTGGCATGAACCCAATGGATCTGAAGCGCGGTATCGATAAAGCGGTTATCGCTGCGGTAGAAGAGTTGAAAGCACTGTCTGTACCTTGTGCCGATACTAAAGCGATTGCCCAAGTAGGTACTATCTCTGCGAACTCAGACTCTAGCGTGGGCAACATCATTGCTGAAGCGATGGAAAAAGTGGGTCGCGATGGCGTGATCACCGTTGAAGAAGGCCAAGCGCTGCAAGACGAGCTGGATGTGGTTGAAGGTATGCAGTTTGACCGTGGTTACCTGTCACCATACTTCATCAACAACCAAGAATCAGGCAGTGTAGAACTGGATAACCCATTCATCCTGCTGGTGGATAAGAAAATCTCTAACATCCGCGAACTGCTGCCAGTACTGGAAGGCGTAGCGAAAGCCTCTCGTCCACTGCTGATCGTGGCTGAAGATGTGGAAGGCGAAGCGCTGGCGACTCTGGTTGTCAACAACATGCGCGGCATCGTGAAAGTGGCAGCGGTTAAAGCTCCTGGCTTTGGCGATCGTCGTAAAGCGATGCTGCAAGATATCGCGATCTTGACTGGCGGTGTTGTGATCTCTGAAGAGATCGGTCTGGAGCTGGAAAAAGCGACTCTGGAAGACCTAGGCCAAGCGAAACGCGTTTCTATCACCAAAGAAAACTCAACCATCATCGATGGTGCTGGCGATCAAGCTGCGATCCAAGGTCGTGTTGCGCAGATCCGTCAACAAATCGAAGAAGCCACTTCTGACTACGACAAAGAGAAACTGCAAGAGCGCGTAGCAAAACTGGCTGGCGGCGTTGCAGTAATCAAAGTGGGCGCAGCAACCGAAGTGGAAATGAAAGAGAAGAAAGATCGCGTAGAAGACGCGCTGCACGCGACTCGCGCAGCGGTAGAAGAAGGCGTTGTTGCGGGTGGTGGTGTAGCCCTGATCCGCGCAGCTTCTAAACTCTCTTCTCTGGTGGGTGACAACGAAGAGCAAAACGTGGGTATCCGTGTCGCACTACGTGCGATGGAAGCGCCACTGCGTCAAATCGTGAAAAACGCGGGTGACGAAGAATCAGTGGTTGCCAACAATGTTCGTGCAGGCGAAGGTAACTACGGTTACAACGCGGCAACGGGCGTGTACGGTGACATGATCGAAATGGGTATTTTGGATCCAACCAAAGTAACCCGTTCTGCTCTGCAATTCGCAGCGTCTGTTGCGGGTCTGATGATCACCACTGAAGCGATGATCTCTGAGCTGCCGAAGAAAGATGCACCAGCAATGCCAGACATGGGCATGGGTGGCATGGGCGGCATGATGTAATCATCCCCCTTAGCAGGAAAAGCCGGAGCCCAAGCTCCGGTTTTTTTATGCCGTGGTTATGCTAAAGCATGGTTAAGATTGGTCAGCATGACCAAGAACATGACCATAAACTGCGCGGAAAAATGACACAATATTCACATTACCTTATGCAAGATATGGATAATGTTGCCTAGTTTTCCCCCTTATCCATCCTGATTGGAGGTTATTTTTATGAACAAGCCGTTTGCTTTGATGGCGCTTACTGCAGCGATGGCTGCACCAGCCGCATTGGCTTCAACACCCGTTATGTTCTCTTCTATCGATAATTTCAACACGCCAGATGCGAACCAAGTTGCGGGTGTACGTTTGTCGGCACTGCACGGTAAAGTGAATGAAGTCAAAGGGGTTGATTTCTCGATTCTTGGCCTGTCTGAAACCGACAAAACCACAGGTGTGAACTTTGGCTTATTCTTCGGTGCAAGCAAAGTGAACCAAGAGATGACGGGTGCATCTTTGGGTCTTTTGAACTGGAACACGGGTAATACTTACGGTGCGAACTTAGGTTTTGTGAACCTGACTCATGATGTGAAAGGCGCGAACTTGAGCTTTGTGAACTACTCAGAAGGTAACACTCTCGTTGACTTAGGTGCGGCCAACTTCTCGAACACTTCAACAGTGCAGTTTGGCCTATTCAACAAAACGGAAAAAATCGAAGGCGTGCAGATTGGTTTGATCAACTGTGCGGACAACGGCTTCTTTAAGTGTTTCCCAATCATTAACTTTGCGAAGTAATGATGCAAAAAGCGTTGCCTAGGCAACGCTTTTTCTTTATTCAAGATGCAGATCAAGCGGTGTCTTGCTGGGCCTGCCACCGATTTCTCGAGTTAATTTCGGTACCAGATAGCCTGACACCTGCTCAATCAAGCCTGCCATAATCTGCCTTGCTTTATCATCACTGACGTAAAAATGCGCCGCGCCTTGCACCTTATCCAACACATGCAAGTAATAAGGCAGAATGCCTGCATCAAACAAGGTTTCGCTGAGCGCCACTTGTGCGTCAACCGTGTCATTGACCCCTTTGAGCAACACACCTTGATTGAGTAAGGTGACATTGACGGCTCGCAAACGGGCCATCTGCTGTTTAAGCTCAAGATTGATCTCATTGGCGTGGTTGATGTGTGTCACCAGCAGTACTTGCAAGCGGGTTTGCGCGAACAGTTCAACCAATTCATCGGTGATGCGCGCGGGGATCACCACGGGTAATCGCGAGTGAATGCGTAACCGTTTGATGTGCGGAATTGCTGCGATACGCTCCATCAGCCATGCAAGCTCATGATCTTTGGCCATTAAAGGATCGCCACCGGAGAGAATCACTTCGTTGAGCTGTGGATTTTGCGCAATGTAATCGAGGCTTTGTTGCCAAATCGCTTTACTGCCTTTGTTATCTTCATAGGGAAAATGACGGCGAAAGCAATAACGGCAGTTGATGGCGCAACCGCCTTTGACGATCAACAAGCAGCGATTTTTATACTTGTGCAGCAAGCCGGGCACGGTGTTGTTTTGTTCATCCAGTGGGTCATGTGAGTAGCCGGGATGAATCTCAAACTCGGCACTCAGCGGTAAAACTTGCCGTAAAAGTGGATCGGCAGGATTGCCTTTTTGCATGCGATCGACAAAACTTTGCGGCACCCGCTGCGCAAACAGTTTGCGCGCTTCAAATCCGTCTTGCCATGGCGAAGGATCGATCTCAAGTTGCTGCAATAATTGCAGAGGATCGGAGATCGCGTTTGCCAGCTGTTGCAACCAGTTTTGCTCAACAGAAATGACTTTTCGGGTTATGATGTGCGGCATTGATTTTAACTCGAAGATAGTAAGAGGAAAAAATGGCTACTGTTAGCACGAATGAATTTAAAGGCGGTCTCAAAATTATGCTTGATAACGAGCCTTGTGTCATTCTCGAAAACGAGTATGTAAAACCAGGTAAAGGTCAGGCATTCAACCGCGTGAGAATCCGTAAGCTGCTTACTGGTAAAGTTCTGGAAAAAACTTTTAAATCGGGTGACACAGCGGAAGTTGCTGATGTTGTCGATATCGATCTGGATTACCTGTACAACGATGGCGAATTCTACCACTTCATGAACAACAGCACCTTCGAACAGCTTGCTGCAGATGCAAAAGCGGTTGGCGAGAATGCGAAATGGTTGGTAGAAAACAACACTTGTATGCTGACGCTGTGGAATGGTAACCCAATCGCGGTCACTCCACCAAACTTCGTTGAGCTAGAGGTGACTGAAACGGATCCAGGCGTGAAAGGTGACACTCAAGGTACTGGCGGCAAACCAGCGACTCTGTCTACCGGCGCTGTCGTTCGTGTACCTCTCTTCGTACAGATTGGCGAAGTGATCAAAGTGGACACTCGCTCTGCAGAATACGTTGGCCGTGTGAAGTAATCACCTCGGTCACAAGAAAAAACCAACCTTGCGGTTGGTTTTTTTATGCGTGTAGTTTTAGCCTTGCAATCAAAAAGCTGGCCTGTTGTCAGCCAGCTTTTTGATGTTTCATGTTAGATCATGAAGATAAACACGACCGCCAGTGCGGAGATGATGGTTGCAAAGCCGTAGCAAGCGATTTTCCCTGCCACACCGGTGTGGAATTTCAAATCATGCATCCCGTGGTGAACACGGTGCATGGCATGCCACATTGGCAGAGCTAAGGTGCCGATGATGAACAGTGCACCAATGATGCTGGTTGCAAAGCTAGACACTCGCTCATAGCTCAGTGCTTCGGCATCAATCACTCCCAGTGGCGCAAGAATGCCCAGTACCAGAACGGTAATCGGGGTGATCATGGCAAACCAAGTGCCACCAGCACCAAACAGGCTCCACCATACGGGTTCGTCTGAACGTTTTGGGTTGGTATTAATCACAATAAGCTCCTTACACCACAATAAGAACAATCAGTGAGATAAAGGCCACGGCCGCCCACTGTGCTAGCACGATGATCTTTTTATCAACCAGTTTGCCGCCTAAACGAATAGGCACGACTTGTGGCATCATGCTGAAGAAGGTTTGCGCATGGAATAAGCTTCCCGCCAGCGCCACTAGGTTGATCGCAATGACGAGTGGGTTAGCCATAAAGTCCAACCAGGTTTGCCATGCTTCAGGCCCTTTCACCAAAGAACCTAAACCAACGGTGAGGAACAGGGTAAACAGGATCAATGGCAGAACCGTCGCTTCACGTCCCATGTAGAAGCGGTAGAAAGGATGATCCTTCCACCAAGTGCGTTTCATTTCACGAACATAAGGTTTACGGTTACTCATCCTTAGGCCTCCACTTTCTTCGGTGAACCATCTGGGTTCAACATCGCGATCACGAAGTCTAATGAGGACTCCACTTTGCCTTGGTTTACGGCTGCCGCTGGGTCAACGTGTTTTGGACACACTTCAGAGCAGTAACCCACGAAGGTACAACCCCAAGCGCCATTATCACCGTTAATAAGCTTCATACGCTCGGCTTTACCGTTGTCACGGCTATCGAGGTTGTAGCGGTGCGCCAGAGTGAGTGCCGCAGGGCCTAAGAACTCAGGGTTTAGACCAAACTGTGGACAAGCTGCATAACACAAACCACAGTTGATACAACCAGCAAACTGCTTGTAGCGTGCCATTTGCTCTGGGGTCTGCAGGTTAGTGCCGTCTTCAGGCTTACGATCGTTACCTATGATGTATGGTTTGATCGCTTCCAAACGCTCGATGAACGGCGTCATATCCACGATCAGGTCTTTCTCGATGGGGAAGTTGGCCAGTGGCTCGATCTTTACGCCTTCTGGGTAATCACGTAAGAAGCTCTTACATGCCAGTTTTGGTACACCATTGACCATGATGCCGCAAGAGCCACAAATCGCCATACGGCATGACCAGCGGTAAGAAAGATCTTTATCTAAGTGATCTTTCACATAGCCAATCGCATCCAGTACCGACATAGTTTCATCAAACGGAACTTCGAAGCGTTGCATGTGTGGCTCTGCATCGTTGGCTGGGTCGTAGCGCAGAATGTCCACTTTTTGAATACGTTGTGCTGACATTATTTTTGCTCCTCTACGCTTTTTCCGGCCGCTTCAGCTGCGGCAGCTTTTTCGGCTGCTTCACCGTACAGACGCGCTTTTGGCTGCGACTTGGTGATTTTCACTGGGCTGTAATCGATCTTCGGTGTTTGACCTTCTTGATAGAATGCCAAAGAGTGTTTGAGGAATTGCACGTCATCACGCTCGGTGCAACCTTCATCAAGACGTTGGTGTGCGCCGCGCGATTCTTTACGCAGAATAGCGGAGTGAACCATGGCTTCTGCCACGTCTAGACCGTAACCTACTTCAATCGCGTATAGCAGGTCAGTGTTGAACACTTTGCCTTTGTCTTTGATGCTGATGCGCTTGTAACGCTCTTTCAACTCGGCCAGTTTGTCGATGGTTTCTTGCATCAGATCTTCCTGACGGTAGATACCACAACCCGCTTCCATGGTGTGACCCATTTCTGTACGGATGGTTGCCCAATTTTCATCGCCTTCTTGCTGCATCAGTGCTGCGATGCGATCTTCAACCGCTTTGACTTGTGCGGCGATGGCTTTTTCATTCCAGCCTTTAAACTCTGCAGCGCGCTCAACCGCTTTTTCACCAGCAACGCGGCCAAAGACTACGAATTCCGCTAGCGAGTTAGAACCTAAACGGTTCGCACCATGCAGACCAACAGAAGCACATTCACCCACGGCGAACAGGCCTTTAATGCGGGTTTCACATTCGCCATTGGTTTCGATACCACCCATGGTGTAGTGCACGGTTGGACGAATTGGAATCGGCTCTTTTGCTGGGTCAACGTTCACATACGCTTTGGCCAGTTCACAGATAAATGGCAGACGTTCTTGCAGGTATTCTTCACCTAAGTGGCGCAGGTCAAGCAGTACCACATCACCCAGTGGGTGTTTGATGGTGTTGCCTTTTTGCTGCTCATGCCAGAAGGCTTGAGAAACTTTGTCACGCGGACCCAGTTCCATGTATTTGTTCTTTGGTTGACCCACTGGAGTTTCAGGGCCCATACCGTAGTCTTGCAGGTAACGGTAGCCATGTTTGTTGACGATAATACCGCCTTCACCACGACAACCTTCGGTCATCAGAATACCCGTGCCTGGTAGGCCTGTTGGGTGGTATTGAACGAATTCCATATCACGTAGAGGAACACCGTGACGGAAAGCCATCGCCATACCATCACCAGTCACGATGCCGCCGTTAGTATTGCAGTGGTAAACGCGACCCGCACCGCCAGTGGCTAGAACAACCGACTTAGCTTTAATGGTGACCAGCTCGCCTTCCGACATATGAATCGCAATCAAACCTTGGATTTCACCTTCATCAACCAGCAAATCCACCACAAAGTACTCATCCAATCGCTTGATTTGTGGGTACTTCATTGAAGTTTGGAACAGGGTGTGCAGCATGTGGAAGCCGGTTTTATCGGCAGCAAACCATGTGCGCTCAACTTTCATGCCGCCGAAGCGACGTACGTTGACTTCACCATTCTCTTTACGGCTCCAAGGACAACCCCATTGCTCCATCTGGATCATTTCGCGGGTTGCATTGGCAACAAAGTATTCAACAACATCCTGTTCACATAGCCAGTCACCACCGCCAACGGTATCGTTGAAGTGGTTATCTAGACTATCTTCATCCTTGATAACTGCTGCGGAGCCACCCTCGGCTGCGACTGTGTGAGAACGCATTGGATAAACTTTAGAAATCAGAGCAACTTCTAAATGAGGGTTTGCTTCTGCCGCTGCAATAGCAGTACGAAGACCAGCGCCACCAGCGCCGATGACTGCGATATCTGTGGTGAGAATTTGCACAGTTATCCTCCAGTGTGATTATTTTATTTTATGGACTGAGTTCGTTTCAGTACCTAGAGTTTTCAAAGTATTGATTTGGAAGTTACTGAGATGGAACTCACTGACTCAACACCTGACCACCCATTAAGTGGTAGGGGTAGTGTAGGAGAGCTTGAAGAATGAAAAATTGATTCTGTTGGGCTTTTGCTTCGGTATTGCAAACTTAAGCATACTATTTGCCCTATATGTGACTGGTGTCACAATTGAGTTTGGCTTTTTGTTCTGAAAGAGTACAATTCGTTATCTCTGTTTCTTGTGATGAGCCACTGATGACTAATTCCGATTGGATGCCGACCGCATCAATAAGCCAATTAAAACAACGCGCGACCTTGTTGCGTCAGATTCGTGAATTTTTTGCTGAGCGCAATGTGCTGGAAGTCGAAACGCCAGCCATGAGCCACGCCACGGTGACGGATATCCATCTGCACACGTTTAAAACGGAATTTGTCGGGCCGGGGTATGCCAAGGGCAGCGCGCTGCATTTGATGACCAGCCCTGAATTTCATATGAAGCGTTTGTTGGCCGCGGGCAGTGGTTGTATTTACCAGCTGGGTAAAGCTTTTCGTAACGAAGAAAATGGCCGTTACCACAATCCAGAATTCACCATGTTGGAATGGTATCGGATTGGTTTTGATCACCATGCTTTAATGGATGAGATGGACGCTTTATTGCAATTGGTGCTGCGTTGCGGCAGTGCCGAGCGAATGACTTACCAAGAAGCGTTTTTGAATGTGCTTGGCGTTTGCCCAATCGAAGGGGAGATGCGTGAGTTAAAGCAAGTGGCTGCAACGCTGGGTTTAAGTGATATCGCAGAGCCTGAAGAGGATCGTGACACCTTATTACAACTGCTGTTTAGCATTGGGATTGAGCCTAAAATTGGCCAAATCACACCAGCATTTGTGTATGATTTTCCGGCTTCACAAGCGGCGCTGGCCAAAATTAATCCGGCGGATCCGCGCGTGGCTGATCGCTTCGAAGTCTATTTTAAAGGGATTGAGCTCGCGAACGGCTTCCATGAATTGGATAACCCTGCCGAGCAGTTAGCCCGTTTTAAAGCAGATAATGCCAAGCGTTTAGAGATGGGATTGACAGAGCAACCGATTGATTACCATCTGATTGCGGCGCTGGAGGCCGGTTTGCCAGAATGTGCTGGGGTGGCTTTGGGTATTGATCGTCTGATCATGTTGGCGCTTGGCGAGGATCATATTGATAAGGTCACTGCCTTTCCGTTCCCTCGAGCCTGATCGGATTCTCAGTTTGCAACATATTCACCCTGTTCAGGCCCAGTTTTAACGAGGTAAGCGCTCGCGTCATGCTGCCAACCTCGTTATACTCCTTGTCTGATTTGAATCCCCATTGCAAGAGCACAGGATATGCAAGAGTACATTGAGTTTTTTCAGCAAAATATGATCCTTTCACTGGCTTGGATCGGTATTTTGGTCGCGTTAATCGCCAGCATCTACAAATCGGCCACCGCGGCTTATCAAGAAGTCACGGCCACCCAAGCCACTCTGTTGATTAACCGTGAAAACGGCATCGTGGTCGACATCCGTAGTAAAGATGAATTCAAACAAGGCCACATTACCGACGCAATTCACATTTTGCCGTCAGACATCAAGGCGGGTAACTTGGCTGGCCTTGAAAGCCATAAATCGAACCCCATTATTGTGGTATGCAAAACAGGTCAAACCGCACGTGAAAGTGCAGATTTACTGACCAAAGCCGGTTTTGAGAAGGTCAATCTTCTTAAAAATGGCTTGATTGCTTGGAATGAAGCTAACCTGCCTTTGGTACGCGGTAAACGCTAAATCCTTAGAGCACCCCGTCGGCGCTGGTGAAAAGATCAGCGCTTGACGCTCAGAGTTGTGATATCTACCACGTAATGGCTTGCCCACCTAGTGATCGCACACACTCTCAGTTAGTCTCAGGACACATTGACCTTTGAACCGAATTATCTGAATTAAGGATGAAATCATGGCTGAAGCAGCACAAGCCCCACAACAACAGTTTGCTATCCAACGTATCTATCTAAAAGATGTCTCTTTTGAAGCGCCAAGCTCACCAGTGATGTTCCAAAAAGAGTGGAACCCAGATGTCAAACTGGATCTCGACACGCAAAGCCGTGAACTGGGCCAAGGCGTTTACGAAGTGGTACTGCGCCTGACAGTGACTGTGAAAAACGCAGAAGAGACCGCATTCCTGTGTGAAGTACAACAAGCGGGTATCTTCAGTGCAGAGCAGATGGAAGCAGGCCAATTGGCCCATTGCTTGGGTGCTTTCTGCCCGAACATCCTGTTCCCATACGCACGTGAAACCATTTCAAGCCTAGTGGTGAAAGGTACTTTCCCACAACTGAACCTTGCTCCAGTTAACTTTGACGCGCTGTTCATGAACTACCTGCAACAGCAAGCTCAAGAAGGCGCAACGGCGAACGCATAATTCGCGCGATTGAGTTTTCAGTAAGAATAAAATGCACAGCGCCACCGCGATGTGCATTTTTTGTTTATCACTCGAGTATTGGTTTTTGCACTCTTTATCTGAGACAGCCTTGGCGAAGAAGGTGCAGACTGCAATAGCCTATGTTTGGGTATAGAATAGAGCACAACTTCGTTATCGATAGGCGGAACAATGAGCGAAACACAGAACCACAATAGCTACGGAAAACCTGTTGAAATGACCGTGATAGGTGCGGGCTCCTACGGTACCTCACTGGCGATCTCTTTGGCGCGCAATGGCGCAAATATCGTCCTGTGGGGACATGATGCAGAGCATATGGCGCGCCTTGACGCTGACCGCGCTAACCATGAATTTTTGCCCGGAATTGCTTTTCCTGACACTCTGATTGTGGAAACTGACTTGCAAAAAGCGGTGCAAGCGAGCCGTGATCTGCTGGTGGTAGTGCCTAGCCATGTGTTTGGTATCGTGTTGAAAAGTTTGCAGCCACACCTGCGTGCGGATAGCCGCATTTGTTGGGCAACCAAGGGGCTAGAGCCTGAGACTGGACGGCTACTCCAAGATGTCGCCCATGATGTACTTGGTGATAGCTACCCCCTTGCGGTGCTTTCTGGTCCTACTTTTGCCAAAGAGCTGGCGATGGGGATGCCAACCGCGATTTCAGTGGCTTCGCCGGATGCGCAATTTGTATGTGACCTGCAAGAGAAAATTCACTGCAGCAAAACTTTCCGTGTGTACGCCAACAGTGACTTTATCGGTATGCAGCTTGGCGGCGCGGTAAAAAACGTGATTGCGATTGGTGCGGGGATGTCCGATGGTATTGGCTTTGGCGCGAATGCGCGAACCGCTCTTATCACTCGTGGCTTGGCGGAAATGAGCCGCTTAGGCGCCGCTTTAGGCGCGCAGCCGGAAACCTTTATGGGTATGGCAGGATTAGGTGATTTAGTGCTGACTTGTACTGACAACCAATCGCGTAACCGCCGTTTTGGTTTGGCACTAGGTCAAGGTAAAGATGTGGATACCGCGCAAACCGATATCGGCCAAGTGGTTGAAGGGTATCGCAACACCAAAGAAGTGTGGATGCTAGCGAAACGCATGGGCGTTGAGATGCCGATAGTTGAACAAATTTACCAAGTATTGTATCAAGGAAAAGATGCGCGACTCGCCGCTCAGGATTTGCTGGCACGAGATAAGAAGATGGAGCGTTAATCCGCAGCGCAAGAGATGGAATTGAATCGATAGGGTATAGCTTGCCCTATCTTGATTAGGACTGAGTAAGTAATGAAACAGTGCGCACACACCAAGGTTTGGCAAACTATTGTCGCTGAAGCTCGCGAGCAAGCCGAGCAAGAGCCGATGCTCGCCAGTTTTTACCATGCCACCATTATTAAGCATGACAGTTTAAAAGCGGCCTTGAGCTATATTCTGGCCAACCGTTTGAACACTGCCTCCATGCCTGCGATGGCAGTACGAGAAGTGATTGAAGAAGCGTTTGCTGCCGATCCGAGTATCTCAGAAGCGGCGGCGTGTGATATTTGCGCGACAGTCAACCGCGATCCTGCCGTCTCTATGTACTCAATGCCGCTACTTTACCTAAAAGGCTATCACGCTTTACAAGGCTATCGGGTGGCTAACTGGTTATGGCGACAAGGGCGTAAGGCGCTCGCGACCTATTTTCAAAATCAGATATCTGTAGCATGTCAGGTGGATATTCACCCTGCTGCGCGTATTGGTCGCGGCATCATGCTCGATCACGCGACGGGAATTGTGATTGGTGAAACCGCCGTAGTAGAAGATGATGTATCGATTTTGCAGGACGTCACGCTTGGCGGTACAGGTAAAGAGTGCGGCGATCGTCACCCGAAAATTCGGGAAGGGGTGATGATTGGTGCGGGCGCGAAAATCTTAGGCAACATCGAAGTTGGAGAAGGGGCGAAAATTGGCTCGGGATCGGTCGTGTTACAAGCTGTACCGCCCCATACCACAGTCGCTGGAGTACCTGCTCGTATTGTGGGGCGGCCACAATCGGATAAGCCTTCTTTGGATATGGATCAGCAGTTTAATGGTCGTTCACAGACGTTTATCGGCGGTGATGGTATCTAGAGGCTCTCTCTATCTCAGCTCTCACGGTATTTAAGTGCTCATTCCGCGCTTGAGCAAAAAATAAAAAGGATGATGGTGACATCATCCTTTTTTACATCGGCAGGTTTGGCTTGGCTTATGCCATCGCGTTCAATTCTGCCAACACTTCGTCCGCCCATTGAATCCATGCTTGGCGAACCAGTAAATTACGACGTAGCGTTAAACGCTCTAAACGTTGCTGCTTGTCTAACACGGCTGGGTTAGCGTAATAAGCGGCTTCGATTTCCTGATAGTGAGCGACCAGTTTACGCGATTCTTCAACCAGTTCAGCCAGTTGCAGACGGTAAGGTTCTGCCGATTGTACTGAACAAGCCATCAATTTCGCACTAAACTCATCACGCACGGTTGGGTGTGCGGTTGGTTGATCAAACCACTCACCTAAAGCGCTGCGGCCAGCTTGGGTTATAGAATAAACCTTGCGATCTGGTTTGCCTTCCTGTGGTTCCAGAACACAAGTCACTAAACCCTGTTCCCCCATTTTATTGAGTTCACGATATACCTGCTGATGGCTGGCTTTCCAGAAGTAGCCAATGCTAGCAGAAAACTCTTTGGTTATATCGTACCCGGTTGCATCGCGTGTGCTAAGAACAGTAAGGATAACGTGTGGTAATGACATGTCTTCAATCCAAAAATTAAGTCAACATAAACTTCTATCTAAACGGTTGTTGTGCTTCTAATGGCACGCATATCAACGCATTTAAATACCTGCAGCGCAAAATTCGGCTGCTTATGTCACCTTATAAAGCCGGTTATCACCTAGAGTGGCGTATGTCTTTGCATACTTTAACTGTGAGATTGCTTTACATTACTTATCACAGAGGGAACGTAGTATATCTAAATAATAAGCATAAAGTGGAATACAAATATGCTGATTAGTCGAAAAACTGACATTATTCTCAATAATGCAAAAATGTAAAACAAAAGGCCACAAAGTTGTGACCTTTTAGTTTTTTATACTGACATTTAGCGATTTGTTAACCAGTATTGCGCATTCCCGCCGCAATTCCCGCAATGGTCACCATCAAGGCTTCTTCCAGTTCTGGAGCAGGAAGTTCTGATTGACGGGTGCGATACAGCAGTTCTGCTTGCAGCATATTGAGTGGTTCAATATAGATGTTACGCAGACGAATCGACTCTTGTCCCCAAGGATCGCTTTGCATCAGGTTCTCGTTGTTCTCAACGTTCAGCACAACTTTAATGTCTTGCTGTAATTGAGCACGCAATTTTTCACCCAATGGACGCAAAGTCGGTTCAACAAGTCGCTCATCATAATGACGCGCGATGCTTACACTGCATTTGGTGTACACCATTTCCAGCATGCCAAGGCGAGTTGAGAAGAATGGCCATTCGCGGCACATCTCTTCAAGTAGCGCTTGGTGTCCTTCATTAATGGCAATTTGGATCGCTTCACCCGCACCTAACCAAGCAGGAAGAATGAGACGATTCTGGCTCCATGAGAAGATCCATGGAATGGCTCGCAGGCTCTCGACTCCACCAGTAGGATTACGTTTGGCGGGTCTGGAACCCAATGGCAGCTTGCCGAGTTCTAATTCTGGTGTGGCTTGACGGAAGTAAGGAACAAAGTCTGGTTCACCACGCACGACTTTTCGGTAAGCATTACATGAAATTTCCGACAGAATATCCATCAGCGCACGCCATTCATTTTTAGGCTCTGGTGGGGGGAGCAAGTTGGCTTCCAAAATAGCGCTGGCGTACATGTTAAAGCTGTTGACCGCCACTTCTGGTAGACCCAGTTTAAAGCGGATCATTTCGCCTTGTTCGGTTACACGCAGACCGCCCTTCAAACTCTTCGGTGGCTGAGAAAGCAGTGCCGCGTGTGCAGGAGCACCGCCGCGACCAATTGTGCCGCCGCGACCATGGAATAGAGTGAGTTCGATCCCCGCTTCTTCGCCCACTTTCACTAGCGCTTCCATCGCTCGGTATTGCGCCCAGCCTGCCGCCATCACCCCCGCATCTTTGGCGGAATCGGAATAACCAATCATCACCATTTGGTGGTTCTGAATAAAGCCGCGATACAGATCAATGTTCATCAGTTGACGGATCACCGATTCTGCATTGTTCAAGTCATCTAAGGTTTCAAACAGCGGGCAAACATCCATACGATAAGGGCATCCCGCTTCTTGCAGTAGCAGGTGCACGGCGAGGACATCCGATGCAGTACGTGCCATCGAAATCACATACGCACCAAACGCATCTTTGGACTGCGCAGCGATGATCTTACAGGTATCCAACACCTCTTTGACTTGAGGCGACGGTTGCCAATCACGTGGTAGCAGTGGGCGTTTCGAGTTCAGCTCTGTGGTCAGGAAAGCGATTTTATCTTGCTCGCTCCACTGATTGTAATCGCCGATGCCGAGATGGCGGGTCAGTTCCGAGATCACTTCTGCATGGCGTGAGCTCTCTTGACGAACATCGAGGCGAACCAGATGCACGCCAAAGGCTTTAATGCGGCGCAGGGTATCGAGCAAGGAACCATCTGCGATTACGCCCATGCCACACTCATGCAGTGATTGGTAACACGCGTAGAGCGGTTCCCACAATTGATCTGCGGTTTGCAAAGGGGCTTTTACTGCCAGTTTTTGGCCGTTGAGTTTTGCATCAAGAATTTCAATCGTCTCTTGCAGCAAGCTTCGTACTGGCTTGAGGATGGCGCGATAAGGTTCGTGCTCTTCGCCAGCTAAAGCGCGTACGGCTTCATTACACTTGGTCATCGAAAGTTCGCTGACCAGTTCATTGATATCGGTGAGATACAAATCAGCTGCTTTCCAGCGTGACAGTAACAGCACTTCGCGAGTGATAGTGTGGGTCACAAAGGGGTTACCATCGCGATCTCCACCCATCCAAGATGAGAAATGCACAGGGCGTGCATCAATCGGTAAACCTTCACCTAGGTAAGATTTCACCTGTTCATCTAACTCACGCAAAAACTCAGGGACGGCGTGCCACAATGAGTTTTCTACGACTGCGAACCCCCATTTGGCTTCATCTAATGGCGTTGGCCGCTGCTGACGAATCACATCTGAATGCCAACTTTGGGCAATTAATTGCTCAAGGCGGCGCTCGGTTTTATGGCGCTCTTTCGGAGAGAGGTCGCTGAGCTCAAGTTTGGATAGACACTCGTTGATTTTGACCAGTTTGTTGATCATGGTGCGACGAGTGATCTCAGTCGGGTGAGCGGTCAATACCAGCTCAATGTTGAGATCGCGAATGGCTTGCGCCGTATCGAATTTACTGACCGACTTCTGCGCCAGTTTAGCAAACAGGCTACCAATCGCATCCAACTCATTCACGTGGCTTTCACAGTGGCGTGAGATGGTGTGATACTGCTCGGCAATATTGGTCAGGTTCAGGAATTGGTTAAAGGCACGAGCCACGGGAGTCAGTTGGTGGTTAGGAAGATTTTTGATCTCTTCGATCAGCAGCTCGCGGTCTGCTTGGTTGCCCGCTCGGGCAGATTTGGAAAGTTTTCGGATGGTTTCCACTTTCGCTAAAATAACGTCACCATCGGCGGCTTGAATTGTCTGGCCGAGTAGTCGTCCTAACATGCTTACGTTACTTTTGAGCGCAGCGTATTTTTCGTTCATTGTCATCCTGCCTTGAAAAAAAATTACATCCAATGTGAGTTCAGTTAATTACACAATCTTGACTATTTTGTCCAGTGGACTTGCGGATAAGACTAAGATTCCATTTATTGTCATCCGCATTGGTGCAGAGATTGTTTAACTAAAAACACCAAATTATTGAAAATTTCTTACAAAAAAGCCCTGAGGTTGAACTCAGGGCGATCAATTTAGAAACAATATTTCTGCATGGCTCGTGATAGCACGCGTACCGTTGGGTCAATAAATTCAAACGCCAAAAACTCATCCGGTTGATGAGCTTGATCGATCGAGCCTGGGCCTAGTACTAAGGTCGGGCAGATTTGCTGCAAGAAGGGCGCTTCGGTGCAGTAGTTTACGGTCTGTGCTTCTTGCTCACAGATTTCGCTAATGCCATGAATAAACGGGTGATCATGAGCGCACTCATAACCGGGGATCGGGTCATGCAGCGGGACGAGTTCAATGCGCCCCGGCCACTTTTGCTGTACCTCACGTAGAGCGTCACGCATCAGGTTATCTAAACCATCTAAGCTAATGCCTGGCAGAGGGCGAACGTCATAATGCAGTTCGCAGCAACCACAAATTCGGTTTGGGCTATCGCCACCATGAATGTGACCAAGGTTCAGCGTTGGAGTCGGAATTTCAAATCCCGGATGGTGATATTCTTTAATTAAGCGATCGCGCAGCTGCATGAGAGCAAACAGCACTTCGTGCATGATCTCAATCGCATTGACCCCCAGCGCTGGATTGGATGAATGGCCAGATTTACCGGTCACGCGAATGGCATTCGCCACATGGCCTTTGTGCGCCCGGATCGGCACCAAGCTGGTGGGTTCACCGATGATGCAGTAATCCGGTTTAAATGGGGCGTTTTCGGTAAAGTGGCGTGCACCGAGCATGGTGGTTTCTTCATCGCACGTTGCGAGTACATACAACGGCTTGGTTTGTTTGCTCCAATCGACATTTTTCACCGCTTCATAAATAAAGGCGAAGAAACCTTTCATATCCGCGGTTCCTAATCCATAGAAGCGATTATTGGCTTGCGTGAGCGCATGCGGGTTGTAATTCCAACGGCCCTCATCAAACGGCACAGTATCACTGTGTCCTGCTAATAATAAGCCGCCTTCACCGCTACCGAGCTTGGCAATCAAGTTCTGCTTATTCGGTGCGACTTGCTCAATTTGAATCGAAAAACCGAGCGCGCTGAGCCAATCGGCTAATTTTGCGATCACCTGCTCATTACCTTCATCCCAGCGCGCATCAGTCGAACTGATTGAAGAGGTTGAAATCAGGCCTTCATAGACCTCAAGGAAACTGGGTAACGGCATTTTATCTTTGCTCCTGCTATTGACAGAGTGTCGGCGAAACTGTAAAACACATATTAAATCACTTTAAGTGAATAAAAAACCAATTAATCGCAATTTTGAAAGATGAATAATCAGCGTTATCCGCTCTCTTTCACCACTTAATACGGATGTTTTTGATGTTAAAAACCACCATCATCGGCGCAAGCGGTTACACCGGAGCAGAACTGGCTCTTATGGTGCACAAACACCCACAACTCACGCTATCAGGTTTATACGTTTCCGCCAACAGTGTGGATGCGGGCAAATCGCTGGCGCAGTTGCATGGTCGAGTGGCAGGGCTGATGGATATGCCAGTGCAAGCCTTGACTGATGTGGATGCTGTTGCGGCCGAGTGTGATGTGGTCTTTCTGGCCACCGCGCATGAAGTGAGTCATGACCTCGCGCCGCAATTTCTCGCTCAAGGCTGTCAGGTCTTTGATCTGTCTGGTGCATTTCGGGTGCAGAGCGAGTCGTTTTATCCAACCTTCTATGGCTTTGCGCATCAGCATTCTGAATGGTTGGAAAAAGCGGTGTATGGTCTTGCTGAGTGGAATGCGGAAGCAATCAAAACCAGCCCAATGATTGCCGTTGCGGGTTGCTACCCCACCGCATCGCAACTGGCGATTAAGCCTCTGTTGGTGGATGGGTTAATCGACACCACCCAATGGCCAGTGATTAACGCGGTGAGTGGTGTCTCTGGTGCGGGACGTAAAGCCACCATGACCAACAGCTTCTGCGAAGTGAGCTTGCAGCCCTACGGTGTGTTTAATCACCGTCATCAACCAGAAATTGCGACTCACCTAGGCTGTGAAGTGATCTTCACTCCGCATCTTGGCAACTTTAAGCGCGGCATTCTGGCCACCATCACCATGAAATTGGCGGATGGTGTCACCGAGCAGCAAGTCGCAGAAGCTTTTAGCAAGGCGTATCAAGATAAGCCGTTGGTGCGTTTCAGCAATGGTTTACCACGGATTCAAGATGTCGAGTTTACCCCATTTTGTGACCTCGGCTGGAAGGTACAAGGACGTCACATCATAGTGGTGTCTGCTATCGACAATTTATTGAAAGGCGCATCGAGTCAAGCGATGCAGTGTTTAAATATTCACTACGGTTTCGATGAATTAACCGCGTTGGTGTAAGGGTTCAACATGTCAGATCTTAAGCTCAGTCCTTTAGTGATTAAGTTAGGCGGTGCGGCGCTCGATTGCGCAGAGACACTTAGCAAACTGTTTGGTGCGATTGCCCAATACCAGAACCAAGCCCAACGACGCATCGTGATCGTGCATGGTGGTGGTTATCTGGTCGATGAGTTGATGGCGAAGCTGCAACTGAAATCGGTCAAGAAAGATGGTTTGCGCGTCACTCCGTATGATCAAATTCCGATCATTGCCGGCGCTCTGGCTGGTACAGCGAACAAGATGCTACAAGGCCAAGCGATCAAAGATGGCATCAATGCCGTGGGTTTGTCACTGGCGGATGGCGGTTTGTGCCATGTCGAGGAGTTAGATCCTGAACTGGGCGCGGTCGGCAAAGCCACGCCGGGCGATTCCACTTTGCTGCAAGCGATTTTGGCAACCGGTGCGATGCCCATCATTAGCTCGATAGGCCTAACTGCGCAGGGGCAGATGATGAACGTCAACGCTGACCAAGCAGCGGTGGCTGTGGCGGGTGCTCTGGATGCGGAATTGGTCCTGCTCTCGGATGTCAGTGGTGTACTGGATGGCAAAGGCCACCTCATTGCCACTTTGGATGTTAAACAAGCGGATGCACTGATTGCCGGCAAAGTGATTACCGACGGCATGATCGTCAAAGTGAAAGCAGCCTTGGAAGCGGCGCAAGATTTAGGACGTCCGATTGAAGTGGCTACCTGGCGTTACCCAGAGAAGCTCGCCAAGTTATTTGGCGGCGAAAGCATCGGCACCCGTTTTCTACCTTAAGATTTTAAGTCACTAATTTGATTAAACCTGAGCACTGACCGCCAAGCGCAGAGCCAGGAATATGGAGATACATCAATGAGTAAAGTACAAGTTAAAAAAGTAGTTGTGGCATATTCTGGCGGTCTGGACACGTCGGTGATCATTCCATGGTTAAAAGAAAATTATGACTGTGAAGTGGTGGCGTTTGTGGCTGACGTTGGTCAAGGTGATGAAGAGCTGAAAGGCGTAGAAGCCAAAGCACTCTCATCGGGTGCCTCTGAATGTTACATCGTTGACCTGAAAGAAGAATTCGTAAAAGAGTACATCTACCCAACGCTGAAAACTGGCGCTTACTATGAAGGTAAATACTTGCTTGGTACTTCCATGGCGCGTCCGGTGATTGCTAAAGCGCAAGTTGAGATCGCGCGTAAAGTGGGAGCGGATGCACTGGCGCACGGTTGTACTGGCAAAGGTAACGACCAAGTGCGTTTTGAAGGGGCTTTTGCGGCACTGGCTCCAGATCTGCATGTGATTGCGCCTTGGCGTGAGTGGGATCTGCGTAGCCGTGAAGCGTGTTTGGATTACCTTGCCGAGCGCAACATTCCTTGTGCGGCGTCATTGACCAAGATCTACTCGCGTGATGCCAACGCATGGCACGTTTCTACCGAAGGTGGCGTTTTGGAAAGCACATGGAATGCGCCAAACGAAGATTGCTGGGTGTGGACCGTCGATCCTGAGCAAGCGCCTAACGAAGCGGAATATGTCACGCTGCAAGTGGCTCATGGCGAAGTGGTCGCTGTTGATGGTGAAGCCATGACCCCTTACAACGCTTTGCTGTACCTCAACCAAAAAGGTGCGAAGCATGGTGTAGGTCGTATCGACATCGTCGAAAACCGTTTGGTGGGTATGAAATCTCGCGGCTGTTACGAAACTCCGGGAGGCACCATCATCATGGAAGCGCTGCGCGCGGTTGAGCAACTGGTGCTGGATAAAACCTCATTCGAATTTCGTGAAGAGCTGGGTATTAAAGCATCACACCTTGTTTATGATGGTCGTTGGTTCACGCCACTACGTCAGGCGGTATTTGCGGCAGCCGATGAGCTAGCGAAAGATGTCAACGGTGAAGTGGTGATTAAACTGTATAAAGGCCAAGCCGTTGCAACGCAAAAACGTTCGGCTAACAGCCTCTACTCAGAAGATTTCGCGACCTTTGGTGCCGATGAAGTGTATGACCACAGCCACGCAGGCGGCTTCATCCGTCTCTATTCGCTGTCAAGCCGCATCCGCGCTCTGAGCCAAAACAAGCAGTAATCAGCGCAGTCATCGGTTTATATAATAAGGATCGCACTGCGATCCTTATCCCCTTCCTAATTGAAGTTGCAGCGGTGTTGGCTACGTTCATTCACCCCAATCACATAGTTTATCTATGCTCATGGGGATTCACTCACTTGCCGCCTACCTGCCACTCCAATGAGTTTGGGGGACATTTTCAGTTATCACATCCTCGACGGCGGTTGCGGTGAGAGGAAAGCAGGAGATTAAGCATGGCATTATGGGGCGGAAGATTTACCCAAGCGGCAGACAGTCGGTTCAAATCATTCAACGATTCCTTACGTTTTGATTATCGATTGGCTGAGCAAGATATTGTTGGATCAATCGCTTGGTCAAAAGCCTTGGTCTCCGTCAATGTCTTGAGCGTGCAGGAGCAACAACAGTTAGAGCAGGCGTTAAATCACCTATTGCAATCGGTTCAGCAAGATCCGGAGCAAATCTTAGCCTCTGATGCAGAAGATATTCACTCTTGGGTCGAGCAGAAGCTGATTGAGCAAGTCGGTGATCTCGGTAAAAAACTGCACACAGGGCGTTCACGTAATGATCAGGTCGCAACCGATCTTAAGCTCTGGTGTCGCGATCAGGGCGTTCATCTGCTCCTTGCTCTGAAAACGCTACAACAACAGTTGGTGGCAGTGGCGGCTGAACATCAAGCGACAGTTTTGCCGGGCTACACTCATTTGCAACGTGCGCAACCGGTGACGTTTGCCCATTGGTGTTTGGCTTATTTGGAGATGTTTGAGCGTGATGAGTCCCGTTTGACTGATGCTCTAGCGCGTTTAAACACCTCACCACTGGGTTCAGGTGCATTAGCGGGAACCGCTTACACGATTGATCGTGAGGTGTTAGCGGCAGATCTTGGTTTTACTCGCGCGACACGTAACTCGCTGGATGCGGTCTCCGATCGCGATCACGTGATGGAGCTGATGTCAGTCGCATCGATCTCTATGCTGCATTTGTCGCGTTTGGCGGAAGATATGATCTTCTACACCACAGGTGAAGCGGGCTTTATTGAATTGGCTGATACGGTGACTTCTGGCTCTTCACTGATGCCACAAAAGAAAAACCCCGATGCACTTGAGTTGATCCGCGGCAAAACCGGACGCGTCTATGGTGCATTGGCGGGGATGATGATGACAGTCAAAGCTCTGCCTCTCGCGTACAACAAAGACATGCAAGAAGATAAAGAAGGGCTGTTTGATGCGCTCGACACTTGGTTTGATTGTTTGCAAATGGCGGGACTTTGCTTTGATGGCATTAAAGTCAATGCGGCGCGTACGTTAGAAGCGGCCAAGCAAGGCTACTCGAACGCGACTGAATTGGCGGATTATCTGGTTGCGAAAGGCATTCCATTTCGCGAGGCGCACCATATTGTCGGGGTAGCGGTAGTCGCAGCTATTGGCAAGGGTGTAGCGTTGGAAGAGCTTTCTTTGGCCGAACTGCAACAGTTTTCGCCTTTGATTGAGCAGGATGTCTATCCGATCCTGACTATTCAGTCTTGTTTAGAGAAACGCTGCGCACTGGGTGGCGTATCACCCAAACAAGTGGCGCATGCTCTTCAGCAAGCTCAAGCGCGCGTGAAGTCTTAACATTTCAGCGAGCTTGTCGATCCTATGAGATAAATGGAAAAAAACAGTGGTGCAACTGTTTGAGTAATAAGAGGAATCATCTCGGAGAAAAAAGATCGTAAAAAAGATCATTTTTTTATGAACCTTTTGCTTAGAGCTCTGTCTATTACTGTACCACTGCTTTTTCTTAGAAGACTCTAAGAAGGCCCTAAATCTGTACTAGGTTTAGGGCTTTTTTCTTTTCTGCGTAGCAGAAAGTTTAATACAGGTTCTAATCCTCTTTTCCTTGTCGTTTACGCCAAGGCAAGATCACGTACTTCATCCATAAATGCAGAAACAGTAAGCCGTTAAAGGCAAACCCCGCAAGGATCAAGCTGATCGACTCGATGCTAGCGGGATCCTCTTTAAAGCCCCAAAACCAAATGATCCACACGACAACGGACAACACCGTGAGTTGATCCATACAGCGTTGACAGCGACCAATTTTTTTCCAAAACCAATGTTCGCTGCACTCTCCACAAGCCATACGCTTCACCTTAAGCCAAAAGATGTGATTGTCAGTCGGTGAACAACACCGAGTTGCTAAAACATCAAGGAGTATAACTCAGCGCAAGTATGATGCCGAAGCCTGAGTGCAGAGTTAAGGGTAGTGAGAAGTGAATGAGCTAAAGCAAATACAATCTAATCCAAAAAGCCTGAGGTTGATCTCAGGCTTTGGCATTTTTACAGAAAGAATCGGTTCTGAGTGCGCGGGAAATTAACAGCCCGGACCACAATCTAAACAGTGTTTGATCATCTCAGGGCCTAAGTGCAGCTTCGCGTTTAAATCACGCAGAGCAGTGCGTACCCCTTCCTCAATCACCGGATGGTAGAAAGGCATATCGAGCATCTGCGAAATGGTCATCTGGTTTTGATGCGCCCAAGCTAGCAAGTGTGCTAAATGCTCAGCATTCGGTCCCATCATCTCCGCACCAAGGAAACGGCCAGTGCCTTGCTCGCCATACACATGCAGCAAGCCTTTGTTGCGCAGCATCACTCGTGAGCGGCCTTGGTTTTCAAACGACACTTCACCCACGGCAAAGCAGCCACAGTTACCCAAACGCTGAGTCAATTGCTTATAGGTTTCTCCAACCATGGCAATTTGTGGGTCAGAAAACACCGCAGAAATTGGCGAGCGGCGTAAACCCGCGCGAATTTCAGGGAAGCGGCCTGCGTTATCGCCGGCAATGCGTCCTTGATCTGCAGCTTCATGCAGCAGCGGGATCTGGTTGCTGGCATCGCCTGCAATAAAGATCGAAGGTACCGAGGTTTGCAACGTGTAGTGATCTGCTTTGGGTACACCACGCTCATCCAGCGCCACATCGGTATTGTCCAGTGCGAGCTTATCAACGTTGGGACGACGACCTGTTGCGGCAAGCACATAATCCACGATGAAGGTTTCTAGCTCACCTTGTTGGTTGATAAATTGGATTTCCACTTTATCGCCAGCAATACGTTTCATGCTTTCGACTTTGACGTCTGCATCAAGATAAAACTCTTGTTGGAAAGCACGATTCGCGTAAGCCATGACGTCAGGATCAGTTAGTGGTCCTACTTGACCGCCTAAGCCAAACACTTTCACTTTCACCCCTAAACGATGCAGGGATTGGCCAAGCTCTAAACCGATCACACCCGGACCAAACACAGCGACGGCTTGTGGTAGGTCATCCCACTCAAAGACGTCATCGTTGACCACAAGGCGATCGCCGAGCTCATTCCATACTGCTGGATAAGCAGGGCGAGAACCCGTCGCAATCACGATACGTTTGGCATGAATACGCGTGTGATCATTCACTTGCAGCGTATGGTTATCAATAAACTTGGCGTAGCCTGCAATCTTGTCTTGTTCAGGAATGGAATCCACCCCTTCCAGCACAAAACCGACAAAGCGATCTCGTTCGCGTTTGACGCGATCCATCACTTCACGTCCATTAATCACAATTTCACCTTGCGGGTAAACCCCAAAGCCGGGCGCTTTTTCAATCTGGTGTACACTTTCTGCCGCGGCGATCAGCAGTTTGGAGGGCATACAACCCACTCGCGCACAGGTGGTGCCGTAAGGGCCGCCTTCAATCATCACCACATTCTGAGTGTAAGCTTTCGCTGCACGATAAGCGCCAAGGCCAGCAGTACCACCGCCGATCACGGCGACATCAACGTGAATCTGTTTCATTATGGATCCTCAATCGGTTTGTTCTCAGTCTGAAAGGGCAGTTTTAGGCTCCCGGATGGGAGCCTAGAAACTTATTGATTTAGGTAGACTTCTAAGTCGTCGCTGCCACCAATGTGTTTACCACCGATAAACACTTGCGGCACCGTGGTACGGCCAGAAACAGCGCGCAGGCTCACTGTGGTGGCGTCTTTACCTAAAATCAGCTCTTCATACTGTAGACCGGCATCAATCAGCGCTTGTTTCGCCTTGGCGCAATAAGGACATCCAGGCTTAGTGAAAATAGTCACTGATTCTTGCACCTTGTATTGAGGGGCAATGTATTTGAGCATGGTATCGGCGTCCGATACTTTGAACGGGTCGCCCGGCTCATTCGGTTCGATAAACATTTTTTCTACCACACCATCTTTAACCAGCATGCTGTAGCGCCATGAGCGTTTACCAAAGCCAAGGTCATTTTTATCCACCAACATGCCCATACCATCGGTAAATTCACCATTACCATCAGGAATGAAGGTGATGTTGTCGGCATTTTGGTCATCTTTCCAAGCATTCATCACGAAAGTATCGTTGACCGATACGCACAGAATGCTGTCGACACCATGCTCTTTAAAGACAGGGAACAGCTCGTTGTAGCGCGGTAGGTGAGTGGATGAACAGGTTGGAGTAAAGGCACCCGGCAAGCTAAACACGATAACGGTTTTGCCTTTGAACAGTTCATCGCTAGTCACATTGACCCAAGCGTCACCTTGGCGAGTAGGAAAAGTAACCTGTGGAATGGTTTGACCTTCTTTAGATGTAAACATTGTGTTCCTCATTTGTGAAATTTAATTTTAAATCAATAGGATGTGTTTCGTTGTTGATGGCTATTGTTAAAGAAAAGCTTTGATAGCTCTAATCGTTTAATGCTATGGTTTTAATAGATGCATTCTATCTGGGGAAGCTATGAACATTCGTGATTTTGAATACTTGGTCGCATTAGCTGACCACAAGCATTTCCGTAAAGCGGCAGAAGCGTGCTTTGTCAGCCAACCCACCTTGAGTGGCCAGATCCGTAAGTTGGAAGATGAAATTGGAACGACTTTGCTTGAGCGCAGCAGTCGTCGAGTTCTGTTTACCGAAGCGGGGCTACAACTGGTTGATCAGGCAAAGAAAATCCTTTCGGAAGTGAAAACGTTTAAAGATATGGCTAACCAGCAAACCGGAGCCATGACTGGGCCGTTGCACATTGGCTTTATTCCGACCTTAGGGCCGTATTTACTGCCGAAGATCATTCCTACTTTGAAAGAACGTTTCCCTGAATTGGAGCTGTATCTGCATGAAGCGCAGACTAACCAGTTAGTGCGTCAGCTCGAAGATGGCAAACTGGATTGCTTGGTGCTCGCTTCGGTGGAAGAGACGGCACCTTTTAAAGAAATTGAGCTGTATAACGAAGTGTTGAGCATTGCAGTGCCTTGCGATCATGCTTGGGCGGCGCGTGACGAAGTGGACATGCTGGAGCTGAAAGGTAAGACCGTATTGGCTTTAGGAGATGGGCATTGCCTGCGCGATCAAGCGTTAGGTTTTTGCTTTGCTGCGGGCGCGAAAGATGATGAACGCTTTAAAGCCACCAGTTTAGAAACGTTGCGCAATATGGTGGCTGCAGGCGCAGGGATCACCTTATTGCCTGAGTTAGCCTTACCTGAAGATAAAACCAAAGATGGGGTTTGTTACCTGCGGGCGGTTAACCCGATTCCATCGCGTCGACTCGTCTTGGCTTATCGCCCAGGCTCGCCTTTACGCCAGCGGTTTGAGCAGTTGGCAGAAGTGATTAAACATCGCTTACAGCAAAGCGAGTAAGACGGCGAATCCAATACAAAAAAGAGGCTGATGATTCAGCCTCTTTTTTATTGGGTTTTCTGTGCCAGAGGTTATTAGAACAGCTCTTCGCCAGAGCTGGTCGAATAGATGGACTCATTGACATGTTCGCTGACGTATTCCGTCGGCTCAGTGCCGGCTTCGAAATACTCAAACATCGAGCTCGAATCTAACTTATTGGTCAGTAACCCCGTATCGCGGTCAATGCGGACACGAACGATATTGTTCGGTACCACTTTCTGTTGAACGGGCACATCTTGTAGCGCGAGAGACATAAACTCAACCCAAGCCGGCAAGGCGGTTTTACCACCCGATTCGGCACCGGAAACATCATCTTCAATGTTTCGATTCGGCGCTGTTCTCCCTAGGTTACGGCTATGATCATCAAAGCCCACCCAAGCCACACCAACGATGCCTGGGGCATAACCGTTGTACCATGCATCTTTTGAGTCGTTGGTGGTACCGGTTTTACCGCCGATGTCGCGGCGTTTCAGTGCCTGTGCACGCCAACCGGTACCGTTCCAACCGGTATCTGAGCTCCACTCACCGCCACCCCAAATATTGCTGTACAGCATTTCACGCGTTAAGAAAGCGTTTTGCTCGGAAATCACTTTTGGGGCATAAGGGCTTGCTGCGTCTTGTTCGGCAAACTCATCAAGCTCCGATGAGCATTCACGGTGGCAGACGACTTTCGGCTCTGCGCTAAACTCAATGTTGCCAAATGGATTTTCGACGCGGCTGATGTAGAAAGGTTCAACGAAGTAACCATTGTTAGCAAAAACCGAGAAGCCTTGTGCCATTTGTACAGGAGTCAAGCTGCCTGCACCGAGCGCAATCGTCTCAGAACGCGGTAACTGATCTAATTTGAAACCAAAGCGAGTCAGGTATTCGCGTGTTTCATCCAAACCCACTTCACGCAAAACGCGCACGGCCATAACGTTTTTCGATTGGGCTAAACCAATTCTTAGTCGTGTTGGGCCAGTGTAGGTTGGTGGTGAGTTCTTCGGACGCCATGCCGTGCCTTGACTCTCATCCCATTGGTTAATCGGCGCATCATTAATCAGTGTGGCTAAAGTGAGCCCTTTATTCAGCGCTGCAGAGTAGATAAATGGTTTGATACTTGAACCTACTTGACGTACTGACTGGGTAGCTCGGTTAAATTTGTTGTGCACAAAGTTAAAACCACCAACCAACGCAGTGACCGCGCCGTTTTCTGGATTCATCGCGACAAATGCGGTGTTGGCATTCGGAACTTGAGTTAGCTTCCAAGCGGTAATCGCGCCATCTTGGGTGCGTGGACGAACCCAAATTTGCTGTCCTGCGGCTAAAAATTCATTGGCACTTTTCGGAAGTGGGCCTTGGCGATCGTCGTTGATAAAACGGCGCGCCCAATTCATGTCTTCCCAAGCGATGGTTTGCACACCATAGCTTTTTACCCATACTTGAGCCGATTTTTCTTCAACGCTGAGAACCGCGGCAGGGAACATATCGCCATAAGTGGGCTCATTGCTCAGGTATTCAGACAGCTGAGTGCTGCTCCAAGCCGGTTGATTGGCTTGCCATAACTCTTTTTCTGCACCGCGATAACCGTGACGCTCATCGTAAGCCAACAGGTTATTGATCGCGGCTTGGTTAGCGGCTCTTTGCAACTTAGAGTCGACCGTTGTGTAGACATTCATGCCTGACGTGTAAGCGGCTTCTTCACCGTAGCGTTCAACCATCCATGCGCGAGCAATTTCAGCCACATACGGTGCGTTTAACTCAATCTCTGCACCATGGAATTTGGACAGCACAGGTTCGGCACGCGCAGCATCGTATTCCGCTTTAGTGATGTATTTTTCATCCAGCATACGCTGCAGCACCACATTACGACGGTTGGTCGCACGCTCGACGGAATAGATAGGGTTCATGGTTGAAGGAGCTTTTGGCAGGCCTGCAATCAGCGCAATTTCACCTAAGGTTAGATCTTTCACCTCTTTACCGAAATACGCTTGCGCAGCCGCGCCGACGCCATAAGAACGGTAGCCGAGGTAAATTTTGTTGAGATACAGCTCTAAGATCTCTTGCTTGCTTAACAGTTGCTCAATATGGATCGCAATGAAGATCTCTTTGACTTTACGCATCACCTTCTTCTCATTAGAGAGGAAAAAGTTACGCGCAAGTTGCTGAGTAATGGTACTGGCACCTTGCGAAGCACTGCCCGAGGCGAGTACAGCAAAGGCGGCACGCGTGATACCAATCGGGTCAAAACCGTAGTGCTCGTAGTAGCGAGAGTCTTCGGTCGCAATCACCGCTTCGATCAACTCTTTAGGCATCTCTTCCAGCTTGAGCGGGATGCGGCGTTTTTCACCAAATTGGGCGATCAGTTTGCCGTCTTGACTGAAGACTTGCATCGGAGTTTGTAATTGGACATCACGTAGAGTGGCTACATCTGGCAGATCTGATTTCACATAGAAATAGAAACCAAA
Organism: Vibrio cholerae; assembly: GCF_008369605.1. Lineage (NCBI taxonomy): Bacteria > Pseudomonadati > Pseudomonadota > Gammaproteobacteria > Vibrionales > Vibrionaceae > Vibrio > Vibrio cholerae. The sequence continues at coordinate 230,387 of NZ_CP043554.1, forward strand.
GATTGTAGTGACTCCAAGAATAATGCAAATCAATGAAAATACTAATAAACGCTTTATGAACTTCACCGGAGAATCCCTGTTTAGTTGAGGCTGCACTAATGCAAACCCTTGTACTCTAGGCTAAAACCTTAGCTCGCAAAATATCATCTGCCTATTTATTGAGAAAATAGGTCTATCGAGCTGAACCTCTTTACTGGAGCTTAGCCTCATGGGTAAATCATTAGTTACGGGTATTGATATCGGCCACCACAGCATTAAAGCTGCGGTGCTCAAACCTATGGGCGACACTTATGCGCTTGTGGGGTATGAGGAGTTGCTCGTTACCGCTGATATTTTCACCGATAATCACACGCTCGATTATCAGAAAATTGTAAAGAAACTAAAAGAACTAAAAAAGGGTTTGCCTCTATTTAGTCATAAAGTCGCGATAGCAATCCCGGATAGCGCCGTGATTAGCAAAGTATTACAAATAGATAGCGATCTTGAGCAGCGCGAGCTGGAATTTGCTGTCTATCAAGCCTTCTCGCATCAATCTCCATTCCCCGTTGAAGAGCTGAGCCTCGATTTCGTCAAAGTGACGGAAAAAAGCCTCGCCCGCAGCAGCACGACGACCTTCCAAGTGTATGCCACCAAAAAAGACGTGGTCGACAGTCGTTTGCATGCCGTTAAAAAAGCGGGTTTTGAACCTGTGTTGATGGATGTGCAAGTACATAGTTTGTTGCATTTATGGCAACTCGCTAGCCGTGCGTATCGACGTCCAGACTGGATGTTGGTGGATATTGGCTACACCCAAAGTTCATTGTGCCTCGATTTTCCGGAAAAAATGCCCTTTTACAAAGACGTGCCATTAGGAACTCGTCAATTGGAATCAGAACCCAGTGCTGTGAACTCATTGAATCATCCACTGTTACACGATCCCACACAGCGGTTTATTCAAGAATTGGTCGACAAAATTGCGCGGCAAATCCAGCTTTTTACTTCAGTGCACGGGACTCAAAGTCTTGGCGGTTTATGGCTATCGGGTGGCGGTGCCACGCTTTCTGGTTTAGAGGACGCGCTTTATCAACGCTTGTCACTGCCTTGCGAAGTGCTCAATCCGTTTTCACTGTTCAAAAACAATGTGGCAAAACGCAAACACCCACTGGTTGATGGCCAGCGTTTTAGTACCGCCGCCGGTCTTGCATTGCGAGGCTTAGCTTGGTTGGAGAGTGAGCATGTTGCATAAGGTCAACTTACTGCCGTGGCGTGATGCACGGCGTGAAGCACATAAGCGGCGCTTTTTGGGGTTAGTGACACTCGGTGTTTTGCTGGCGGTGTTGATGCAATTTGCCGCCGGTGAATACTTGGGCGGACAAATGGCTTTGCAGCAAGAGCGGATTGGTTATTTGCAACAACATATCTTCTCGCTGGATCAGCAGATCGCTAAGTTGAAGATCGCTGAAGAAGAACATAAGGCGTTATTGACTCGTTTGACTGTGGTGGAGCAACTACAGCAAAAGCGCAATAAAACGACTGAGTTTATGAACCAAATGCCCAACCTGATCCCTGAAGGCGTCTATGTCGACAAGATCAAGATGAATGGCCATCAGATAGAAATAACCGGGATTAGCGATTCCACCGCTCGCTTGGCAACCATGCTCGATAACTTGGAGAAGTCGGACAAATTAACCGATGTTGAAATGCATGAAATCGTTTCAGGGAATAAGCGATTTGGTAAGCAATTTCAGAGCTTTAAAGTCTCCTTCCAAATTTTAACCCCAGCCTCTAACCCGCAAGAGGGAGGTGCACACAATGGCTAGTTTGCAAGAGCTAGAACTGGATGAAATTAGTGAATGGCCGCTGCTGCCTCAGTTGGTGGTGATTCTGCTTATCATGCTACTGATCCAAGGTGCTGGTTATTGGTTCTATCTCATGCCTAAACAAGATGAGATTGCGCTGTTAAAGCAGGAAGAGGAAACCGTCAAGGCCACACTGCGCATCAAAGCCAATAAAGTGGCGGTATTGCCGCAGATTCAAGCTCAGTTGGATGAGCTCAAAGAGCGTTACGATTTTTTACTGCGCCAGCTACCGGTGCAAAAAGAGTTAGCCAGCATGCTGGCGTCAGTCAACCAGCTTGGGCTCGATAGTTCGCTTACCTTTACGCGGATTGATTGGGGGGAGCGTGAAAGCCAAGAGTTTCTTTACCGCTTACCGCTCAATATCGAACTGACGGGGAGCTATCACGATATTGGCGATTTTTCGCAAGCGATTGCCAAGTTACCGCGCATCATCAACTTCGACGATGTGGACTGGCAGCGGGTCAGCCAAGAGAGTAGCACGCTGCACTTTCGAGTCAGAGCCTACACCTACCAATTTAAGCAGGAGGTGGATGATGAAAAATAAGCCACTTGGATTATGGCTGATGAGTTTGCTGGTGTTGGTCGGGTGTAAGGCGAACCAAGATGATTTGACCTCATACGTCGCGCAAGTTGAGCGTGAAGCGCGCAAAGAAGTGACTAAGCTCAAACCCATTTTAGAGTTTGAAGCCACGCCCTATCAGCAGCACAAGGGGCGTGAGCCGTTTGTCTTACCGAAAGAAGCGTTAGTGCAAAACCAACCGCTGGCCAAAGCCGACTGTTGGCAACCCGTGCCACGTGCGAAAAATGGGCCGTTGGAGCGTTATCCATTGCACCAATTGCGCTTAAAAGGGGTGATGAGCAGCGGGGGCAGTATCTCTGCCTTAGTGCAAACGCCGGCAGGGAGTGTGGTCAAGGTTAAGGCAGGTCAATATGTCGGAATCAATAATGGCAAAGTCACCCGAGTCGACGACAACTATTTGTTAATTAATGAAACTTTGCCTGATGGCTTAGGGTGTTGGAATCAGCGTAACGTCAAGCTGGCTTTAAAATAATCGGTTGAAGTATAGAGATATAACGATGAAAAATGGATTGAAAACTTATGTCGCACAGACTTGGCTGACCTTGTGGGTTGGTTTTGCACTTTGTGCTTCTTCCATGGTGTTTAGTGCTGAATCCGCTACCGCCAACCAGTTGGAAAACATCGACTTTCGGGTCAACAAAGAGAAGGCGGCGGTCTTAATTGTCGAATTGGCTTCGCCATCGGCTGTCGTGGATGTGCAAAAAGTCCAAGAAGGGTTGAGCATTGAACTCCTGAAAACCGATGTGGCGGATGACAAGCTGTATCTGCTTGATGTGAAAGATTTTTCGACCCCTGTTGAGAGCGTGGAAGTATTCCGTAAAGAGCCAAGCACACAACTGGTTGTGACTGTCGATGGGGAGTTTCAGCATGATTATACCTTGAAAGGAAAATACCTTGAGGTCGTGATCAGTAAACTCAAAGCTGATGAAAAGCCTAAGCCCAAGAGTGTCTTGGAAAAAGAAGGCAAGCTGATTTCAATTAACTTCCAAGATATTCCGGTGCGTAACGTACTGCAGCTGATTGCCGATTATAACGGTTTCAACTTAGTGGTTTCCGATTCGGTGGTGGGTAACCTGACTTTACGCTTGGATGGCGTGCCTTGGCAGCAAGTGTTGGACATTATTCTGCAAGTCAAAGGGCTCGATAAGCGGGTCGATGGCAATGTGATTTTGATTGCGCCGAAAGAGGAACTCGACTTGCGCGAGAAACAAGCGCTCGAAAAAGCCCGTTTAGCAGAAGAGTTGGGCGATTTAAAATCAGAAATCATCAAGATTAACTTTGCCAAAGCGTCTGACATTGCGGCGATGATCGGCGGTGAAGGCAACGTCAACATGTTGTCTGAACGAGGTTCGATCAGCATCGACGAACGAACTAACTCGCTATTGATCCGAGAGCTGCCCGATAACATTGCCGTGATCCGCGAGATCATTGAATCGCTGGATATTCCGGTCAAACAAGTTCAAATCGAAGCGCGGATTGTCACCGTCAAAGAAGGTAACTTGGAGGAGCTGGGGGTACGCTGGGGCGTAATGTCGACCAATGGTAGCCACTCGGTCGGAGGAAGCATAGAGAGTAACTTATGGCAAAAAGGGTTATTGGCGGATGATGAATTTCCGGTGGATGAATTCTTAAATGTGAATTTGGCTTCCACCTCTGCCAATGCGTCTTCGATTGCTTTCCAAGTCGCTAAATTGGGCTCGGGTACGTTGTTGGATTTGGAGCTTTCAGCATTACAAAATGAATCGAAGGCCGAAATCATCTCTAGCCCTCGCTTGATTACCACCAATAAACAGCCTGCCTATATTGAGCAAGGTACTGAGATCCCTTATCTGGAATCGTCTTCCAGTGGTGCCTCTACGGTCGCGTTTAAAAAAGCGGTATTGAGCTTGAAGGTGACACCACAAATCACCCCAGATAACCGCTTGGTGCTGGACTTGAGCGTGACCCAAGACCGACGCGGTGAAACGGTGAAAACCGGCACTGGCGAAGCGGTTTCTATTGATACTCAGCGCATTGGCACTCAAGTGTTGGTGAATAACGGAGAAACTGTGGTGTTGGGTGGCATTTTCCAACACAGCATCAATAATTCGGTAGATAAGGTGCCACTGCTGGGGGATTTGCCTGTTTTGGGCGCGTTATTCAGACGAACCTATGAGCAAATGGGCAAAAGTGAACTGCTGATTTTTGTCACGCCGAAAGTGGTCATTCAATAACTTAGCGTGTGCGTAACAAGCGAACAAAAATTAAAGTTGCAATAGTGGCACCATATCTAGATAATTTCGGGTCTTATCACGAAATATCGGTGAGGAATAGGTGCCACAAGCATTCCTATGGTTGGCGTATGTCCAGCAACTCTTGTGGCGATGTCATTGAATTAACGTTGTAAATTACTGCTGAACATGGCTGAGAAACGCAATATTTTCCTTGTTGGCCCTATGGGCGCTGGCAAAAGCACAATTGGTAGACACCTAGCTCAACAACTGCACATGGAGTTTATCGACTCTGATACGGTTATCGAAGAACGTACCGGAGCGGATATCGCATGGGTGTTTGATGTTGAAGGTGAAGAAGGCTTCCGCAAGCGCGAAGAAGCCGTTATTAATGATCTAACCGAGCAACAGGGTATCGTACTGGCGACGGGTGGTGGCTCAGTAATTAGTAAAGAGAACCGCAACCGACTGTCTGCTCGCGGTATCGTTGTATACCTCGAAACTACTATCGAAAAACAATTAGCACGTACCAATCGCGATAAAAAGCGCCCACTGCTGCAAACGGATTGCCCGCGTGAAGTGCTAGAGCAATTGGCTGAAGATCGTAATCCTCTGTACGAAGAGATTGCGGACATCACGGTACGCACTGACGATCAAAGTGCAAAAGTGGTAGCCAATCAGATCGTAAAAATGCTAGAAGAACACATAATGTAATGTTTCTTCGAAGTGGAGTGCAAAACCATGGAGCGGATTACGGTCAACTTAGGTGAACGTAGCTACCCAATCTCAATCGGTGCCGGATTGTTTGCCAATCCGGCTCTTCTTTCCCTCTCTGCTAAGCAGAAAGTGGTGATTGTCACCAACCACACTGTCGCTCCGTTGTATGCGCCTGCGATCATTTCATTACTTGATCACATCGGTTGCCAGCATGCTTTGCTGGAACTGCCCGATGGCGAACAGTACAAAACTCTCGAAACCTTCAACACTGTGATGAGCTTTTTGCTTGAGCATAACTACAGCCGTGATGTGGTTGTCATTGCTTTAGGTGGGGGAGTGATTGGTGATCTGGTCGGTTTCGCGGCGGCTTGTTATCAGCGTGGCGTTGATTTCATTCAAATACCGACCACACTGCTGTCGCAGGTGGATTCTTCGGTCGGTGGGAAAACCGCGGTCAATCATCCGCTCGGTAAAAACATGATTGGTGCTTTTTATCAGCCCAAAGCGGTAGTGATTGATACGGACTGTTTGACCACGCTGCCCGCACGTGAATTTGCCGCTGGTATGGCGGAAGTCATCAAGTATGGCATCATTTATGACTCAGCCTTCTTCGACTGGCTAGAAGCACAGATGGAGGCTTTGTACGCATTGGACGAACAAGCGCTCACTTACGCAATTGCGCGCTGCTGCCAAATCAAAGCCGAGGTAGTCGCGCAAGATGAGAAAGAGTCGGGCATTCGTGCGTTACTCAATCTTGGTCACACCTTCGGCCATGCAATTGAAGCACAGATGGGCTATGGGAATTGGCTGCACGGTGAAGCCGTATCTGCGGGTACAGTAATGGCGGCGAAAACGGCTCAATTACAAGGCCTTATCGATGCATCTCAATTTGAACGTATCCTAGCTATACTGAAAAAAGCGCACTTGCCTGTGCGAACCCCAGAGAACATGACCTTTGCCGATTTCATGCAGCACATGATGCGCGATAAAAAAGTGTTGGCAGGGGAACTGCGTTTGGTGTTACCGACCAGTATCGGCACGTCAGCGGTCGTAAAAGGGGTACCTGAAGCCGTGATAGCACAAGCGATAGAGTATTGTCGCACGGTGTAATCGAGAGACTTGCAGAACATTTTGATATCAGACAATTGTCATTAGGATGGCCCAATGAGCTTGGCACATGAACTGGATTTAGAATCGCAAACTGAGTTACTGGAACGGCTGCAACTGCTGACCCGTTTTGGTTCTAACTTGGTGAATGTTTGTGGTCGCCAAGGGGCGGGGAAATCGTGGCTCGCGCAACGATTTTTAGACAGTTGGGCGCAAGATAAAAACCAATCTTTGCTCATGTGCCACCCTAACCAAAGTGACGAGCAGCGTCGCGTGACGATGTTGTCACAGCTGTTTTCTGAGCCACTTTACAATCCCAAAGACGCCTTAGCAGAAAGCTTCGCGCGTCTATTTGAAGATCAAAATTGCGATATCGTGATTGTGGTCGATGATGCCCACTTACTCTCTGAGTCTTTGGTTTCCGAATTGTGGATGTTGGTACTCGAAGCACAAACCAATCCACGCTGGAACGTCAATGTGGTGCTGTTTGCTCAAGACAATGGTCTGGATGCGTTATTAACGCGTTTAAGTTATGGGCAAGAACATAAGCCTGTCGATTTAGAAATTGAGATGCTCTCCGAAGATGAAGCAGATCGTTTATTCGAAAATCGCGTCATGCGCTATGTTGATCCACAAGTTGAGCGTAAAGTGCGTAATGCTTATAAGAAGATCAATCCGTTACCGGGGGAAATTATGGCGTTGGCGGAAACGAAAAATGAAAAACGGGTGGTGATCCGCTCGATTGTTGGCTCTCCGTTTAATATTGCCTTGGTCGTATTACTTCTCTTGTTGTTGCTGGGCGGAGGTTATTGGTGGCTGCTGTCTAAGCCTGTTCCACAAGAGAGTAGCCTGCTTGAAGGCGAGATCGCTGAACAAACCGCGATTCCAACCCTCAACTCCGAAGCAAACCCTCTAGCTCAAGACGGTACCTCAAGCGCAAATGGCGATGGCATGTCTGATGCTGAAGGCGATGACTTTGGTGCCGACGATGATACCTCTGCTCTGCCACCGGATGTGGTGGATACCACAGCCAGTGTCGGCATTGCCGATGACGGTAAGCGCGTCGTGATTAACTCTGATGTGGTGGATGCCCTGCTGCAAGGCAAAGCAGACACCGCTGATACTTCGGCGATCAACAACTTAGTAGAGTCAACTCAAGCGGCGACTGAGCTGAAAACGCAAACGTTAGAGCAAACACAAGTGCAGAATGCTCAGCCTAAATCGGTGAGTTTCTCTTTTGCGCGTGATGAGCTGAAAGCCATGTCACCACGCAGCTACACATTGCAGTTGGCGGCGATGAATTCTCTGCAAGATGTGCAAGGCTTTATTGATGAGCACAAGCTACAAGGGAAAGTCTACGTTTACCCAACACTGCGTAACGATGTCGAGTGGTTTATTGTCACTATGGGCAACTATCCCACCATCCAAATGGCGCGTGATGCCTCAGAAAAACTCTCTGCTTCGCTACAGGCGTTAGGTCCTTGGGCTAAATCACTTAGCCAAGTTCAGCGAGAAATCGAGCGTAAGAAATAAACCTGAGCTTCGCTGAAAAATATGTTACATTCCGCAGCCTTATTTTGTGGCCAACGATTAGAGCAGTAGATGAAAAAGCAGCGCGCCTTTCTGAAATGGGCTGGGGGTAAATATAGCCTAGTCGAGGATATTCAACGCCATCTACCAGAAGCTCGTGAGCTGGTTGAGCCTTTCGTTGGCGCAGGCTCGGTCTTCCTGAATACGGATTTTGAACGCTATCTGCTGGCGGACATCAATCCGGATCTGATCAATTTCTACAATCTGCTCAAAACCGAACCTCAAGCATACATTCACGAAGCTAAGCGTTGGTTTGTGCCCGAAAATAACCGCAAAGAAGTCTACCTCGATATTCGTAAGCAGTTTAACCAGAGTGACGATGCGATGTTTCGCTCGTTGGCGTTTTTGTATATGAACCGCTTTGGGTTTAACGGCCTATGTCGCTATAACAAAAAAGGGGGCTTTAATGTGCCGTTTGGCTCGTATAAAAAGCCTTATTTCCCTGAGCAAGAGTTAGAGTTTTTTGCTGAAAAAGCGCAGCGTGCCACCTTTATTTGCGCGTCGTATGGCGAAACCTTCGCTCGCGCGCAAAGCGATAGCGTGATTTATTGCGATCCGCCTTACGCACCGCTGTCGACTACGGCCAATTTTACCTCTTATGCGGGCAATGGTTTTACCTTAGACGATCAAGCGGCGTTAGCCGATATCGCCGAGAAAACCGCCAAAGAGCGTGGAATTTCGGTGCTGATTTCCAATCACGATACCACCCATACTCGCCGTTTGTATCGCGGGGCGCAGCTCAATGTGGTCAAAGCTAACCGTACCATCAGTCGTAATGGTGCCGGACGCAATAAAGTGGATGAGCTTTTAGCACTCTTCACGCCTCATCTTTCATCGCAAGCGTGATCTTGTGGGCTGAATGGTGGATTTCCTCTCCCTGCCTCAAGCCACGCGCTAGGATCTCGTCACCAGCTTAGGTAGAATGGCGGCCACATTGTGTTCAGCTTGCATTCAATTCCTAACGAGGTCGGTATGAAAGATTTTCTCATTGCACCATCCATTCTCTCCGCTGATTTTGCCCGTCTGGGCGAAGATGTTGCCAAAGTGCTCGCCGCAGGAGCGGATGTGGTGCATTTCGATGTGATGGACAATCACTACGTACCGAACCTGACGTTTGGCGCACCGATTTGTAAAGCCCTGCGCGATTACGGCATTACGGCACCGATTGATGTGCATTTGATGGTGAAACCGGTGGATCGCATCATTCCGGACTTTGCCAAAGCTGGCGCCTCCATGATCACTTTCCACGTTGAAGCCTCAGAGCACGTTGACCGTACTTTACAGCTCATCAAAGAGTGCGGCTGTCAGGCGGGCGTGGTACTGAACCCTGCGACACCTCTGCACCATCTCGATTACATCATGGATAAAGTCGATTTGATTTTGCTGATGTCGGTGAACCCAGGCTTTGGCGGACAATCTTTCATTCCACATACTTTAGATAAACTGCGCGCGGTGCGTGAACGTATCAAGCAAAGTGGGCGTCCAATTCGTTTGGAAATTGATGGTGGCGTGAAAGTGGAGAATATCCGAGAAATCGCGGAAGCGGGTGCCGATATGTTTGTGGCAGGCTCGGCGATTTTTGGTCAGCCTGATTACCAAGCGGTGATTGAGCAGATGCGTGCTGAACTGGCGAAAGCCAAAATTTAATCTGATTTAGGATCGTGTTTTGAAATCCATAAAATTAATTGCTTTTGATTTGGATGGTACGCTGCTCGACAGCGTGCCGGATTTAGCGGTAGCGGCGGATCAAGCGGCGCGTGCGGTCGGCTATCCGGCGGTGAGCGAAGCGCAGGTGCGTGATTATGTCGGTAATGGTGCGGATGTGTTGATTGCGCGCGCACTCAGCCAGAGCTTAACGATCAATCCTGAATTAAGCCCAGAGCTACGTGCTCAAGCGCGTCACCTGTTTGATGAGTTTTATGAACAAACGGGGCACAAGCTGAGCCACCTGTACCCTAATGTTAAAACCACGCTTTTAGAGCTGCACCAAGCGGGCTTTATTCTGGCGCTCGTGACCAATAAGCCTTCTAAATTTGTGCCAGATGTTCTAGAGCAACACGGCATCGCGCACTTTTTTAGTGATGTGATTGGCGGCGATACCTTCCCGAATAAAAAGCCGGATCCGATGGCGCTGAATTGGTTATTAGAGAAGCATCAGTTAAGTGCTGAGCAAATGTTGATGGTCGGGGATTCGAAAAACGACATTCTGGCGGCAAAAAATGCTGGGTGTTATTCCTTCGGTTTAACCTACGGTTATAACCATGGCGAACCGATTGCCAATGCGGAGCCAGACTTCGTCTCCGATGACATTGGCACGCTGCTTGAAGTGGTGCTCGTTTCGGCGTAAAAGTTGCCGTTCGCACTAGTAAAATACTCGTTAATGAGTACACTGCTTGAACCGCGCCGATTCCGTGCGCGGTTTTTGTCCCTTTGTTTTGTGTAATTTCAATTTCAGTCACAAGGAAATCAAACCCATGAGCAAACCCATTGTATTGAGTGGTGTTCAACCGTCAGGTGAACTAAGTATCGGTAACTACTTGGGTGCTCTACGTCAATGGCAACAGATGCAAGATGATTATGACTGCCAGTACTGTGTTGTGGATTTGCATGCAATTACGGTTCGCCAAGATCCGCAAGCACTGCATGAAGCGACATTAGATGCTTTGGCTATTTGTCTCGCCGTTGGCGTTGATCCGAAAAAGAGCACGCTATTTGTTCAGTCACACGTACCTGAGCATGCTCAACTCGGTTGGGTTTTGAACTGCTACACCCAGATGGGTGAGCTGAGCCGCATGACTCAATTCAAAGACAAATCAGCACGTTACGCCAACGATGTGAATGCTGGTCTGTTTGGTTATCCGGTACTGATGGCGGCAGATATTCTGCTGTATGGCGCGCACCAAGTGCCAGTGGGCAGCGATCAGAAACAACATCTGGAATTGGCACGCGATATCGCGACCCGTTTCAACAATATCTACAGCCCAGAACAGCCGATTTTTACCATTCCTGAGCCTTACATCCCAACCGTGAATGCGCGGGTAATGAGTCTGCAAGATGCGACTAAGAAAATGTCCAAATCAGACGATAACCGCAAAAACGTGATCACCTTGTTGGAAGATCCGAAATCGATCATCAAGAAGATCAATAAGGCGCAGACCGATGCGGAAACCCCACCGCGTATCGCTTACGATGTTGAAAACAAAGCAGGCATCGCGAACCTGATGGGACTCTATTCTGCCGCGACAGGTAAAACCTTCGCTGAAATCGAAGCTCAGTACGCAGGCGTTGAAATGTACGGCCCATTTAAGAAAGATGTGGGTGAGGCTGTGGTGGCCATGCTTGAACCCGTGCAAGCAGAATACCAACGCATCCGTAACGATCGCGAATACCTGAACAGTGTAATGCGTGATGGCGCAGAAAAAGCCTCGGCAAAAGCGCTGCAAACGCTGAAAAAAGTCTATGCGGCGGTTGGTTTTGTGGCGCGTCCTTAAGCCAAAGCGAGCACAATCAAGTCACAGTGAATAAAGCTAGGGGTTCCTAGCTTTATTTTTTGCACGCGAGATAGGTTTGCACAGAGCGAAAGTGTGTGAGGAATTCTCCCATCTGCGTTTCACACGGCTACAATTAAAACACCGAAATTTAAAAGAGTGTTAGCCATGAGATTCATGTTGCTGTTGATGCTAGTCGGGATGGCGCATGGAGCGCTAGCCAACCCCTTACGTGTCTGCGTTGGGGACGTTAATGTCTGGCCACCGTTTACCTATTGGCAAGGCAGCTCTGCACAAGAAAAGGCAGAATCATTGACGGGATCAGCCACGACCTTGGTGCTCGAAGCACTGAAAAAACAAGAGATCGAATACCAACTGCATTTCATGCCATGGGCTCGGGTTCAACAAGAATTGGCGCAAGCGACAGGTCGCTGTGACCTAACTTGGGATGCTAGCTATCGAGCCGAAAGGGCGGAATACAGCTATTTCTCGGTACCGCTCTATACGATCCAGTTAGGTTATTTCACCTTGCCGGAAAACAGTAAGGATTTGAATCTGGCTACCGATAGCGATGTGCTATGCGGGATCAATGGTTTTAACTACCAAAATTTCGCATTACCACGAGAGCCATCACTGACACTCAATTCTGTCCAGCAAGCCTTAAATATGCTGCAAAAAGAGCGTTGTGATTGGTTCGTGAGTGAAATTGAGCCAATTTATGGCGGGATAATGTTAGGGCTCTATCAGTTAGATAGACCGATTCAGCATCACTTTTTAGGCAAAACCAAGGAGTACCATGTGCAGGTTCGGCGTAGCCTACCAAACGCAATGCCACTCTTAAACAGCCTCAATGAGTACATTTTACAAGCCCAATCCAGCGGACATGCGCAAGCGGTTTTTGATCGCTTCTTGTCGATAACGCAAACCGAATAAATCGACGCCGTGGACGTTATGGCTTCTTTCTCCTCCCAGAGCGGCTCATTCGCCGCTCTGACTATTTACCCCGCATGTTGAAAGTTTGCGATGCATTCAAGTATTTGCTCTATTGATGAGATTAATATCTCGATATCAATGCTGAATGTTTTTGTGTTGCATGAAAAACAGTAACACTCATCGCGTAAAGTCGTTTTTCTTTAACACAATACTGGTTCAATACACCCTGTTTTGTCTGTTAACCGCAAATAGGGAGGAGAAGGTACATCATGGAAATGAGATCAACCCCGAATTTAACGCGCTCAACGTTAGCTTTAGCGATTAGCTTTGGCTTAGTGGCGCCAAGCTACGCTGACCTATTGATTTCCCAATACGTTGAAGGCAGCAGCTTCAATAAAGCGATTGAAATTGCCAACACGTCCGATCAAACAGTGAGCCTGAATGGCTACCAACTGGCGATGTCGACCAACGGCAGCGGCACTTGGGATAAAACTTTACCGCTCGATGGCCAAGTGATTGCGGCGCGCGATGTGCTGGTGATTGCCCACGGTAGCGCCAACAGTGCGATACTGGCGACCGCCGACCTAACCAACAACACAGTGGTTAACTTTAATGGCAATGATCCGATTGCGCTGCTCAATAGCGATGGTTCGGTGCATGACGTGGTCGGCAGTATGGGCGGCGCAGATTTTGCGAAAGACAACACGCTCGCCAGAACAACACTCACCCCAAGCGCTACTTACCAAGCTTCCGATTGGGCGACCCAAGGCAAAGACAATATTGATGGGCTTGGCGCACTGGATGTCACCACGCCACCGAGTGCCTTCAATTGTACGCTAGATGGTGCTGAACCAAGCTTTACCACCATCCAACAAATCCAAGGTGAAGGCAGCACTTCTCCCTATATCCAAGGCTATCCCTACATCACCAATGAGGATTTCTTTGTCAAAGGTGTGGTGAGTGCAGTAACGACAGGACTGACTAAAGGCTTCTATCTACAAGCGCTGGAAGATGACTTCAACCCGAATACCTCTGAAGGGCTGTTTGTGTTTACCAACCAAAGTAGTTCGGACTTAGCACCGGGCGATGTGGTGTGCGTGAAAGGCAAAGTGCAGGAGTATTACAACCTGACGCAGCTCAAAGCGGAAAACAATCAGTGGGTGAAACAAGGCCAGCAAGCTGCGCCACAAGCGCAAGCCATCGAGATCTTGCCTTCCGATGAACACTTTGCTCAGACGCTAGAGCGTTACGAAGGCATGCTAGTGAAAACCACACCTGAGCTGGATATGCGTGTGACTCGCACCTTTGGTTATGACTATGCTTCGCGCCGTAACAATATGGTGCTGGCACAAGGTCGCATCAATATGCAGCCAAACCAGCAGCATCCTGCCGGTTCAGAGCAAGCTTCACAGCAGAAGCTGGATAACGCACAGCGCCGCTTGTTTGTGGAATCGGATGCCAAAGCACCAGATGGGCAAATTCCATATTACCCGACATTTGGCCGCACCGATGTCGATCAAGATGGTTCAACCGAAGACTATATCCGAATTGATGATACGGTTTCAGGCCTCGAAGGGGTTGTGAGCTACAGCTATAACGAATATCGCCTGATTGTGACCAACACCATCTCGGCAGAAAATCTGGTGCATAATGCGCCGCGTCAAGCCAAGCCAGATCTGGATGAAGGCGATCTGCGCATTGCCACGTTCAACGTACTTAACTACTTCAACTCGCCGTTTGGTGGTGATGCTAACCAACATGGGGATAACCGTGGCGCCAACAATCTGGCTGAATTTGAAGTGCAGCAAGCCAAGATTGTGAATGCGATTGTTCGTTTGGATGCCGATATCGTGGGTTTGATGGAAATTGAGAACAACGGCTTTGGTGAAGGTTCGGCGATTGCGCAATTGGTGAATCAGATCAATAGCCAAATCGCGGATAAGAAAAAACACTACCGCTTTGTGGCGATTGACTCGAATGGTGATGGCAAAACCGATGCTGCCGATTCACTGGGTACTGATGTGATCACCACAGGTGTTATCTATCGCGATAAAGTGGTGAAGCTGGCGCAAAATCGTGTCATCCCAATGCCAAGTCAGCAAGCACCAGAGGTGGTAGATGCCAACGGTAAAGTGATTGAAGATGGTAAAAACTATCAGCGTGATACGCTTGCCCCAACCTTTAAAGTCAAAGGTGGCAACGAAAAAATCACTGTCGCGGTGAATCACTTCAAATCGAAAGGATCAGCGTGTTGGGAAGATGCCGCGCCCGTTGAGCAAGGCGGACAAGCTGGCAAAGATCTCGATTACCAAGGCGCATGTGAAAACTTCCGCGTCGCCGCCGCGGTAGCGTTGGGTGATGCGCTGGCGAAAATCGATGGGCACAAAGTGATTCTCGGTGATATGAACTCGTACGGCATGGAAGATCCTATGCTGGTGCTGACTGACTACACACCAGAGAAATACGGCAAAACCATTCGCGCAGCACGCAATACTTACATTGCCGGTGTGGAGCAGTTTGGAGATTCAGGCGCAGAGATCAAACACAGCTACGGTTATCTCAACGCAGTTGCAATGAAACATCCAGACAGTTGGAGCTACTCATTTAATGATGAAGTCGGCGCGTTGGATCATCTGTTAGTCAGTCCAAGCCTCAAACACAAAGTCGTGGATGCGACCGATTGGCACATTAACGGTGCAGAATCGACCTTGTTTGACTACAACGATGAGTTCAAAGGCAACCTGCCGAAATACAAGGATCAATTCCGCGCCTCAGATCATGACCCAGCGGTACTGGAGCTTAACATCTACGGTGGTTCATTAGGTTTAGGCGCACTGCTTGGCCTATTGGGGCTTGGTGTTTGGCGTCGCCGTCGCTAGAAAGTGGCATTTTTGATAAACCAAAGGCTAGCGTGTGCTAGCCTTTTTAGTTTCTTACGTTGGTGGTGTGAACTTACTGCGCGTCGTGCAGTACGCTGCCCCATAGGTCATATTCATCGGCGTGTTCGATGACAACGTTAACCAGCTCACCCGGTTTCAGGTTGGTTTCACCGTTGAGGTAAACCAAGCCATCAATTTCCGGTGCATCGGCGTAAGTACGGCCGATCGCGCCTTCTTCATCGACTTCATCAATCAGCACTTGCATGGTGCTGCCGATGCGTTTTTGCAGTTTGGCAGCACTGATCTCTTGCTGCACGAGCATAAAGCGCTCGAAACGATCTTGTTTCACGTCTTCTGGGATCTGTTCTTCAATCTCGTTCGCTGCAGCGCCTTCAACAGGTGAGTACTTAAAGCAGCCCACGCGATCGAGTTGTGCTTCTTTCAGCCAATCGAGCAGGATTTGGAAATCCTCTTCAGTTTCGCCCGGGAAACCCACGATAAAGGTGGAGCGGATCACCAGTTCTGGGCAGATTTCACGCCATTTTTTGATGCGCTCTAAAGTGCGCTCCGCTTGTCCCGGACGCTTCATCATTTTCAGAACACGTGGGCTGGCGTGTTGGAATGGAATATCCAAGTAAGGCAGCACTTTTCCTTCTGCCATCAATGGGATGATTTCATCCACATGTGGGTAAGGGTAAACGTAGTGCAGACGAACCCAAATTCCCATTTTGCCAAGCTCTTCACTGAGCGCTTTGATGTTATGGCGCACTGGTGAGCCGTTAGCAAAACCTAGGCTGTGTTTGGTATCCACACCGTAAGCACTGGTGTCTTGGCTGATTACGAGCAGCTCTTTCACGCCAGCATTTTTCAGGCGTTCCGCTTCACCAATAATTTCACCCACTGGGCGGCTTACCAAATCACCACGCATTGAAGGGATGATGCAGAAAGTACAGCGGTGGTTACAACCTTCAGAAATTTTCAGGTAAGCGTAATGCTTTGGTGTCAGTTTCACCCCGTGATCCGGCACTAAGCTGGTAAACGGGTTATGGGCTGGCTTTGGCGCGTATTGGTGTACGTGCTCCAATACGTTTTGGTAAGCGTGTGGGCCTGTAATACCGAGCACATTGGGGTGCACTTGGCGAATTTCATCTTCACGCGCGCCGAGGCAGCCCGTCACAATCACTTTGCCGTTCTCTTTCAGCGCTTCGCCAATGGTATCCAGAGACTCTTGCACCGCACTGTCGATAAAACCACAGGTGTTAACGATCACCACATCGGAGTCGTGGTAGCTGTTGACGATCTCATACCCCTCAGTGCGTAGTTGGGTCAGAATGCGTTCTGAATCCACTAAGTTTTTTGGGCAACCTAAGGAAACAAAACCAATTTTATTGCCTGTGGTTTGGCTATTTTGGCTTTGCTCGGCGATGGTTTTTTTCGCCGTTTCCAGTGTCGTGGTTTGATTTGGCGTAAAAGTCTGAACTGTCATTGCTCTGTGTGCTACCTGATAATTATCGAATCACCGTCCTTATCGCTTCTGTGCAGAGCGTGGCTAGGGGACGGGTATAAAAGTCGGCGAATTATAACTGAGCTTAGGAAATTGAATAGGGGAGAGAAAGGAAAATTGCGCAAAAAATGCGCGCAAACGTCTGCTCAAGTCGGTTAACTTTGCTTAATGCTTGCCTTTAGAGTGGAGTGCTGCACAATAACGCGCACTTTATTTCCATCCCAAGGTCGTATGCATGCTACTGATGATCGATAACTACGATTCGTTTACTTACAACCTGTACCAATACTTTTGTGAGTTAGGGGCGCAGGTCAAAGTGGTACGTAATGATGAGATCGATCTGGATGGCATCCGCACGCTGGCACCAACACATTTGGTGATTTCTCCGGGACCATGCACGCCTAATGAAGCGGGGATCTCACTCGCGGCGATTGAAGCATTTGCAGGACAACTGCCCATCCTTGGTGTTTGTTTAGGGCATCAAGCCATTGCGCAAGCGTTTGGTGGGCAAGTGGTACGCGCTCGTCAGGTCATGCATGGCAAAACCTCACCCATTCGTCATACGGGACAAGGCTTATTTAGTGGATTGAATAACCCGCTAACGGTGACGCGTTACCATTCCTTGGTGGTGAAAAATGACACTCTGCCCGAGTGCTTTGAGTTAACCGCATGGACTGAGCTTAGTGATGGCAGCATTGACGAAATCATGGGTTTTCAACATAAAACCCTAGCCCTTGAAGCGGTGCAGTTTCACCCTGAGTCGATAAAGACAGAACAAGGCCACCAATTGTTGGCGAATTTTTTAAACCGCACCTAATCCCAAGAACGATGCGTACCCAGTGCCGATCGTACTGACTGCGATCACTTTTTTCGCTTTTTATCAAAGATTTATCCGCAAGCTGTCATTTTTCAAGCTTATTCATAGAGGATTGTGCTACCCGCGCCATGCCTTGATTTTGCTGCCTCTTTGCTTCATTTCCTATCGCCCCATAAAAATAACTTCATAAATAATCTTTTTTATTGCATAAATAGTCGCTCGTGGTGTGGGGTTTATCTCACTTGCCTGTGCATACGAGATCTTTCACCATTGAAATGGTTAAATAAATGTAAATACAATGCTGCAAATGCTTTAAGGAAATACATAATCTAACACAGAGCCATTTTGTGGAAGAATCGCTTATCTCTGAGCATGCGGTATCGAGAGGGAATGGGTAATGACGGTGGAAATGAGTGTAGATCGGAGTTCTTTTGATGAGGTGATGGTGCCTTGTTACAACCCGATGGAGTTTATCCCAGTAAAAGGTTTTGGTTCACGGATTTGGGATCAGCAGGGTCATGAGTACATTGACTTCGCTGGCGGGATTGCGGTGAGTTGTCTAGGGCATTGCCACCCAGTGATGGTGCAAGCCTTGACCACCCAAGCCAATAAGCTGTGGCATTTAAGTAACGTAATGACCAATGAGCCAGCGTTGCGCTTGGCGAAAAAACTGACTCAAGTGAGTTTTGCCGAAAAGGTCTTTTTTGCCAACTCCGGCGCGGAAGCCAACGAAGCGGCACTCAAACTGGCGCGTCGTTACGCGGCCGATGTGTATGGTCCTGAGAAATCCGAGATTATTGCCTTTAACCAAGGTTTCCACGGTCGTACTTTCTTTACCGTATCGGTCGGTGGTCAAGCGACCTATTCGGATGGTTTTGGCCCTAAACCGGGTGATATTGTTCATTTGCCTTATAACGATTTGGCTGCACTGCAAGCGCAGATCTCCGATCGCACTTGTGCTGTGATGATGGAGCCGCTGCAAGGTGAGGGTGGGATCATTTCACCCAGTGCCGAATTTGTGCAAGCGGTGCGCGAGTTGTGTGACAAACACAATGCACTACTGATTTTCGATGAAGTGCAGACGGGTAACGGCCGCACTGGCGATTTCTATGCCTACCAAGGGATTGGTGTGACGCCAGATATTCTGGCGACCGCAAAATCTCTCGGTGGCGGTTTCCCAATCGGTGCCATGCTGACCACGGCGAAAATTGCTGAGCACATGAAAGTGGGCGTACACGGTTCGACTTATGGCGGCAACCCATTAGCGTGTGCCGTAGCGGAAGCGGTAGTGGGTTTCGTCGCACAACCAGAAATACTGGCTGGTGTGAAACAGCGTGAGCAGTGGATGCGCGCTGAGCTAGAGAAAATCAATCAGAAATATCACTTGTTTAAAGAGATCCGCGGTAAAGGTTTGCTACTTGGCGCGGCACTCAACGATGAATGGCAAGGCCGCGCGCGTGACATTCTGGTCGCTGCGGGTAAGCAAGGCTTGATGGTGTTGGTGGCCGGGGCGAGCGTGGTTCGCTTTACGCCATCTCTTATCATCAGCCAACAAGAAATCGAAGAAGGTATGGCTCGCTTAGACAAAGCGATCGCCACACTGATGTGATAGCGAAGGGTTTGCATCGCAAGCCCTGATTGACGAACCACGGAGGTTCGACGCTATCGCAGACTGCAGGATGACGTGAGGGGCGAAAGGTTATCGCCCCGTATCCAATGCAGAGATTACGCATCGGGAGGGAGTAAAGATGCTAGTTGTTCGTCCGATTAGCATGGCCGACTATGAGGCGCTACATACCTGCGCTGTCGAGTCCGGCCATGGCTTCACATCATTACCAGTAGATCAAGAGCTACTGACTAATCGTATTACCCACTCAGAATACAGCTTCAGCAAACCGAACGTCACAATGCCTGGTGATGAAGGCTATTTGATGGTGGGTGTGGATACTGAAACTGGGCAAGTGGCCGGAACCACGGGCATTGAAGCTTCGATTGGCTGGGATGTGCCGTTTTATTCTTACCACATCAGCACCATAGTTCACTCGTCGCCTAAATTGGGAGTCAACAATGTAGTGAAGTTGCTGACGTTTGGTAACAACTACACCGGATGCAGTGAAATCTGCACTCTGTTTTTGCGCCCACAGTATCGCCAAGGCTTAAATGGTCGTTTGATGTCGAAATGCCGTTTTTTGATGATGGCGGAACACTCACACCGTTTTTCCAAAACCATTTTTGCTGAGATGCGCGGCGTTTCCGATGCCGATGGCAATTCACCATTTTGGAAGTGGCTACAAGAGCACTTTTTCTCGATTGATTTCACTTTGGCCGATTATCTGACCGGAATTGGCAAAAAAGGCTTTATCGCTGACTTGATGCCCAAACTGCCAATTTACGTCAATTTGCTGAGCAAAGAAGCGCAAGCAGTGATTGGTCAGGTGCATGAAAACACGCGACCCGCCTTGGTATTGCTTGAGAAAGAGGGCTTCACCTGTCGCAATTACGTCGACATTTTTGATGCGGGCCCAACCGTGGAATGTGAGCTGAACAACATCGAATCGGTGCGCCACTCAGTACGCGCTATTGTTGAAGTGGCAGAACATTCGAGCTCGCAGAATTTCATTATGTGTAACACCTCGTTTGAGAACTTCCGGGCAACGGCGGCCAAAGCCGCATACAGCCAAGAAGATAACGCGGTGATCATCTCCCCCAAAGTCGCCGCGGCATTAGAAGTGAGCACGGGGGATTATTTACGGATTTTGGCGCAGTAGGGGATAGCCATGACACATTGGATAGCCGGTGAATGGGTTGCGGGGACCGGTGAAAAACTACAATCACATACGCCTTATAGCCATGAGCTTTTATGGCAAGGCTACAGCGCTAGTGGCGAGCAAGTCGACGCGGCAGTGAATGCGGCTCGCCGCGCTTTTCTCGACTGGAAAAAACGTCCATTTGCTGAGCGTGAACAGAAGGTGTTGGCCTTTGCGGAATTGGTGAAAGCCAACAGCGAACAGATTGCGCAAGTGATTGCTAAAGAGACGGGCAAGCCTTTGTGGGAAACGCGCACGGAAGCGGCTTCAATTGCCGGAAAAATCGCGATTTCGATTCGTGCTTATCATGAGCGTACCGGTGAAACCGTGCGTGAAGCGGCGGGTAATCAGCTGGTATTGCGCCATCGACCGTTGGGTGTGATGGCGGTGTTTGGTCCGTATAACTTCCCCGGCCATTTACCGAATGGGCATATAGTGCCTGCGCTGCTGGCGGGCAATACCGTGGTGTTTAAGCCTTCTGAGCAAACCCCGTGGACTGGCGAAGTCTTGATGCAGTTATGGCAACAGGCTGGCTTGCCTGCTGGTGTCATCAATCTGGTTCAAGGCTCAAAAGAGACGGGGATTGCGCTAGCGCAATCACGCGGGATTGATGGTTTGCTGTTTACGGGGAGTGCCAATACTGGACATCTGCTGCATCGCCAATTTGCAGGTCAGCCGGACAAAATGCTGGCGCTGGAAATGGGCGGCAATAACCCTATGGTGATTTCAGAGCACTATGGCGATCTGGATGCCACGGTTTATACCATTATTCAATCGGCGTTTATCAGCAGTGGTCAACGCTGCACCTGTGCGCGTCGCTTGTATGTGCCACTCGGGACGAAAGGCGATGCACTGCTCGATAAACTGGTTTCCGTAACGGCCAAGCTGCGTATTGATCAGCCCTTTGCTGAGCCCGCACCCTTTATGGGACCGTTAGTTTCTGAAGCAGCAGCACAAGTGATCCTCAAGGCGCAAGCAGATCTACAAGCGCTAGGCGGAAAAAGTCTACTTGAAGCTCGCGCCTTGCATGCGGCGTTTATCACTCCGGCCATCATCGATGTGACGGCGATTGAGCGCTTACCGGATGATGAGTATTTCGGGCCTTTGCTGCAAGTAGTGCGTTACCAGACTTTGGCGCAAGCGGTAGAGCTTGCCAATGATACCCGCTTTGGCTTATCCGCCGGACTCGTCTCGACGGATGATGGCGAGTGGGATTATTTTGTCGAACATATTCGTGCGGGCATCGTCAATCGTAACCGCCAATTAACCGGAGCCAGTGGTGATGCGCCATTTGGTGGCCCAGGAGCATCGGGCAACTTACGCCCCAGTGCCTTCTATGCCGCCGACTATTGCGCTTATCCGATGGCTTCAATGGAGGGGGAGACAACATTGCTTCCTGCCACCTTGAGCCCGGGTGTTGAACTCTAATCATAATTTATTTTGTGCCTGCGCAGCCAAGTAGGCACTTTTTCCGTCACAGGTTGAAAGCTTTATCGTGTTAGCGCTGGGTAAATTACACGGCGTCTAACCTTAGTCCGTTTGCGTTTCATAGGATCAACAAGGAGGCGTTATGACGCCAACAGCTTTATTCCAATCGCTCTGGAATGATTATATTGAGCGCCTCTGCCCATCGGCAGACAGAGTGCATCAACTCCTACAAGAAGATGAGCCGCTGATTAATGACCATATTGCGCTGCGCACATTTAATTTGGCGCCACTGGGCTTAGAGACGCTGGCTAAACCGTTTCTGGCACTCGGCTACCAAGCGTGTGGTGAGTATGAGTTCAAAAGTAAAAAACTCTTTGCTAAGCATTTTGAACATCCCGATCCTTTGCAGCCTAAGGTTTTCATTAGTGAGCTGAAAGTGGAAGAGTGTTCACCTGAGCTGCAAGCGATTGTTGAAAAGCTGGTGGCGCAAGTTCAGCCACAAGCATTAGCCAGTGAGGCTTTTTTGTATGGCGGTCGCTTATGGAGCTTAAGCCATGCCGACTATCTTACTTTGGCGAAAGAGAGTGAGTATGCTGCTTGGCTTGCGGCGCATGGTTATGGTGCAAACCACTTTACAGTCAGCGTGAATCAGCTCAATGCGCTGCATGAAGTGAAACAGGTCAATGACCATCTGCGCCAACATGGCTTTAGCATCAATGAATCGGGTGGGGAAGTAAAAGGCTCACCAGAAGTCTTGCTAGAACAGTCTTCAACCATGGCTGATAAAGTGTTAGTGCGTTTTAACGAAGGCGCGGAGATGATCCCCGGTGGCTTTTATGAGTTTGCCAAACGCTACCCTATGGCCGATGGTCAGCTCTATCCCGGATTTGTCGAAGCTTCGGCGGATAAGATCTTTGAAAGCACGAACCGTTAAATCTAGCGCATCACACAAATAAAAATAGCCACCGCAGGGTGGCTATTTTTTATAACACGAGACGGGTTATCGGGGCACTTAGCGAGTGCCGTAAACCACGATGGTTTTACCGTGGGCAGAGATCAGGTTCTGTTCTTCCAGCATCTTCAGGATGCGGCCAACGGTTTCGCGAGAACAGCCAACAATTTGACCGATCTCTTGGCGAGTGATCTTGATTTGCATACCATCAGGGTGAGTCATCGCATCGGGCTGACGTGCAAGGTTCAGCAGAGTCTGTGCGATACGGCCAGTTACGTCTAGGAACGCAAGGTCGCCAACTTTCTGGCTGGTCACTTGCAGACGACGAGCCATTTGACCTGAAAGGCGCATCAAAATGTCTGGGTTAACTTGGATTAACTGACGGAATTTCTTAAATGAGATTTCAGCCACTTCACACGGTGTTTTGGCACGAACCCAAGCGGTACGCTCTTGACCTTCTTCAAACAGGCCGAGTTCACCGATGAAATCACCTTGGTTCAGGTAAGAGAGAATCATCTCTTTACCTTCTTCATCTTTGATCAGTACCGCAACTGAACCTTTTACGATGTAGTACAGCGTTTCCGCCTTCTCACCCGCGTGGATCAGCGTGCTTTTTGATGGGTACTTATGAATGTGACAATGTGAAAGAAACCACTCTAGTGTTGGATCGGTTTGAGGTTTACCTAGAACCATAATAATCTCACTTCCTCTGCAGGGTACGCTTGCCGCTATCCATATTTTAGCGAAGCCTCAATTGGGCTTACTAGAATAAGAGGTGTTACCCAAGGCTGCAAGCTATCTTGTGTTTCGGTTAAGAATAGTATCCTTTTTCGAAATCGATTTCTTGATTTTAATCGTGTCAGTAGTCCGATTTGCTACGCAAAACTGTGCACATGATCACGGTATGAAAAGTAAGCATTCATCACTGGTCGGATCTAGCCAATTTTTCCCGTTTCGATCAGTTGTTGCAGCAGCGGGCGCACAATCAAATCCATCGCAAAACTCATTTTACCGCCGGGGACGACAATGGTGTTGTGGCGTGACATAAACGAGCCATCAATCATCGCCAGCAAGTACGGGAAATCGACGTTTTTGATGCCACGAAAACGGATCACCACAAAACTCTCATCCAGCGTTGGAATGCCTTTGGCATTGAGTGGGTTCGAAGTATCGACCGTAGGCACACGTTGAAAGTTGATGTGGGTGCGCGAAAATTGCGGGGTGATGAATTTAAGGTAGTCGTCCATTGAGCGAACAATCGAATCCATCACCGCTTCGCGTGAATGGCCGCGATCGCGCGTGTCGCGCACGTATTTTTGGATCCACTCAAGGTTAACGATGGGTACCATGCCAATCAAAAAATCGACGTGTTGCGCGACATTAACATCGCCATCAACGACCCCGCCGTGCAAGCCTTCATAAAACAGCACATCGGAGTTTTCAGGCAGCGACTGCCAAGGGGTAAATGTACCGGGCATCTGGTTATACGGCACCGCTTCATCAAAGGTGTGCAAGTAGCGGCGTACTTGGCCGGTGCCTACTTTTCCATATTGGCGGAAGAATTCTTCCAGTGTAGGGAAATCGTTGGCTTGCGGGCCAAAGTAGCTGATATGGCGGCCTTGTTCACGCGCTTTGCGGATTTCCACATCCATTTCTGGGCGAGTAAAACGGTGGAAACTGTCTCCTTCCACCCAAGCGGGTTTGATGTTCATCATATTGAACATCTTGCGAAAGGCTTCTGAGGTGGTAGTGGTACCGGCGCCGGAAGAACCGGTCACCGCAATAATCGGATGTTTGGCTGACATGACAAACCTTGTCCTTTAAGTCCTTGATTTTGGTGCTAACTTAGACACCTTCCGAAAAATGACTATAGCACGGAAAATGCTGTCGTCACGGCATGGCTAAAACGGATGGCATTTAATATCCACGGTTTCATGCAATTCTGAATAGACGATCACAGCTTGTCCAGATTGTAATTGAGTACGTACCTGAGCAATTTTCTCTTCTAGCGAGACTTCAATATCGCCATAGTCGGTGCCTTCACGCAGCACAAATTCACGGATCAAATTGTCGAGTGTGTCTGGCGCAATCTCTTGCCATGGAATGATCATAAATACCTCTATATTTTATGATGGCGCTTTTTTATGACGGTTCTTTTGTACGACTGAAAGAAACGACGAGTTGCCGCCACGCTCAGTCGTTTGAATGTCGCTTTCATCTGTTGAGAAGGAATCGTGGATTAGCTGGGCTGTAGAAAATCATCTCGCAGCGGTGCGTAATACTCGGGTAGAGCTTGCTCTAACCAAAAATACGGTTTAAGCCATGAACCGCTCAGGAAACCCACATGGCCGCCATGCTCGAAGAGACGATAGCGGATATTGTCAGGCAGCGGAAAATTGGGGATCACCGCTTCAGTCATAAAAGGATCGTCTTTGGCGTGGATGATCTGAGTCGGGACGCGGATCTGAGTCAGCTGTTTAATCCCAGAGCACTGCTGGTAATAATCGGCTGCATCATGAAAACCGTGCAGCGGTGCGGTGATCACATCATCAAACTCGGCGAGTTTAGCGATCGCGCGGATCCGCTCAGGGCTCAGTGGCAAAGCGTTTTCCAGCAGTGGGTATTTCGCGATGGCATTTTTCTTCAATGAAGAGAGCAGATAGGCTCGATACACTTTGGAAAAGCCCTGTTCGATACGTTGTGAGCAGGCGGCTAAATCGAGTGGCGCAGAAATCAAGGTGGCGGCCGTGACGATAGGATCATCCCGATACTGCGCAAGATAGTTGGCGAGCATGTTACCGCCGAGTGAAACACCGACGGCAACGATCGGACGCTCTGGTAATTGTTTACGCAGATACTCCAGCACAAAACGCGCATCGCCCGTTTCGCCAGAGTGGTAAGCGCGTGCTAAGTGGTTGGGTTTACCACTGCAACCGCGAAAATGCATCATCACCGAGAGCCAGCCTTGCCGCGCAAAGGCGTGCATCAAGCCGTTCGCGTAAGGGCTTTTGAAGCTGCCTTCTAAGCCGTGGAACAACACAAACAGCGGCTTACGCTGCGCGTGTGGTGTGCGCCAATCTTCGCTCCAAGCCAGATCGAGAAAATCACCATCAGGCGTGAATAGCGTTTGCCATTCGGCACTAAACAGCGGCTGTTTTCGCAGCAAGCGAGGCAGCAGAGTTTGTAAGTGGGGATTTTTCAACCCCTTAGCAGCAATAAACGTGATCATGATGTTGGATTATCGGATTCTCGGTACGGAGCTGAAAAAAGCTCGGCTAAGTATTCTGCGCCAAGCATTTTACAGTATTGCAGAGTGAGCGATAGATCTTGCGCAGGATGAAGTGTCATTCGATTGAGACAATGCACCAAATCCGCTTGTTGCTGCTTTTCTAATTGCAGCTCAAACTGCAGAGCCTCGCGATAGAGCGTGTCTGGCAAATGGCTTTTCAAGCGCCGCCGCAAATCACGAAAATCGTGCAGCAGAGTTTCCGAATGACTCAAACATTCCAGCACCGTCGGCCAGTCAGTTTCCGCAAAAGTGAGCTGCTGTTCATCTAGCCATTTGAGTAACAGCAGCAGATTGACATTGCCGTGATGGCTATTTTGCAATCGTAAGCACGCCTCTTTTACCTCGCGGACACTGTAATACTGCAAACTGAATTGCCAGAGTCTTTCCAGTGTTAATCTTGGTTTGGCGTGCTCATCACTCATTTATCCGTTGAACTCCCGTTCCATCTCTTCCAAGGTTTCTTGCTCGGCCATCCATTCTAGCTCGACTTGCTCAAGCTCGGATTTGGCGGCGGCTTGTTTAGCCAACACCTCAGTCAGTGTCGCTTTATTCTGTGCTTCGTACAGTGAGGTGTCCGACAATTGTGCCTCCATCTCACTGACAACGTGGTTCAACTTATCGAGTTTCTCTTCTAACTGTGTCAGCTTTTTGCGAATTGGCGCAGTGAGCTTACGAAAATCGGCTTCACGGCGCTTTTGCTCTTTTTTCGCCGCGGCACTGTTCGCGCTATTCGCAGTATTGGTCGGTTGGGTTTCTTTACGCTCGGCTTTTTGCTGATCGGTAAGCCATTTGTAGTAGTCATTCAGGTCACCATCAAACGGACCAACTTGGTGATCATGCACTAAATAGAGATCATCGGTGGTGGCACGCAGCAAGTAGCGATCATGGCTGACAATGACCATGGCGCCTTCATAGCTTTGTAGCGCAAGGGTTAGCGCCTGACGCATATCCAAATCCAAATGGTTGGTGGGTTCGTCAAGCAGTAGTAAGTTGGGCTTTTGCCACACAATCAGCGCCAGCACTAAACGGGCTTTTTCACCACCCGAGAAGGGCGCGACTTTTTCGAGTGCTTTCTCACCATGGAAACCAAAGCTGCCTAAGTAGTTACGCAGTTCGAGCTCATTTTTGTCTGGCGCGATTTGCATCATGTGTTGCAGCGGCGTCTCTTCTGGATGCAGTGTTTCCAATTGATGCTGCGCAAAGTAGCCAATTTTCACCCCTTGCGAGTAAGTGCAGTCACCCGCTTGCGGTTTGAGCTCACCCGAGAGCAGTTTAATCAAGGTGGATTTACCCGCACCATTACGACCAAGCAAGCCGATGCGGCTGCCTGGCACCAGATTGAGGCGGATCTTCTCGAGGATGAGGTTATCGCCGTAGCCCGCTGCGACCTGATCCATCATCAGGATTGGGTTCGGCAGCGCGGCAGGTTCACGAAATTCAAAGCTGAACGGGTTATCAAACTGGGCGGGCAGCACTTTTTCCATCCGCTCCAGCGCTTTAATCCGGCTTTGGGCTTGGCGAGCTTTCGACGCTTTATAGCGGAAGCGATCAATATAGCTTTGCATGTGCGCCATCTGCTTTTGTTGCTTTTGATAGATGGCTTGTTGCTGAAGCATTTTCTGCGCGCGCTGAGTTTCAAACGACGAGTAGTTGCCCGTGTATTCATTCAGCGTCTGATTTTCAATATGCACAATTCGATTGACGATCGGGTCGAGGAAATCGCGGTCATGGGAAATCAGGATCAGCGTGCCGGGGTAGCTTTGCAGCCAACGCTCCAGCCACATCACCGCATCCAAATCCAAGTGGTTGGTCGGTTCGTCGAGCAGCAGTAAATCTGAGCGGCAAATCAGCGCTTGCGCGAGGTTTAAACGCATCCGCCAACCACCGGAAAATTGAGTTAGGTTCCAACTCATTTGTTCTTGAGTAAAGCCTAAGCCGTCAAGCAGTTCTGAGGCGCGAGCGCGAATGCTGTAACCACCGACCATCTCGATTTTGCCATGCAAATCGGCCACTTTGGTGCCGTTGTCGGCCGCTTCTGCGTCCATCAATTGGCGCTCAAGTTCGCGATATTCGCGATCGCCATCGATGACGTATTCCAATGCTGTGCGATCCAGCGCCGGGGTTTCCTGTGCTACCCAAGCCAGCTCCCAGTGCGCTGGTTTACTGAAGGAGCCCGCATCAATGGTGAGTTCATCTTTCAGCAGTGCAAAGAGAGTGGATTTGCCGCAGCCGTTTTTGCCCACTAAGCCGACTTTATCGCCGGGATGAATGGTGGCTGAAGCTTGCTCAAGGAGTGGTTTGCCGCCACGCAGTAGCTGAATCTCAGAAAAGGTAATCATAAAAAATCGTTTATCGCCCGTTGAATTTTCGCTCGGAATAGTAGGTGGAATAAGGATAAATGTCGATCATTATACAAATTGGGTTATGATGCTGAGTAACGGATTAGTAACAAATCAGCGGAGTGCGCAACTTGGTCAACCGAGAGCAAATGAAAGCCAAAGTGTTGGTGGTGTATGCGCACCCCGATCCACAACACTCCGTTGCCAATCAGGTGATGATGGAAAAGATTGCCGATTTAGAGCATGTTTCGATTATCGACCTCTACGCCACTTACCCCAATTTCTTTATTGATGTGCATGCTGAGCAGCAGCGCTTGCGGGAACATGATGTGCTGGTTTTGCAACATCCCCTCTATATGTATTCCTGCCCTGCTCTTTTGAAAGAGTGGATTGATCGCGTGTTGAGCAAAGGTTTCGCCTTCGGTAAACAGAGTGAGCTGAAAGGGAAACTTTGGCGCAGTGTGATTACCACTGGCGGCAACCACACCGCCTACGATCAACGTGGTTATAACCGTTATCCGCTGAATGAAATCCTGCAGCCGTTCGAGCTCAGTGCGGCTTTGTGTCAGATGCACTGGATTGAGCCTTTGGTGCTGTATTGGTCACGCAACATCAGTGATCAAGAGCGTGCGCAACATGCAGAGCGTTATCGGCAATGGCTACAAGAGATCGCCCACTGGCAAGGAGAGCCGTATGACGCCACTGACCAGTGATTTTCTCAGTAGCAGTGTCGTCTTTCTGAGCGCTGCGGTGATTGCCGTCCCCCTTGCGCAGCGCGCGGGATTAGGCTCTGTGCTTGGCTATTTGCTGGCGGGGATTGCGATTGGTCCATGGGGACTGGGCTTGATCCGCGATGTGCAAGCCATTATGCATTTTGCTGAGTTTGGCGTCGTGCTACTGCTGTTTCTGATTGGTTTAGAGCTCAACCCGAAAAAACTGTGGAATCTACGCGGCCCCATTTTAGGGCTAGGCGGCGCGCAAGTGGTGGTGACCACTGCGGTGCTTTCCAGTGTCGCGTATTTACTGGGTGTCAGTTGGCAAAGTGCGTTAGTCATCGGTATGGCGCTGGCGCTTTCATCGACCGCGATCGCTCTGCGCGTGATTGAAGAGCACGGCTTAACGCGTACTGAGGCGGGACAATCGGGATTTGCGGTGCTGCTGTTTCAAGATATTGCGGTGATCCCCATGTTGGCACTGCTGCCAATCCTCGCTGGAAACAGCAGTGGCGATTGGCTGAATGCCCTGTGGATGACGGGAGGAATTGCTGCTTTGTTACTGGGCGGACATTTTCTGCTTAACCCGCTGTTTCGATACATCGCATTAAGTGGCGTGCGCGAACTGTTTACTGTCGCGGCTTTGCTCTTGGTGGTTGGCATCGCGTTGCTGATGCAGAAGGTTGGTCTTTCGATGGCGCTAGGTACTTTTTTAGCTGGGGTGATCCTCGCAGAAAGCGAGTTTCGTCATGAGCTAGAAATCGCTATCGATCCTTTTAAAGGCTTATTGCTTGGTCTGTTTTTTATTTCGGTGGGTATGGCAGTGGACGTGGGTTTGTTACTCGTCAAGCCTCTGCAGATTATGCTGGCCGTGTTGGGCTTAGTGATTGTCAAAGGTCTAGTGCTCTATCTGCTGGCACGCCTGTCGGGTACGGTTGCCAAAGCGCGCAGCAAAATGGCGGCGATTTTAAGCCAAGGGGGGGAATTCGCCTTCGTGATTTTTACCGCCGCCAGTGCGGAGGGCTTGCTGACGGCCTCGCAAGTCTCCTTCCTTCTGGTGGTGGTGAGCCTTTCTATGGTGACCACGCCGTTATTACTCTCTGCCCAAAAATACTGGTTTGCCCGCCAGCTCAATATTGAAGAAAACCCACTGACGCCGGATGTCGAAAATAAAGAGCCGCGAGTGATCATTGTCGGTTTTGGCCGCTTTGGTCAGATAGTGGGGCGTCTGCTGTACGCCAACAAAATCAAAGTCACTATTTTGGAAAGTGACGCCAGCCAAGTGCGTTTACTGCGTAAATACGGCTACAAAGTCTTTTATGGGGATGCCACCAATCTGGAACTATTACGCGCCGCGGGGGTTGAGCAAGCAGAGGCCTTGGTGGTTTGTACCGATGACCCTGAGCAAGTGATCACCATAGTGGAGCTGTGTCAGCAGCATTTTCCGAATCTGAAATTGTTGGCGCGAGCACGCAGTCGGGTCGAAGCTTATCAACTGATGAGTCTCGGTGTACAAAATTACACCCGAGAAACCTTCTTGAGCGCACTCGACTTGGGGCGCAAAGCCTTGGTTCAACTTGGCATGCATCCTTATCAAGCGAAACGTGCCGAAGAGCATTTTCATCGTCTCGATAAAACCATGCTCAAAGAATTGCTACCGCAACATAATGAAGATAAACAACTCGAACTGCGCGCCAAAGAAGCGCGTACCGAACTTGAAGAAATATTTAGCCGTGAGATGGACAGTGACCAGCTCTCACGCCGATATTGGGAAAAGGAGTAGTACAATCTCGTGAAACAGAAAAAACGTTTTATCGCTGGCGCAAACTGCCCACAGTGCAAGACCGCCGATACGTTACAATGGTGGGTAGAGAACAGCATTGAGCTGGTTGAGTGCGTCGAATGTGGGTTCCATGAACAGCGTAAACCCAAATCCGTCGAGCAGAGTGAGCATGCGAATGAGCAGATGATCGGGATTTTTAAGCCGGAGTAATTGAGTTTCTGCGTGTGATCTTCATAATATCGGCAACATTCTTCTCTTGGACTGCATTTGGCAGTCAAGAGACAACCTCCCTGGAGCAGTTATGAAAATTGAAAAAAACACGGTAGCAAGTCTTGCTTACCAATTGACTATCGAAGATGGCGTGGTGGTGGATCAGTCTACTGTTGATGCGCCGCTGGATTACCTGCACGGTCACAATAACCTGATTACAGGTCTTGAGCGTGAATTGGAAGGCAAAGTGGCTGGTGATAAATTCACCGTTACTATCGCACCAGAAGATGCATACGGCGAACACAACGAAGATCTGGTACAGCGTGTTCCTGCAGACGTGTTCCAAGGAGTGGATGAGCTGGAAGTCGGTATGCGTTTCCTCGCCGATACAGACCAAGGTCCAATCCCAGTTGAAATCACTGAAGTGGATGGCGATGAAGTCGTAGTTGATGGTAACCACATGCTGGCTGGCCAGTCACTGACTTTCACCGTAGAAGTGGTTGCCGTGCGCGCAGCGACGGAAGATGAGATTGCTCACGGTCATATCCACCAAGCGGGTGGCTGTGGTCATGACCACGATCACGACCATGATCATGAAGGCGGTTGCTGCGGTGGCGAAGGCCACGGTCACGATCACCATGGTCACGGTAAGAAAGAAGGCGGCTGCTGTGGCGGCGGCGGTTGTGGTTCTCACTAATAATGAGCCCATCTCGCTAAGTAGTACGTTATTTTCGTAGTACGACAAATTTGAAAGCGCTAACCGCGATCCGGTTAGCGCTTTTTTATTGCGAACTTTGGCACTATACGCCCATTCTAAACGCCGAAATAAAACGGTTAACCTTATTGGAGAACACAAGTCATGACACAGCCTTTTGCGATTGCCATCCATGGCGGTGCCGGCACGATTTTGCGTGAGCAGATGAGTGATGCATTGCGTATGGACATCCTCGCGACATTAGAGCAAGCCGTGCGAGCCGGGCATCAGCTACTGGTTGAAGGAGCCGATGCCTTAGATGCGGTGGTGGCAGCGGTGACAGTATTGGAAGACTCGCCACTGTTTAATGCCGGCAAAGGCTCAGTACTGACGCACAATGAAATGGTGGAGATGGATGCCTCGGTGATGCATGGCGCAGCCCGAGAGGCTGGCGCGATTGCTGGTGTGCGCCATATTCGCAACCCGATTCAACTCGCGCGCGATGTGCTGCGTCATAGTGATCATGTGTTTTTGATTGGTGATGGTGCGGAGCAATTTGCTTTCCTGCAAGGGCATGTTTATACCGAGCAAGACTATTTTTTCACTGAGCGCCGTTATGAACAGCTGCAAAACATGAAGCAGCAAGATCGCTTTGCACTTTCAGAAGCTTCCTATCAATCCGAGTCTGCTGAACAAGAGCCGCCAAGTGAATATCCCGATGATAAGAAATTTGGCACGGTAGGCGCGGTGGCGCTGGATCAACAGGGCAATTTGGCGGCGGCGACCAGTACGGGTGGGATCACCAATAAGCGTTTTGGTCGCGTGGGCGACTCGCCAATCATCGGCGCTGGAACGCTAGCTGAAAATGGCAATGTCGCCATTTCATGCACCGGAATGGGCGAGTACTTCATCCGTTATGCGGTTGCAGGCGATATTGCAGCACGCATGCGTTATCTCAAAGAAGATGTCCATACCGCCTGTGAAACCGTGGTGCAAGGTGAACTGAAAAGCGTAGGTGGTGAAGGGGGATTAATTGCGATTGATGCGCAGGGTGAACTTCACTTTGCCATGAACAGTTCTGGCATGTATCGCGCGGGGATTGATCGCCATGGTCAATTCAGTGTGAAAATTTACGCTGACGAATAACCTTTTCTTAATAACTGAATGGATTTTCAAAGCCGTTTTATATGAATTTTTCATGCTTAAAAAATGACTGCAAGGATTCAAATTCGGTGCTAGAATCCTTTTTTAACTAGCAATCAGACTTGGAAAGATGGGTAATAACGTTGTCGTTCTTGGCACCCAATGGGGTGACGAAGGTAAAGGTAAAATCGTAGACCTTTTAACTGAAGATGCAAAATACGTGGTTCGCTACCAAGGCGGACACAACGCAGGTCACACACTAGTAATCGACGGTCAAAAAACCGTTCTCCACTTAATTCCATCCGGTATTCTTCGCAATAACGTGAAATGCATCATCGGTAACGGTGTAGTACTTTCACCAGAAGCATTGATCAAAGAAATGTCTGGTCTCGAAGAGCGTGGTGTTCCTGTTCGCGAGCGTCTTTTCATTTCTGAAGCTTGTCCTCTGATCCTGCCATACCACGTTGCTCTTGACCAAGCGCGCGAAGCCGCTCGTGGCAAGAAAGCAATCGGTACTACTGGTCGTGGTATTGGTCCTGCATACGAAGATAAAGTAGCTCGTCGTGGTCTGCGTGTTGGCGACCTATTCGATATGGCTTCTTTTGCTGAGAAACTGCAAGAAGTGATGGCATTCCATAACTTCCAACTTGAGCACTTCTACAAAGTAGAACCAGTAAGCTACGAAGCGGTACTGGAGCAGGCGAAGGGTTATGCAGAACTCCTGACTTCTATGGTTATCGACGTAACCAACGAACTGGATGCAGCGCGTAAGCGTGGCGACAAAATCATGTTCGAAGGCGCGCAAGGTACACTACTGGATATCGATCACGGTACTTACCCATACGTAACGTCTTCAAACACCACTGCTGGTGGTGTTGCTGCGGGCTCTGGTTTTGGTCCTCGTCACCTAGGTTACATCCTTGGTATCGCGAAAGCGTACTGCACTCGTGTTGGTGCTGGTCCGTTCCCAACTGAACTGTTTGACGAAGTGGGCGATCACTTAGGCACTAAAGGCCATGAGTTTGGTGCAACTACAGGTCGTAAGCGTCGTTGTGGTTGGTTTGATGCAGTGGCAATGCGCCGCGCGATCCAAATCAACTCAGTCACCGGCTTCTGCCTGACCAAACTGGACGTTCTAGATGGTCTGAAAGAGATCAAGATCTGTACGGGTTACCAAATGCCTGACGGTTCTATTGCTGAAGTTTCACCTATGGCCGCTGACGCATTTGAAAACGTGACGCCAATTTTCGAAACTATGCCTGGTTGGTCTGAAACGACTTTCGGTGCAAAAACTCTGGCTGAACTGCCACAGACAGCGCTGGATTACATCAAGCGCATCGAAGAGCTGACTGGCGTTCCGGTAGACATCATTTCTACTGGCCCAGACCGCAACGAAACCATCATCAAAGTTCACCCATTCAGCGCGTGATCTTGAGATAAAAAACAGTAAGCCGACTCACCGAGTCGGCTTTTTTTTGCCATACTGTTGGTGGTATTTTGTGCGCCTGTGGCAAAAAGTTGCCGCAAAACGGTAAACGGGGCTAAAGCGATTGCATTCAATGCCGATATAGAAAGCAATCCGGGTCAACGTGCAATGCGGCGCGTGGTGACTGCCGGTGTTTATAAGAGTGCGGGTATGAAGCTACGAACGGTAGCCGCTTCCTTATTGCTTGCATGGCACTCCTCTTACAATCCTGCTTATGCAGCGGATTTAGGAGAGCCAGTGCCTATCTATTCGGAAGCTGAGCTAATCAAACTGATTGAAGAAAATAAGCATCTTGAGCGCGTAAAAGCGGATAATTGCCAGATCGTGGAAGATATTGTCGCACGTGCGACACGTATCAGTCTGCCCTCTTATGAGTTTCTGTATGGCGATATGCTGGCTTGGGGCGTGTGTGTTGATCAGGATGTTGAGCTGGGTCTCTACTATATGGAGAATGCGGCGCATCAAGGTTTGCCTGCTGCTCTGGAGCAGCTTGGGCGCTACTACTCACGCGGCACCTTAGTTCAACAAGACAAAGAACGCGCGATCCCCTATCTGCGTGAAGCGGCGGCAATGGGCAATCTTAATGCGCGTATTCAGCTCGCTGAACTGTTACTGCGTGATTACGGCAGTCCGCTCGATTATGAAGATGCCTACCGCTGGTTATATAACTCGGTCACTGCCGATCAGCGTACTCACAATCG
The DNA here is from genome assembly GCF_008369605.1 of Vibrio cholerae. Lineage (NCBI taxonomy): Bacteria > Pseudomonadati > Pseudomonadota > Gammaproteobacteria > Vibrionales > Vibrionaceae > Vibrio > Vibrio cholerae. The sequence continues at coordinate 265,595 of NZ_CP043554.1, forward strand.
TATCGCTCTGCTGCGTCAAGGTTTAGAGCGTAGGATGCCGGAAAATATCATCGCGCGAGCCAAACGCCGAGAAACGTTCTGGTAAAGCCGCTTTACCAGAACTGGTTCCCTTTAGCGCAAGAATTGCCGCATCTCTTCAAGCGCTTGCATGATCTGCTGAGTCGAAATTTGACGCTCTTTCTCTGGGGCAAGTTCTGAATTGAGAGTCTCGACTCGCCCGGTGGGGTAGCTCACCAACATCTCTTTATCACTCACTAACGCATAGTTAAAGTAACTACCGATAATCGTCCATTCCCGTTGTGGGCTCTCTTGCCAAAGCGGGTAGCCTAACGCAAATTCATTGAGTGGATTTTGTACCCCTAACACTTCTTGCATCAACATAGGCGCAATATCGAGGTGGGTGGTTTTGTGCGTTAATACGCTTCCTTCTTTGTCAGGAATGTAGATGTAAAGTGGCACATGGATCTGCGCCATGCTGTAGTTACTGCCATGTCCCCAATAATTTTGTCGATTGTCATTAAACTCTTCACCATGATCGGATGTGATGATCACTATGGTATTGCGCAGCTCATCGCGGGCTTGCAACTGCTCAAGAACTTTGCCAATCAAACTATCAGCGTAATAGAGGGCATTGCGATAGCGGTTATGGTACGGCTCGGGATCAAAATCGTTGTTGAGTTTGATGTGATCGACTCGCTCCCAATAAGGGGTGAAAGGCGGTGTCATCGAGGTTGGGAAATCAGCCGCATGCGCTGAATCGTAAAACAGAAAACCGAAGTAGGGCTTGCTACGATCCCGTTGCTCTAAAAAGTGCAAAAAATCCTCAGTAATACGTTCATCACGCTGTGGTGAGTTTTCTCCAGGCGTGACTGTACGTAGCTGGGCAATTTTGCTGAATATCGTTCGGTCAAACGGTGGGCTATTTAGTGGTGCCGAGCCGTAAATAGCAAACTGATAGTTCAAATCTGCGAGAGTTTGCATCAGCAGTGGGCGAGTTTGGCTGGTTTGAAACTCCTCCCAATAGGTAGCGGGTAAGCCGTAAAAGAGACTGAATAAGCCAGCTTGGGTTGAATTTCCACCACTTAAGTGATGAGTAAAGCGCGTGGCTTGTTGACCAAAGTGAGCAATGTTGGGCGTCACATCGCGATTGGCATCATCAAAACGCCAAGCATCAATCCCAATCAATAAAATGTTTGGGCGCTCTGCAGGCGGTTCAATGTGCAGAGGTCGCAGCGGATAGTTGAGAGTACTGCTGGTTGGTGCATGAAAATCCACCTGCTGACGGCGGGCGGATTGCGCATCAACAACACCGAGCTGGTCGAAAAAGCGTTTTGCGGTCAACGGATAATAGAGCGGCCAGTGATAGCTGTAGCTTGGGATCTCACTGTCATAAGTGGCATCTTTCCAAGCGTGGATAAACTGGCTACTCAGCAATGAAAGTAACCAAACCGCCGATACCCAGCGAACTCCACGTGAATGTTGAATGCGTTGCGCCAGTTTCATGATGAGCCATTGGGCAAAGCCGACCACGAAGACAATAAAGCCTGCCATCGCAAGGGTATACCACGACACGCTGATCACTTGCTGTCCACCATGCAACAGCAAATCCCACACAAAGCCACTCAGATGGAATCGGTACTGTTGATACACTTCAATATCGACCATCAACAAAATGCTCACGGCCCAAGAGGCTACAAACACAACACCGTGCAGTAGGCGACTCGGGAGCCAAACCAGAGCGAGTGAAACCAGCGTGATGGCAAAGGCAAATAACCCAAACCAGCCAAACTGGGTGGCCGAAAGATAAGCGTACGCTACCCTATTACTGCTGCTGACCTCCATCCATTGCAAATAGGGGAGGCCCAATACAGCTAATAAAACAGCATTCAAAATAAAGTGACTAAAAAGCCACTCTATATTCTTTTTTATCATCAATAACATGTGGAATCCCCGTAGCAAATGGGATTGGTTGGACAGCAAAATTGCTGCAAATAATAACTTAAAAGTTGACCTATGTCACATTACCTAGAATGATGAAAGAGTTCTGTGCGTTGTCATTAGTTGTTCGTAGTGACAAAGCAGTAGGATATAACTAACACCTTCCTAGATAAGCAGGTCTGCCTATGTCTGATACCACACATCTTGATCCTTTCGCTGATCGCGAAGCCGACAATTATGACAATCCAATTCCGAGTCGTGAGTACATTCTCGAATTTTTAACCCAAGCCAATGTTCCCATGAATCGCAACGATCTGTTCGAAGCCCTCAAACTAGAAGGCGAAGAGCAATATGAAGGGTTGCGTCGTCGCCTGCGGGCAATGGAACGAGATGGCCAACTGGTGTTCACGCGCCGTCAATGCTATGCCTTGCCAGAAAAACTGGAAATGGTGAAAGGCTATGTGATTGGCCACAAAGACGGCCACGGCTGGGTTCGTCCAGAAGGAAGCTTAAACAAAGAAGGCGATATTTTATTGCCCCACCACCAGATGCGTACGCTGATCCATGGTGATTTTGTCTTAGTGCAGCCGAGCGGTACTGATAAACGAGGCCGTAAAGAAGGGCGCTTAGTACGCATTCTCGAAGAGCGCAATGGCCAAATTGTCGGGCGTTTCTTCTTTGAATACGGCTATTCGTACGTGGTGCCGGATGACTCACGCATTCACCATGACATTCTGATCCCCAATGATCTCCGTGCTGGCGCTCGCATGGGCAACGTGGTCGTGATTGAAATTACCGACCGTGGCACGCGTAACCGCGGCATGATGGGTAAAGTCGTTGAAGTGTTGGGTGAAAACATGGCCCCGGGTATGGAAACGCAAATTGCGATTCGTACTCACCAAATTCCCCATGAATGGCCCGCAGAAGTTGAGCAGCAAGTAGCGGGATTGACCGAGGAAGTGCCTGAAGAAGCCAAGCAAGGTCGTGTCGATCTACGTGCTTTGCCATTAGTCACGATCGATGGCGAAGATGCTCGAGATTTCGATGATGCTGTCTATTGTGAAGCGAAAAAAGGCGGTGGCTGGCGTTTATGGGTCGCGATTGCCGACGTGAGCTATTACGTACGCCCCGATACCGCGCTGGATAAAGAAGCGATCAACCGCGGAAACTCGGTCTATTTCCCATCGCAAGTTGTCCCAATGTTGCCGGAAGTGCTGTCGAACGGTCTCTGTTCACTCAACCCACAAGTGGATCGCTTGTGCATGGTGTGTGAAATGACCGTATCGGAAACGGGTAAGCTCTCGGGCTACAAGCATTACGAAGCGGTAATGAACTCGCACGCTCGCCTGACTTACACCAAAGTGCATGAAATCCTCGAAGGGGATGAAGAACTGCGCGAGCGTTATAAAGCGCTGGTTCCTCATCTTGAAGAGTTGCACAAAATGTATCAGGTGCTGAAAAGTGCACGCGATGAGCGTGGCGCGATTGAGTTTGAAACCGTTGAAACCAAATTCATCTTCAATGCTCAGCGCAAGATTGAAAGCATTGAGCCTGTTGTACGTAACGATGCACATAAGCTAATTGAAGAGTGTATGATCCTCGCCAACATCGCCTCTGCCTCTTTGGTAGAAAAAGCCAAAGAAGCGGCGTTGTACCGTGTCCATGAGCCACCTGGTGAAGAGCGTCTCACTGGCTTCCGTGATTTCCTCGGTGAGTTAGGGCTTGATCTCTCCGGTGGTCTTGAGCCATCACCCACCGACTACGCCAATTTAATGAAGCAAATTGGTGAACGTCCAGATAAAGAGCTGATCCAAACCATGTTGCTGCGCTCGATGAAGCAAGCGGTGTATAACGCGGATAACGCGGGTCACTTTGGCTTGGCGTTGAAACGTTACGCACACTTTACGTCTCCAATCCGCCGTTATCCGGATTTGCTGCTGCATCGTGCGATCAAGTATCTGATCGCGAAGCAAGAAGGGCGCAACCAAGACCGCTGGACTCCAACTGGTGGCTATCACTACTCCTTCGATGACATGGACTTCTACGGTGAGCAGTGCTCCATGACTGAGCGCCGCGCTGATGATGCGACGCGCGAAGTGTCTGACTGGCTCAAATGCGAGTACATGCAAGATCATGTGGGTGAAGAATTAGAAGGCGTCGTCGCGAACGTCACCAGTTTCGGCTTCTTTGTCCGTCTCACTGAGCTGCACATTGACGGCCTGGTACACATTTCGACTCTGGCTAACGACTACTACCACTATGACCCAATTGGTCAGCGTCTGGTGGGGGAAAGTTTTGGTGCCATCTATCGTCTTGGTGATGCGGTAAAAGTAAAAGTGTTGGCGGTAAACCTTGATGATCGCCAAATTGACTTTGAATTGGTCGAAACTAGTCGTAAGCTACGCGGCCAAGGCAAAACCGCCAAGAAACGTGCTGATGAAGCCCGAGCCAAAGCGCAAGGTAAAAAAGAAGCGGCCACCAAAGGTGCCCGTGGCAAATCACCAACGAAATCAGAGTTGAAACCACAGGTAGAAGCGACGCGCCGTCCAGACAGTGAAGGCCGCAGCAAACCGAAAAAGACCAAAGCGCCGAAAAAACGCAAAGACCAAGCTCGTAAGAAAAGCGGCAAAGTACGAGATAAAACCAAATAGGTAACACATGAGTAATGAATTGATTTATGGCATCCACGCCGTGAACGCGGTACTACAACGCGATCCCGCGCGTTTTGTCGAAGCGTATGTGCTTAAAGGTCGTCAGGACGATCGCCTGCTGCCGGTACTCAACGAATTGATGCGTCTTGGCGTCTCAATTCAAGAGATGAGCCGCAAAGCGCTGGATGACAAAGCGGAAGGCGCCAATCATCAAGGATTGATTGCCCGTGTTAAACCTGCTCGTCAACTCAATGAAAATGACCTTGACGATATCCTCGCTCAGCATGAGCAACCCCTGTTGTTAGTACTGGATGGGGTAACTGATCCGCACAACCTCGGGGCTTGCCTGCGTAATGCCGATGCGGCCGGTGTGGCGGCAGTCATTGTTCCGAAAGACAAATCAGCACCACTGACCGCGACCGTCAGTAAAGTGGCGTGTGGCGCGGCGGAAACGGTACCGCTCGTGCGCGTTACTAACTTGGCGCGTACCATGCGCGCACTGCAAGAAAAAGGTGTCTGGTTTGTAGGGACTGCAGGCGAAGCGACTCACGACATCTATCAAAGCAAACTGACCGGGCCGCTGGCGATTGTAATGGGCGCAGAAGGGGATGGTATGCGTCGTTTAACGCGTGAAACCTGTGATGATTTGATTAAAATCCCGATGGCAGGCAGCGTATCAAGTCTAAACGTGTCTGTAGCTTGTGGTGTCTGTTTATTTGAAGCAGTGCGCCAGCGTATGGCGAATCGGTAAGCTCAATCATTCCATCATAGTAAACGGGCACTTGAGAGTGCCCGTTTTGTTGTCATCCCTAAACCACGGCATTTAGAGGTCGTGATTGTTTGGCGCATGCATAAACACACCAGTGACGTTATCGTTAACAGAGATTTAATTCCGTTTATTTTTCAAACATACCTTGCAACTGAAACTGTGATCGGTATAATGCCCGGCACTGGTTTAGCCAGTTGTGAACCAATGAGCAGTGAGGAGCTGTCCCATCTTATTGATAGGTCAGGTAATGTATACTCAGCTTATGTTCGCAGTTAATAAAAATTTAGCTTTCTACTATCTTGCGATAGTTCAGGTTAATCACCTATTAGCTGACAATGCGTCCTAATCTTGGATGCTACGGTTTCACATAAATCAATCGGCATTCTCTCGTCTTATCGAGTTTGAGTGGCGATATTGTTTGTGTAATTTTTTAATATTGGAGCTCTGTCTCATGCAGAACCAACGTATCCGTATCCGCCTGAAAGCTTTCGATTACAAACTGATCGATGCTTCTACAGCGGAAATCGTTGAAACAGCTAAGCGCACTGGCGCACAGGTTCGTGGTCCAATCCCACTGCCAACTCGTAAAGAGCGTTTCACTGTTCTTATCTCTCCACACGTTAACAAAGATGCTCGTGATCAGTACGAAATCCGTACTCACAAACGTCTAATCGACATCGTTGAACCAACAGACAAAACTGTTGATGCTCTGATGCGTCTAGACCTTGCTGCGGGCGTTGACGTACAAATTAGCCTAGGTTAAGGGAGATTAGAAGAATGATTGGTCTAATCGGTCGTAAAGTGGGCATGACCCGCGTATTTACTGAAGACGGCGTTTCTATCCCAGTAACTGTTGTTGAAGTTGAAGCAAACCGCGTTTCTCAAGTGAAAACTCTTGAAACTGATGGCTACGCTGCAATCCAAGTCACTACTGGTTCTAAGAAAGCTAACCGTGTTACTAAGCCAGAAGCTGGTCACTTCGCGAAAGCGGGTGTAGAAGCTGGTCGCGGTCTTTGGGAATTCCGTTTGGAAAACGGTGAAGAGTTTGCAGTAGGTTCTGAACTGACTGTTGAACTGTTCAACGAAGTAAAAAAAGTAGACGTTACTGGTACATCTAAGGGTAAAGGTTTCCAAGGTGCTGTTAAGCGCTGGAACTTCCGCACTCAAGATATGACTCACGGTAACTCATTGTCTCACCGTGCTCCTGGTTCAATTGGCCAATGTCAAACTCCAGGTCGCGTGTTCAAAGGCAAAAAAATGGCAGGTCACATGGGTGCTGAGCGTGTAACGACTCAAAACCTAGAGATCGTACGTGTTGACGCTGAGCGCAATCTGCTTCTGATTAAAGGTGCAGTCCCAGGCGCAACTGGCGGTAACGTGATCGTCAAACCAGCTGTTAAAGCGTAACGTCTAGGAGTAAGTAATGGAATTGATGGTTAAAGGTGCTAACGCACTAACTGTTTCCGAAACTACTTTCGGACGTGAGTTCAACGAAGCTCTTGTACACCAAGTAGTTGTTGCTTATGCAGCAGGTGCTCGTCAAGGTACTCGTGCTCAAAAGACACGTTCAGAAGTTTCTGGCGGTGGCGCTAAGCCATGGCGTCAAAAAGGTACTGGCCGTGCACGTGCTGGTACAATCCGTAGCCCAATCTGGCGTACAGGTGGTGTTACTTTTGCTGCGAAACCACAAGATCACAGCCAAAAAGTAAACAAGAAAATGTATCGTGGTGCTATGAAGAGCATTCTGTCTGAGCTAGTTCGTCAAGAGCGTTTGATCGTTGTTGAAAACTTCTCAGTTGAAGCTCCAAAGACCAAAGCTCTGGTAGCTAAGCTAAAAGAACTTGAGCTGAACGATGTTCTCATCGTTACTGGCGAAGTAGACGAAAATCTGTTCTTAGCTGCGCGTAACCTGTACAAAGTTGACGTGCGTGACGTAACTGGTATCGACCCAGTAAGCCTGATCGCATTTGACAAGGTTCTAATGACTGCTGCTGCAGTTAAGCAAGTTGAGGAGATGCTGGCATGATCCGTGAAGAGCGTCTACTAAAAGTTCTACGTGCTCCGCACATCTCTGAAAAAGCAACTATGTCTGCTGAGAAATCGAACACTATCGTTTTCAAAGTAGCAAAAGATGCCACTAAGAAAGAGATCAAAGCAGCTGTAGAAAAGCTATTTGAAGTTGAAGTTAAGTCTGTAAATACCCTGATCATCAAGGGTAAGACCAAGCGTCAAGGTCTGCGCCAAGGCCGTCGTTCAGACGTGAAAAAAGCGTACGTGACTTTGAATGAAGGTCAAGATCTTGACTTCGTTGGCGGCGCGGAATAACAGGAGTAGTTGAAAAATGGCTATTGTTAAATGTAAGCCGACTTCGGCTGGTCGTCGTCACGTTGTTAAAGTTGTTAACGCTGACCTGCACAAGGGTAAGCCATACGCACCTCTTCTAGAGAAAAACTCTAAGAACGGTGGTCGTAACAACAACGGTCGTATCACAGTACGTCACATCGGTGGTGGCCACAAGCAACACTACCGTTTGGTTGACTTCAAACGTACTAAAGACGGTATCCCAGCGAAAGTTGAGCGTCTAGAATACGATCCAAACCGTAGCGCAAACATCGCTCTAGTTCTGTACGCAGACGGTGAGCGTCGTTACATCATTGCACCGAAAGGTCTGCAAGCGGGTGACGTTATCCAATCTGGCCCAGATGCGCCGATCAAAGCGGGTAACGCAATGCCAATGCGCAACATCCCAGTTGGTTCAACAATCCACAACGTTGAATTGACTCCAGGAAAAGGCGCTCAGCTGGCTCGTTCTGCTGGTGCTTACGCGCAACTTGTTGCTCGTGATGGTGCATACGTGACTCTACGTCTACGTTCTGGCGAAATGCGTAAAGTACTGTCTGAAGGCCGTGCAACTATCGGTGAAGTAGGCAACGCTGAGCACATGCTGCGTGAACTAGGTAAAGCTGGTGCAGCACGCTGGCGCGGTGTTCGTCCAACCGTTCGCGGTGTGGTAATGAACCCGGTTGACCACCCACACGGTGGTGGTGAAGGCCGTACTTCTGGTGGTCGTCACCCAGTATCTCCTTGGGGCGTTCCAACCAAAGGCTACAAGACACGTAGTAACAAACGCACTGACAAGTACATCGTACGTCGTCGTAATAAGTAATCTATTTAAGAGGATAAGCCATGCCACGTTCTCTCAAGAAAGGTCCATTTATTGACCTACACTTGCTGAAGAAGGTAGAGAAAGCGGTGGAAAGCGGAGACAAAAAGCCTATTAAGACTTGGTCCCGTCGTTCAATGATCATTCCAACAATGATCGGTTTGACCATCGCTGTCCATAATGGTCGTCAACACGTTCCAGTTTTCGTAACTGACGAGATGATCGGTCACAAATTGGGCGAATTTGCACCTACTCGTACTTACCGCGGTCACGCTGCGGATAAGAAAGCTAAGAAGAAATAAGGGGTAAATAATGGAAGCTATCGCTAAACATAACTTTGCTCGTATTTCTCCTCAGAAAGCTCGCTTAGTTGCAGACCAAATCCGCGGTAAATCTGTGGATCAAGCGCTAGAACTTCTGACTTTCAGCAACAAAAAAGCGGCTGAACTGGTTAAGAAAGTTCTGGAATCTGCAATCGCGAACGCAGAGCACAACGAAGGTGCAGACATCGACGATCTACGTGTCGCTAAAATCTTCGTAGATGAGGGCCCAGTCATGAAGCGTATTATGCCTCGTGCTAAAGGCCGTGCGGATCGTATCTTGAAGCGTTCAAGCCACATTACTGTGGTTGTCGCAGATCGCTAAGAGACTAGGAGAGTAAGCAATGGGTCAGAAAGTACATCCAAATGGTATTCGTCTAGGCATCGTTAAGCCTTGGAATGCTACATGGTTTGCTAACACCAAAGATTTCGCTGACAACCTAGACGGCGACTTCAAGGTACGTCAATACCTGTCTAAGGAATTGGCAAACGCGTCTCTGTCACGCATCGTTATCGAACGTCCTGCGAAAAGCATCCGTGTGACTATTCACACTGCTCGTCCAGGTGTTGTTATCGGTAAGAAAGGCGAAGACGTTGAAAAACTGCGTGCAGCAGTAGCAAAAATTGCTGGCGTACCAGCGCAAATCAACATCGCTGAAGTACGTAAGCCTGAGCTGGATGGTCAGCTTGTGGCTGATAGCATCGCGTCTCAACTAGAGCGTCGCGTAATGTTCCGTCGTGCTATGAAGCGCGCAGTACAAAACGCAATGCGCCTAGGCGCTAAAGGTATCAAAGTGGAAGTAAGCGGTCGTTTAGGCGGCGCTGAAATCGCTCGTTCAGAGTGGTATCGTGAAGGTCGCGTACCTCTACACACTCTGCGTGCTGACATTGATTACGCAACTTCTTCGGCTCACACCACCTACGGTGTAATCGGCGTTAAAGTCTGGATCTTCAAAGGTGAGATCCTAGGCGGTATGCCAGCAGCAACTGAAGCTGCAGAGCCAAAGGCTGACAAGCCGAAGAAGCAGCGTAAAGGCCGTAAGTAAGGAGTCGACAGATGCTACAACCTAAACGTACTAAGTTCCGTAAGGTTCAGACTGGTCGTAACCGTGGTCTAGCGAAAGGTACAGAAGTAAGCTTCGGTACTTTTGGTCTTAAAGCTGTAGGCCGTGGTCGTCTGACTGCTCGTCAAATCGAAGCGGCACGTCGTGCTATGACGCGTCATATCAAGCGTCAAGGTAAAATCTGGATCCGTGTGTTCCCAGACAAGCCAATCACTGAAAAACCACTAGAAGTTCGTCAAGGTAAGGGTAAAGGTAACGTTGAGTACTGGGTAGCCCAAATCCAACCTGGTAAGGTTATGTACGAAGTTGATGGTGTACCTGAAGAATTGGCACGTGAAGCGTTCCGCCTAGCGGCTCGCAAACTGCCATTCAAGACTACATTCGTAACTAAGCAGGTGATGTGATGAAAGCACAAGATCTACGCGAAAAAAGCGTTGAAGAGCTGAACTCTGAGCTACTGAATTTGCTGAAAGAGCAGTTCAACTTGCGCATGCAAGCTGCAACTGGTCAACTGCAGCAGACTCATACTCTGAAAGCTGTACGCCGTGATATCGCACGTGTGAAAACTGTTTTGACTGAGAAGGCAGGCGCATAATGAGCGACAAAATTCGTACTCAACTAGGTCGTGTTGTTAGCGACAAGATGGACAAGTCTATCGTTGTTGCTATCGAGCGCATGGTGAAGCACCCTATCTACGGTAAATTCGTTAAGCGCACGACTAAAGTACACGCACATGACGAAAACAACGAGTGTGGCATTGGCGACACTGTTGAAATTCGTGAATGTCGTCCACTGTCTAAGACTAAGTCTTGGACTCTGGTGAAAATTGTAGAAAAAGCGAAGATGTAATCTCCTCTCTTTCTCGCAATTCAGGCGGCTCCAATTATTTTTGGGGCCGCTTGTTTTTTGACTACCCAATCAAAAAAAAGGGTGGTACAATTCGCGTCCCTTTAAAGAGGCAGCCCGACCCGAGATGGGTCTAGTTTTTTTAATATTTAGCGGAGCACTAACATGATCCAAATGCAAACTATGCTGGATGCAGCTGATAACTCAGGCGCTCGCAGCGTAATGTGTATTAAGGTTCTGGGTGGCTCTCACCGTCGTTACGCCCACGTTGGCGACATCATCAAAGTTACCGTTAAGGAAGCAATTCCTCGCGGTAAAGTAAAGAAAGGTGATGTATTAAAGGCGGTGGTAGTTCGCACCCGTAAAGGCGTACGTCGTCCAGACGGTTCTGTCATTCGCTTCGACCGTAATGCTTGCGTTCTGTTGAACAACAACAGTGAGCAACCTATCGGTACACGTATCTTTGGTCCAGTGACTCGTGAACTTCGTAATGCGAAATTCATGAAGATTGTATCACTGGCTCCAGAAGTTCTGTAAGGAGCGGCAACAATGGCAGCTAAAATCCGTCAAAATGACGAAGTAATCGTTCTTGCTGGGAAAGACAAAGGCAAGAAAGGTAAAGTAACTAAGGTTCTGGCAACTGGTAAAGTTATCGTTGAAGGTATCAATCTAGTTAAGAAACACCAGAAACCTGTTCCTGCGATGGGTGTCCAAGGTGGCATCGTTGAGCAAGAAGCAGCGATCGACGTTTCTAACATTGCGATTTTCAACGCAAAAACTGGTAAAGCAGACCGCATCGGTTTCCGTTTCGAAGATGGTAAGAAAGTTCGTTTCTTTAAATCTAACAACGAAATCGTTTCTAACTAATTAGAAGTAATTTGGAGTTCTACTATGGCGAAACTGCATGATTACTACAAGTCGTCTGTAGTCGCTGAGCTGACCAAACAGTTCAGTTACACAAGCGTCATGCAAGTCCCTAGAATTGAGAAAATCACCCTCAATATGGGCGTTGGTGAAGCAATCAACGATAAGAAACTACTTGAAAATGCAGCGTCTGATATGGCGATCATCTCTGGCCAAAAGCCACTGATCACTAAAGCGCGCAAATCTGTAGCTGGTTTCAAAATTCGTGAAGGCTACCCAATTGGTTGTAAAGTAACCTTGCGTGGCGAGCGCATGTGGGATTTCTTGGAGCGTTTGATTTCTATCGCTCTACCACGTGTACGTGACTTCCGCGGTGTTAACGGCAAGTCTTTTGACGGTCGCGGTAACTACAGCATGGGCGTTCGCGAGCAAATCATCTTTCCGGAAATCGACTACGATAAAGTCGATCGTGTACGCGGTCTTGATATCACTATCACGACTACCGCTGGTACCGATGAGGAAGGCCGTGCTCTGCTGGCTGCCTTTAACTTCCCATTCCGTAAGTAAGGTGAAGGGTTACTGTTATGGCTAAACAATCAATGAAAGCACGTGAAGAAAAACGTGCGAAGCTGGTAGCTCAGTTCGCTGAAAAGCGTGCAACTCTGAAAGCTATCATCAGCGATGTAAACGCATCTGAAGAAGATCGTTGGAACGCGGTTCTTAAACTGCAATCTCTTCCACGTGATTCAAGTCGTTCTCGTCAGCGTAACCGTTGCAACCAAACTGGTCGCCCACACGGTTTCCTACGTAAGTTCGGTCTAAGCCGTATTAAAGTTCGTGAAGCTTGCATGAAAGGCGAGATTCCAGGACTTCGTAAGGCTAGCTGGTAATTGCCACTTAATCATTTGGAGTAAAGTTTATGAGCATGCAAGATCCGATTTCGGATATGCTGACCCGCATTCGTAACGGTCAGGCAGCAAACAAAGTTGCTGTAAAAATGCCTTCTTCAAAGCTGAAAGTTGCAATTGCTGCACTTCTGAAAGCAGAAGGTTATATCGCTGATTTCGCTGTTGAAGGCGAAGTGAAAGCAGAGCTGGAAATCACTCTTAAGTATTTCCAAGCAAAACCAGTAATCGAGCAAATCAAACGCGTTTCTCGTCCAGGTCTTCGTGTTTACAAGAAGAAAGACGAGCTGCCATCTGTAATGGGTGGTCTAGGCGTTGCTGTCGTTTCCACTTCCAAGGGTCTGATGTCAGACCGCGCTGCTCGTAAAGCAGGTCTTGGCGGTGAAATCATTTGCTACGTAGCATAATTAAGGAGTAGAACATGTCTCGTGTTGCTAAAGCACCTGTCGCTATTCCAGCTGGCGTAGAGGTGAAACTGAACGGCCAAGAGATCACTATCAAAGGTGCTAAAGGCGAATTAACTCGCGTTTTCCACAATGGTGTAGTGATCGCACAAGAAGACAACCAACTGACTTTTGGTCCACGTGAAGGCGTAGCCAATGCATGGGCACAAGCAGGTACTGCACGTGCTCTTGTTAAGAATATGGTTGTTGGTGTTACTGAAGGCTTTACTAAGAAACTCGTTCTGAAGGGTGTTGGTTACCGTGCTGCTATGAAAGGCAACGCTGTAGGCCTGACTCTGGGTTTCTCTCACCCTGTTGAGCACGAGCTGCCAGCGGGTGTTAAAGCAGAATGTCCAAGCCAAACTGAAATTGTCCTAACTGGTTGCGACAAGCAAGTAGTTGGTCAAGTTGCGGCTGACATTCGTTCTTACCGCGCGCCTGAGCCTTACAAAGGCAAAGGTATTCGTTACGCAGATGAAAATGTGCGTAGTAAAGAAGCTAAGAAGAAGTAAGGTAACACTATGGATAAGAAAGCATCTCGCATCCGTCGTGCTACACGTGCACGTCGTAAGATTGCAGAACTGGGTGCAACTCGCCTAGTAGTACACCGTACTCCTCGTCATGTGTACGCACAAGTGATTGCAGCTAATGGCTCTGAGGTTATCGCCGCCGCTTCTACTGTAGAAAAAGCGATCCGTGAGCAAGTGAAATACACCGGTAACATCGATGCAGCAAAAGCAGTGGGTAAAGCTGTTGCAGAGCGCGCACTTGAAAAAGGCGTAACTGTAGTTGCGTTTGATCGTTCTGGTTTCCAATACCACGGTCGAGTAGCAGCGCTAGCAGATTCTGCTCGCGAAGCTGGTCTGAAATTCTAAGGTAGGGTTGGAAGATGGCTAAAGAACAACAAGTTCAAGCGAATGATTTGCAAGAAAAATTAATCGCAGTTAACCGTGTTTCTAAAACGGTTAAAGGTGGTCGAATCATGAGCTTTACTGCACTGACTGTAGTTGGTGACGGTAACGGTCGTGTAGGTTTCGGTTACGGCAAAGCCCGTGAAGTACCTGCTGCGATCCAAAAAGCAATGGAAAAAGCACGTCGTAGCATGGTTACGATCGCGCTGAACGAAGGTACTCTTCACCACCCAGTGAAAGGTCGCCATTCGGGCTCTAAAGTTTACATGCAGCCTGCTGCAGAAGGTACTGGTGTAATCGCAGGTGGTGCGATGCGTGCAGTACTTGAAGTTGCTGGTGTACACAACGTTTTGTCTAAAGCGTACGGTTCTACTAACCCAATCAACATCGTTCGTGCAACGATTGATGCGCTAGTAGACGTTAAGTCACCAGAAATGGTTGCTGCTAAACGTGGTCTAACTGTTGAAGCGATTTCGGAGTAAGAACACATGGCAACTATTAAAGTAACTCAAACTAAAAGCTCAATTGGTCGCCTGCCAAAGCATAAAGCTACACTGCGCGGTTTAGGCCTTCGTAAAATCAACCACACAGTAGAACTTGAAGATACGCCATGTGTTCGTGGCATGATCAACAAGGTTTACTACATGGTTAAAGTTGAGGAGTAATCATAATGTTATTGAATACTCTATCACCGGCTGCGGGTTCTAAACATGCTCCTAAGCGTTTAGGTCGTGGTGTCGGTTCAGGCCTTGGTAAAACAGGTGGCCGTGGTCACAAAGGTCAAAAGTCACGTTCTGGCGGCAAAGTACGTCCAGGTTTTGAAGGCGGTCAAATGCCTCTGAAACAACGTCTACCAAAATTCGGCTTCACTTCTCGTAAGAGCTTTGTGTCTGCTGAAGTTCGTCTGTCTGAACTGGCGAAAGTAACTGGTGACGTAGTTGATCTGAACGCTCTGAAAGCGGCAAACCTTGTTACTAAAAACATCGAGTTTGCAAAAATCGTTCTTTCTGGCGAGATCAACAAAGCAGTGACTGTAAAAGGTCTGCGCGTGACTAAAGGCGCTAAAGCTGCAATCGAAGCTGCAGGCGGTAAAATCGAGGAATAATCTCGAGGATTGAGGTACAGATGGCTAGAAAACCAGGACAAGATTTTCGTAGTGCTCAGAGCGGCTTAAGTGAACTGAAGTCGCGCTTATTCTTCGTAATTGGTGCACTTTTAGTATTCCGAGCCGGCTCTTTTGTGCCGATTCCTGGTATTGACGCTGCTGTACTTGCCGAATTGTTCGAACAGCAAAAAGGTACCATCGTAGAAATGTTTAACATGTTCTCCGGTGGTGCTCTTGAGCGTGCATCTATTTTAGCACTGGGCATCATGCCGTATATTTCGGCGTCAATTGTTGTCCAGTTGCTAACAGTAGTTCATCCAGCGTTAGCGGAACTCAAGAAAGAGGGTGAAGCAGGCCGTCGTAAGATAAGCCAATATACGCGCTACGGCACGCTTGTACTTGCAACATTCCAAGCGATTGGTATTGCAACAGGCTTACCAAACATGGTCAACAATCTGGTCGTTATCGACCAAACCATGTTTACCCTGATTGCGACCGTGAGTTTAGTAACCGGTACCATGTTCTTAATGTGGTTAGGTGAACAAATTACAGAGCGTGGAATTGGAAACGGTATTTCGATACTGATTTTCGCAGGTATTGTTGCTGGATTGCCTAAAGCAATCGGTCAAACAATCGAGCAAGCGCGTCAAGGTGAACTGCATGTACTTCTTCTGCTGTTAATCGCAGTGTTAGCTTTTGCTGTGATTTACTTCGTTGTTTTCATGGAGCGTGGTCAACGTCGTATCGTTGTGAACTACGCAAAGCGTCAACAAGGTCGTAAAGTGTTCGCAGCACAAAGCACTCACTTGCCGTTGAAAATCAACATGGCTGGTGTAATTCCTGCGATTTTTGCGTCAAGCATTATCCTGTTCCCAGGAACATTGGCGCAGTGGTTTGGTCAGAACGGCGAAAGCAGCACATTCGGTTGGCTAACTGATGTGTCTTTAGCTTTGAGCCCAGGCCAGCCTCTGTATGTAATGCTTTATGCAGCGGCGATTATCTTCTTCTGTTTCTTCTATACCGCGTTGGTGTTTAACCCGCGTGAAACGGCAGATAACTTGAAGAAGTCTGGTGCATTCGTACCCGGTATCCGCCCAGGTGAGCAGACAGCGAAATATATCGATAAAGTAATGACACGTTTAACCCTTGCAGGTGCACTGTATATTACTTTTATCTGTCTGATCCCTGAGTTCATGATGGTCGCTTGGAACGTACGTTTCTACTTTGGCGGCACATCACTACTGATTGTAGTTGTCGTGATCATGGACTTTATGGCACAGGTACAGACCCATTTGATGTCTCATCAATATGAGTCTGTGTTGAAAAAAGCAAATCTGAAAGGCTACGGCCGTTAATACGGCAGGCAGTTCAGATAGATTTACGGAGTTTAGCAATGAAAGTTCGTGCTTCCGTTAAAAAAATCTGCCGTAACTGTAAAGTTATCAAGCGTAACGGTGTCGTTCGCGTGATTTGCAGTGAGCCAAAGCACAAGCAGCGCCAAGGCTAATTAGCAGAAATTTTTTACTTGAAAATTAAGGTAGTGTCGAGTATATTCCTCGGCCTACCTTTTGCGTGCAAAAGAAGTAGTATACCGCAACGTATCCTCGACGGGCTTTGTTGCGGGTAATTCTTTGATGAAAGTACTAGGAGTGCATAGTGGCCCGTATAGCAGGCATTAACATTCCTGATCATAAACACGCTGTAATCGCTCTAACTGCGATCTACGGTATCGGCAAAACTCGTTCAAAAGCTATTCTAGCTGACCTGGGTATTGCTGAGAGTGTTAAGATCAGTGAACTAACTGAAGAGCAGATCGATCAACTGCGTGATGGTGTAGCTAAGTACACTGTAGAGGGTGATCTACGTCGTGAAGTTTCCATGAACATCAAGCGCCTAATGGATCTTGGTTGTTACCGTGGTCTTCGTCATCGTCGCAGTCTACCACTACGTGGACAGCGTACTAAAACCAACGCTCGCACCCGTAAGGGTCCGCGTAAGCCGATCAAGAAATAATCGGGAAGGGTAGAGTACAATGGCTAAACAACCAACTCGCGCACGTAAGCGTGTACGCAAGCAAGTTGCTGATGGCGTAGCGCATATCCACGCATCTTTCAACAACACAATCGTAACCATTACGGACCGTCAAGGTAATGCTCTTGCTTGGGCAACTGCTGGTGGTTCTGGTTTCCGCGGTTCTCGTAAGTCTACTCCGTTCGCTGCACAGGTTGCTGCTGAGCGTTGTGCTGAAATGGCTAAAGAATACGGCCTAAAGAACCTAGAGGTTATGGTTAAGGGTCCTGGTCCAGGTCGTGAATCTACTGTTCGCGCTCTGAATGCAGCTGGTTTCCGTATCACGAACATCGTTGATGCTACACCAATCCCTCATAACGGTTGTCGTCCACCGAAGAAACGTCGCGTTTAACGTTTCTAGGAAGATTGGAGAAAGATCATGGCAAGATATTTGGGTCCTAAGCTGAAGCTTAGCCGCCGCGAAGGTACTGACTTGTTCCTTAAGTCAGGCGTTCGTGCGATTGATACCAAGTGTAAAATTGATAACGCACCAGGCGTACACGGCGCTCGTCGCGGTCGTCTGTCTGAGTATGGCGTTCAGCTTCGTGAGAAGCAAAAAGTTCGTCGTATTTATGGCGTTTTAGAAAAACAATTCCGTAACTACTACAAAGAAGCTGCTCGCCTGAAAGGCAACACAGGTGAAAACCTGCTTCAGCTTCTGGAAGGTCGTCTGGATAACGTAGTTTACCGTATGGGTTTTGGTGCAACTCGCGCTGAAGCACGTCAGCTGGTTAGCCACAAAGCTATCCTAGTAAACGGTAAAGTAGTAAACGTTCCTTCTTTCAATGTTGCGGCAAACGACGTTGTTGCAGTTCGTGAGAAAGCGAAAAAGCAATCTCGCATCAAAGCGGCTCTAGAAGTTGCTGAACAACGCGAAAAACCAACTTGGATTGAAGTCGATGTAAACACGATGGAAGGTACTTTCAAGCGTATGCCTGAGCGTTCCGATCTGTCTGCTGACATCAACGAACAATTGATCGTCGAGCTTTACTCTAAGTAAGGTTTAAACTAAAGAGAGGACACAATGCAGGGTTCTGTAACAGAATTTCTTAAGCCACGTCTTGTTGATATCGAACAAATCAGCACGACACACGCAAAAGTAACTCTTGAGCCGTTAGAGCGTGGTTTCGGCCATACTCTGGGTAATGCACTTCGCCGTATTCTTCTATCTTCAATGCCAGGTTGTGCTGTGACTGAAGTAGAGATTGAAGGCGTTCTTCACGAGTACAGCACCAAAGAAGGTGTTCAGGAAGATATCCTTGAGATTCTCTTGAACCTGAAAGGTCTGGCTGTTCGCGTTGCCGAAGGCAAAGATGAAGTGTTCATTACACTGAACAAATCAGGCTCGGGCCCTGTGGTTGCAGGTGACATCACCCATGACGGTGATGTAGAGATCGTAAACCCTGAACACGTTATTTGTCATTTAACTTCTGACAATGCTGCGATCGCTATGCGTATCAAAGTAGAACGTGGTCGTGGTTATGTTCCAGCTTCTGCCCGTATCCATACTGAAGAAGATGAGCGTCCAATTGGTCGTTTGCTTGTTGACGCGACTTTCAGCCCAGTAGACAAAATTGCCTACTCTGTTGAAGCAGCTCGTGTTGAACAGCGTACTGACTTGGACAAGCTTGTTATCGATATGGAAACTAACGGTACTCTTGAGCCTGAGGAAGCAATCCGTCGCGCAGCAACAATTCTTGCTGAGCAATTGGATGCGTTCGTAGATCTTCGTGATGTACGTGTACCTGAGGAGAAGGAAGAGAAGCCAGAATTCGATCCGATCCTACTGCGTCCTGTAGACGATCTTGAACTAACAGTTCGCTCTGCTAACTGTCTGAAAGCAGAAGCGATTCACTACATCGGTGATCTGGTACAGCGCACTGAGGTTGAGCTTCTTAAAACGCCAAACCTCGGTAAGAAGTCTCTTACAGAGATTAAAGACGTGCTTGCATCACGTGGTCTGTCTCTGGGCATGCGTCTAGAAAACTGGCCACCAGCGTCAATCGCTGAAGATTAATCGATATTAGTTAGAAGGATTAGGTCATGCGCCATCGTAAGAGTGGTCGTCAACTCAACCGCAACAGCAGTCATCGCAAAGCGATGTTCAGCAACATGGCTAGCTCTCTAGTACGTCATGAAGTTATCAAGACTACTTTGCCAAAAGCGAAAGAGCTGCGTCGCGTCGTTGAGCCTTTGATTACACTAGCTAAGACTGACAGTGTTGCTAACCGTCGTCTAGCATTTGCTCGCACTCGTGATAACGAAGTGGTAGCAAAACTGTTTAACGAACTAGGTCCACGTTTCGCTGCACGTCAAGGCGGCTACACTCGTATTCTGAAGTGTGGTTTCCGTGCAGGTGACAAAGCTCCAATGGCATACATTGAGCTGGTTGATCGCCCAGAAGCTGCTGTTGAAGCTGCTGCTGAGTAATCAGTTCGTCATGCAATAAAAGAGCCGGGCTAGCCCGGCTTTTTTATTTCTATTTTCTGCTTTATCTGGGTGTGAAAAGTGGGTGTTGTGCTTTTTCACACTGTATCTCGATTTCACACTGTATATCGATAGTGGGCATGGCATTACTGCCATAGCTTACCTAATGACGCCAATAGGTCTTGACTCGCACCTTGCTGAGTCAGGTATTGCATCAAAACAGGCACGAACTGTTCAACCATGCTGGCATCCAGTCCTAATGTATTAAAGGCTTGGTTCACTTCTTTGCGTTGCAAAATTGTGCTGAGGTTTTGATTTGGGATGAGACCATTCAAATCATTAAGGTTTGGGATTAATTGGAGCAACTCGCTTTTTTGATCGGCATTTAGGTTGTTTTGAGCCTGTGCAAGCAAGGTTGCTACGCCACCTCCCGCTTGTTGCGGTGAAAGAGGAAATTGACTGGTAAATTGAGTCAATAACTCTTGGGTTGCTTTGGATTGGGAGAGGGTTTCACCAACTAATCCAGCGAGGTCGTTTGAACCTAAAGATTTGAGGTCAGGGAAAGCCAGAGCGGATGTGCTGGCGAGCGTCGAAATAAGTAAGGCAGTAAAACGATAATGCATGATCACTCTCCATAAATGGCGCGTAACGTATTTTCTTATTCGGTTCGAAGGTTCAGATCGAAACCTTGGATGTGAGATAGTTTAATGAAAAAAGAGCGACCCAGTGGGTCGCTCTTTGTCACATAATTGCGAAAGCGAAACTTACAGGATATCCAGCAGTTCGACTTCAAATACTAACGCTGCAAACGGAGGAATCGCTGCGCCTGCGCCACGCTCGCCATAAGCAAGGTTGTGTGGAATGTAGAGTTTCCACTTAGAACCAACAGGCATCAGTTGCAGAGCTTCAACCCAACCGCGGATCACGCCTGTCACCGGGAATTCAGCAGGTTGGCCGCGTGATACTGAGCTATCAAACACAGTGCCATCAACCAGTTGGCCGTGGTAGTGTACGCGAACTGACTTATCGGATGTTGGGATTGCGCCATTACCTTTAACCAGTACTTCGTACTGCAGGCCCGACTCAAGAACCGTCACTTCTGGACGTAGAGCATTATCTTTCAGGAAAGCTTCACCTTCAGAAGCGGCCACTTTAGCGGCTTCTTGGCGGGCTTCTTCAGCACGCATATGAATCGCATGTAGAGCTTGGTTGATCTCATCAACAGAAATCGCTGGCTGCTCGCCAACAAGAGCGGTGGCGATACCCGCAGCAATTGCCGCTACGTTTAAGCCTTCAAGGCCACTACCTGCCAACTGTTGACCCATTTGTAGGCCAATGCCGTAGCTTGCTTTCTGTTCTACGGTTTCAAATTTTACTTCAGACATAAAAGTCACTCTTGGTCGTTCAATAAAGGCGACAGAATAGCAGGTTAGGTAGAGTGATGAAACGTTTAGCGCCCAATCGTTGCTATCCGTTCGGTGTGACTTGTCGCAGAAAGTTCAGCGAAAAACTTCAAGTTTGTGTCAAGCTTTGGCTTTCATGTCACTCGACTCTATACTCTAACCTCATGAATTTTTATACTGTGGGCAAGTAATTAAAGGACTTTGAACATGAACCGCCGCCACAAGAAGCCGCAGCAAACTGATTATCTGGCCAAAGTGCAGAATTATTGGCAGCAATTGGATTGGCCACGCTATCGCCAACAACTGCATGCGTTATGGTTGCGCTTGCCTCCTTTTCATCGTCGTGGCTTGATGGTGCTCACGCCAGCTGTGTTGGTATTGATGGTGATCCCTTTGCCGGACAAGCAAGACGTGGCGGCTGAAACTCCTGCTACGTCAAAGCGGATTGAGGTTGGGATCAATACGCAAAGCTTGAGTGAACAACGCACGCAAGCGCAAACCGCCCTTAAATCTTCGGCATGGCAAGAGTACGTGGTGCGTCAGGGGGATACTTTGTCCCAGGTGTTTCGTAACAACGAGCTACCACTCACTGATATTAATGCGCTGGTTAAGGTGGAAGGTTCTGATAAACCGCTGAGCCAAATCCAAGCCGGTCAACTGATCCGCTTTAAATTGGCGGAAAACGGCCAATTAGACATTTTGCAGCTTGAACGTAATAACCAATCAGTGATGTTCTTCCGTCTCTCTGATGGTGGCTTTGGGCGCAGTAAGTAATTCCCGCCACTTTGCCAGCCATGCGCTAGGCAACAGAGGCAGAATAATCATTCCAATCCCCAGCCAAGTCAGTGCGTCCAGCATTTCAGCAAACCAGAATGCGCCAAAAGCCGCAACAAAGATCAATCCTGAATACTCAGCCAGTGCGATTTGGCTGGCTGGCGCTTTCTGATATGCGGCAACGGCCAAACCGTTGTAGAGCAAAATCAATCCTGAACTTGCAGCAATCCATAACCACTGAGATAAGCTGAGCGGCTGCCAATAGGCGGCCGCCAGTAAGCCGGAAATGGGGAGTGAAAAAAGTGTGGTCCACATAAGTGTGGTCACGACAGGTTGGCGCTCAGGGATGGTGCGAGCGAGTAGGTTAAAGAGTGCCAACGAACATGCCGTACCCAAGGCAAACAGGGCTGCCCAATGAAATTGCGACGGGCGCAAGACAATCAGTACCCCAAGAAAGCCGGTGACGGTTGCGATAACCTTGCCGCGGCTTGGTCTCTCTTTCAGAAACAGAATTGAGAGAGGCAGCATCAATAGTGGCGCGGCGTAAAACACCGCATTGGCGGTGGCTAAGGGTAAATACGAAATCGCGACCACCATACAGCCAGCGCCCAGTAGCACTAAATGAGCGCGGATTAGGGTAACTTTAGGATCATGCAGTTGACGTAAGACTTTGGGCTGTTTTCGCCACACGGGCCAGATGAGGGCAAAAGCAAAGAGTTGGCGCAAGAACATATATTGAAAAGGTACGACTTCACCTTGCAGCATTTTGACTGCCACATCAGAGAGCGAAGCCGCCAAATTGCCCAGAACCAGTAGCCAAACAGCTAACGCTACAGGGTTCATGGTTAGGCTCTTTTCATATCAATGTGAGGAATGCCATCTTCTAGATAGGTTTCTGAGGTTGCGACAAAGCCATAGCGAGCATAAAACTCGCGCAGATGCTCCTGTGCACCAATTTCAATCGATTGTTGTGGCCATAAGTTTTGACACTGCTCAAGTGCCGTTTGCAATAGTTGGTGTCCTAAGCCATTGCCACGTGCACTGGCCTTAGTCGCCACACGGCCAAGGCTAACACTAGGATAGCTCACCCCGGCCGGCAGTAGACGTGCGCAAGCGACGAGCTCTCCATCTTGATAACCCAGCAGGTGATGCACTTCGTTGAGCGTATCTTTGTTATCCAATTCCGGGTAGGGGCAGGTCTGCTCGACCACAAAAACATCGACACGCAGTTTGAGTAGTTCGTACAGCTGTTGGGTGGTTAATTGGCAAAAAGGGATACATTGCCAGTTGATCATCTTTATCTCCTTAAATATGAAATCTATCCACTTCCTATGAGATGCTGCAACTGCAAGTCATTTGAGTATGGGCGGATAGGAATAGCAGTACTGTAGCAGGCAGCGTAAAAACCAGCGTTAACAAAGGTTAAGGGCAAGCAAGAAAATTTAAATCAAGATTCACTGGAGCTCGGGCGCAAAATAACGATAATAGCGCTTCTTTTTTCGTCACACTGAGGACACCCCTTGAACGCCAACTCTTTTGCTGCTTTGAATCTGAAGCCTGAACTTCTTGCTAACCTTGAAACCATGGGGTTTGCCACTATGACTCCGATTCAGGCACAATCTCTTCCTGCGATCCTTAAAGGGCAGGATGTGATTGGCCAAGGCAAAACAGGCTCCGGTAAAACCGCTGCGTTTGGTCTTGGGGTACTTTCCAACCTCAATGTGAAGCGCTTTCGTGTACAAGCCTTGGTGCTGTGTCCAACACGTGAGTTGGCCGATCAAGTCGCGACCGATATTCGTACGCTAGGGCGTGCTATCCACAATATCAAAGTGTTGACGCTGTGTGGCGGTATGCCAATGGGGCCGCAGATCGGATCCCTTGAGCATGGCGCGCATATCTTGGTTGGAACGCCGGGACGGATTTTGGATCATTTGAGTAAAGATCGTATCGATCTGAGTGAGCTCAATACCTTGGTGTTGGATGAAGCTGACCGCATGCTCGAAATGGGTTTCCAAGAAGCGCTGGAGGCGATCATTGCTGCCGCGCCAGCCGAGCGTCAAACCTTGCTGTTTAGTGCAACTTATCCCGCTAGCATTGAGCAGATTGCACAAAGCGTGACTCGCAATGCGCTGATGATTAAAGTTGAGGCGACCCACGATACTTCAAGCATTCGTCAATATTTCTACAAAGTAGAAGGCAGTGCTGCGCGTGATGAGGCTCTGGAAACGTTGCTCTTGCACCATCAACCGACTTCTTCGGTGGTGTTCTGTAACACCAAACGTGAAGTACAAAATGTTGCCGATGCCCTGCATCAAAGCGGTTTTAGCGTGATTGAACTGCATGGTGATATGGAGCAGCGTGAGCGCGACCAAGCCTTAGTGCAATTTGCCAATAAGAGTATTTCTATTCTGGTGGCGACCGATGTTGCGGCTCGTGGTCTGGATGTCGATAACCTTGATGCAGTGTTTAACTACGATCTGTCTCGCGATCCTGAAGTGCATGTACATCGCATCGGGCGTACTGGTCGTGCGGGAAGTAAGGGCTTAGCGTTTAGCTTCTTTAGTGACAACGAGAGCTACCGTGTGGCGCAAATTGATGAGTACATGGATATCGCGATTGAACCTTCAACCTTGCCGCAACCTGCTGCAGGCGCTCGTCCTTACGCGGCGAATATGGTCACCATTCAGATTGACGGTGGTAAGAAAGATAAGGTGCGTCCCGGTGATATCCTTGGTGCACTGACCAGTGATGGCGAACTGACCGCGGAGCATATCGGCAAGATTAACCTGTTCCCGATGCGTGCTTATGTGGCCGTGCAGAAGAAAATCGCCCACAAAGCGCTGAATAAAATTGCCAACGGTAAGATGAAGGGACGCCAGTTCCGCGCTCGCTTACTCAAATAATATTACGCGTCCTGTCTCAGCCGCGCTTTAATGCGGCTGAGGCTAATTGGCGTTATCCCCAAATATGCGGCGATGTGATGATCGCAAAGCCGCGCCATCAAATCTGGAAACTGAGCACACATCACTTGGTAACGCTGTTCTGGGCGATAGAGCAACATAAAGCGCTCTTTTTGCTCCTTGTACAGCAGTTGTGTCTCAAGTAAACGTTGATAGAGCGGGTGACCACTAGAGCGCCATTCACGTAACACATCAATCGGTACGCCCATCAGTTGTACTGGAGATAAGGTTTCCAGCATGAAGGGTGAGGCTTGCTCACGCAGCAAACTTTCAAAACCAATCGCCCAGTCTTGCTCCCAATAAAACTCTTTACTGAAACTTTTGCCCTCTTCGGTGAGATAGCAAGCGTGGCACAGCCCTGCGAGCACCCAATAGGCAAAGGGAGTGGTTTCTCCTTGTGCGACCAAGACATGTCGTGTTGGCAGCTCGAGTGGCTGAGCGACACTTTGCAATTGCGTACATTCGGCATCGGAAAAACCATGCTGTTTTAGATAAGCGTGAAACAGTGCTTGCATAAAAGCCTCATAGAAAAGAAAACAGCCACTCTAGGTGGCTGTCTACTTTACGTGATAACCCAAGTGACTTGAAGCAGCTGCTGTATTGGTTGCCGTTTCAATAGGGGGTTATTGATGCTTATTTTTGTAAGTCGATGCGATACACCGCGAAGCCGACGTCATCGGTCGCGATTTGGGTCATCGGATATTGACCTTTTTGTTTAATAAACTGGGTGGCTTTATCGCTTGGTGAGGTTTCAAAGCGAATATCCAGCTTGGTTTTGCTGCTGATCGGAGCAAATGACCAGTTGTTGTCCGCACTTGGCGTCACTTCGCCTTTGTCCTTACTCACGCGAGCGATGTAATCGGCCACTACCGTGCGGTTTTCATCGGGGGAATCAAACGCGACAAACTCAGCGCCTGTGCCGGGGAATTTGTTGCTGTAGGCACGATAGTTGTTGGTGGCGATCAAGAAGGTTTGTTGGGTATCAATTGGCTTACCTTGATAAGTCAGTTGCACGATGCGCTGTGAATTCGGGTTGATCAGTTTGCAGTCACCATCGTAGCGCGCAGGCTGAGTCACATCGATCTGGTAATTGACGCCATCAATCACATCAAAGTTGTAAGTGCGGAAGCCATCCCAGTTGATGAGAGATTGCGGTGCGCTAGACGTCACATCAATCTGGTTAAACTGGCCTGCTGAGCACTCTAACCACTCTTTAAGCTGCTGACCGCTCACTTTCATGGTGACTAAGGTGTTCGGGTACAGGTAAAGGTCGGCGGCATTACGGAAAGTCAGCTCGCCCGCTTCCACTTCAGTGAAACCGTTAGGATCGTCTTTACGGCCACCGGCTTTGAAAGGCGCAGCGGCAGATAGCACTGGCAAACCATCAAGGTTTGGATCGCCTTGAATAAAGCGCTCGACATAATCTTTCTGCGCGAGGTTGACGATTTGTACCGTTGGGTCATCTTGCACCAGTGATAAGAAGCTGTACATCACGTCGTTCGCTTTGCCGATTGGCTGGTTAACAAAGTCGCGTGTACCTTGATGATCGTGTTGCAGCGCTTGCACCATAGTGGCATCGGCTTCGACAAGCGCTTTCTTATTGGCTTTGTCAAAGATTGGGCGAGCTTCGGATTGACCGGAAGTCACTGCCCACCGACCTTGCTGTTTTTCTAAGGTCAGATCCATCACCCCAACATGGCTACCCCAACGGCCCGGCATCACAGCGGTCACGCCATTGATGGTACCTTTATCGATATCTGCGCCCGGTACATTAGCAAAATCTTTACCCGGGAAGACGGCGTGAGAGTGACCAAAAGCAATCGCATCAATGCCTTTCACTTGGGTCAGATAGTAAACCGAGTTTTCTGCGCCAGCTTGGTATTCATCGGTGCTGATCCCAGAGTGGGGGATGGCGACAATCACATCCGCGCCTTTGGCTTTCATCTCAGGGATAAGTTTTTCTGCGGTCTGTTTGATATCGGCTGCGGTCACTTTACCTTCGAGATTTTTCTTATCCCACACCATGATTTGGGGCGGAACAAATCCGATATAACCGACCTTGATGGTATGTGCCTCTCCATCGGTATCTTTAAAGCTGTGCTCTTTAATCACATAAGGCGTGAATAAGTGCTGACCTGTTTTGGCATCAAACACGTTGGCGTTTATGTAGGGGAAGGCGGCATCGTTGATGGTCTCTTTTAAAAACTCAAGGCCGTAGTTAAATTCGTGGTTACCTATGTTACCCACATCATAACCTAGCGGATTCATGGCTTTATAAACGGGGTGCACTTCGCCAGCCTTGATGCCTTTCGCTGCCATGTAGTCACCCATCGGGCTACCTTGGATCAAATCACCGTTATCGACCAGCACACTGTTTTCGACTTCGGCGCGAGCTTGTTTGACAAGCGTGGCGGCGCGCGTCAGGCCAATTTGATCGGAGGCTTTATCTTTGTAGTAGTCATAATCCATCAAATTGGTATGAATATCCGTGGTTTCAACAATACGTAGTTTGATCGTATCGGCCATTACAGGGCCCGCCATAGCTAACAGGCCGCCAAGTACCGCTAAAGAAACAGGTTTGATCATCATGGTCATCACAGACTCCAGAATGAGTGACAGAAGGAGGAAATAAAAACAACTCGATAAATGTAACAAAAGTCGATGAAACAAAGGTTTCACTCATAACCAAATTGTGATGTGACGCGATACCTTTGTCTGAAATTGCCCGGTTGATCCCAGTTGGCATGCTGCTGTTGTCCTGACTGTGTCGAGTAATCTGCTGAGCTTAGGCTTTTATGCCCATTTCGCTCCGCTTATATCAGCTTTTGGAATAAAAAATGAAATTATAGAATTTCAGGTAATAACCGTAACTGCTCATAATGCCTGCAACAGACCAATTAAGGATCAAGATTATGGCGCAGGATGCGGTAACTCCCCTTCGTAAAACCCCTCGCTTAGCCGTTGTAGAAGGCTCAGGTTATGTGCGTGCCGCGCGTAGCCAACTGCAAGCAGGAGAAGTGGCGCTGGTGGGCGCAGGCCCAGGCGATCCTGAGCTACTCACAGTCAAAGCACTCAGTTATCTCCAACAAGCGGATGTGGTGCTCTACGACTATTTAGTGTCCGATGAAATCATGGCGCTCATCCCAAGCGAGACGATTTTAGTCTGTGTGGGGAAACGCGCAGGCCATCACAGTGTGCCGCAGGAGAAAACCAATCAACTCTTGGTCGATTTTGCCCGTCAAGGTTATCGCGTGGTGCGCATCAAAGGCGGCGACCCTTTTATGTTTGGCCGCGGTGGGGAAGAGCTAGAAGTGCTGTTTGAAGCTGGCGTGAAATTTCAGGTTGTCCCCGGCATCACCGCAGCCGCTGGTGCAACGGCGTATGCCGGCATTCCGCTCACTCATCGTGATTACGCCCAATCGGCGCTGTTTGTCACCGGCCATTTAAAAGCGCAAGCCAAGGATCTGGATTGGTCAACGCTGGCGCGTGGTAAGCAAACCTTAGTGATTTACATGGGCTTGAGCAACGCTGCGGCAATCGCTGAACAGCTCCAGTTGCATGGCCGTCAAGCGAGCACGCCTGTGGCAATCATTGAACGTGGCACTCAAGTCAATCAACAGGTGCTGATTGGTACATTGCAAACTTTGCCTAGTTTAGCCAGCCAAGCGCAATCTCCGGCGCTGATTGTGGTGGGTGAAGTGGTCGCGCTTGCCGCCAAGCTGCACTGGTTTGGCGAACAAGGCACAACACAGCAGCTTGATGCGGCGCAGTCAGCGTAAGGTGCCGCACTTATCTTCTTGGTCACTACTTAAAATTTCACACTACGGCGCTGCTTAAGGGCAGTGCGCCGCCGTCAGGCAAGCGAAAAGGAAGCAGGTAAAATGGATCAACAGCGTTTAACCCATTTAAAACAGTTGGAAGCAGAAAGCATCCACATCATTCGTGAAGTGGCGGCCGAATTTGATAATCCGGTGATGATGTACTCGATTGGCAAGGATTCATCGGTGATGTTGCATTTAACGCGCAAAGCGTTTTATCCGGGCAAGATCCCTTTTCCTTTGTTGCACGTCGATACCGACTGGAAGTTTCGTGACATGATTACGTTTCGTGATGCGACGGCCAAAAAGTACGGCTTTGATCTTATCGTGCATAAAAATCCAGAAGGTTTGGCGGCGGGGATCAACCCATTTGATCACGGCTCCTCTAAGCACACCGACATCATGAAAACCCAAGGCTTGAAGCAGGCGTTGAACAAATATGGTTTTGATGCGGCCTTTGGTGGTGCGCGTCGCGATGAAGAGAAATCGCGTGCCAAAGAGCGTGTCTACTCTTTTCGCGATAAAAACCACACTTGGGATCCAAAAAACCAGCGCCCAGAGCTATGGCGCACCTATAACGGCCAGATCAACAAGGGTGAAAGCATTCGGGTGTTCCCGCTCTCGAACTGGACGGAGCTGGATATCTGGCAATACATCTATTTGGAAAACATTGAGATTGTTCCGCTCTATCTGGCGGATGTCCGCCCAGTCGTACAGCGTGATGGCATGCTGATCATGGTGGACGATGATCGTATGAAGCTGCGCGAAGGTGAACAGATTGAGCACAAGAGCGTGCGTTTTCGCACCTTAGGCTGTTACCCACTCACCGGAGCCATCGAGTCACAAGCCAATACATTGACCGAGATTATTGAAGAGATGCTGGTGGCGACCTCCAGTGAGCGCCAAGGCCGCGCGATCGACCACGATCAGTCGGGATCAATGGAACTGAAAAAACGTCAAGGTTACTTCTAAGGATCGAAGGAAAGCGTATGAACAATGCAGTCAAAGAGCAGCTCGCTGAGCTCGGTATTGAAGGTTACCTCAATCAGCATCAACACAAATCGTTACTGAGATTCTTAACTTGTGGCTCGGTCGATGATGGTAAAAGCACTCTGATCGGTCGTTTGCTCCACGATTCAAAGCAGATTTATGAAGATCAACTGGCCGCAGTCCATAACGATAGCCAGCGAGTTGGCACCACGGGCAGTCGCCCAGACTTAGCGCTGCTGGTGGATGGTTTGCAAGCTGAGCGTGAGCAAGGCATCACGATTGATGTGGCGTATCGTTATTTCTCAACCCAGAAGCGCAAATTCATCATTGCCGATACACCGGGGCATGAGCAGTACACCCGTAATATGGCGACAGGCGCATCGACTTGTGATCTGGCGGTGATCTTGATTGACGCGCGTAAAGGCGTGCTGGATCAAACGCGTCGTCACTCATTTATCTCCAACTTACTTGGCTTGAAACACTTTATTGTGGCGGTCAACAAAATGGATCTGGTCGATTATTCGCAAGATCGTTTTGAACAGATCCGCGCAGAATATCTTGAGTTTTCAAAGCATTTACAGGGAGAGACCGAGATTCAGATCATCCCGCTTTCGGCATTGGAAGGCGATAACGTGGTCGAAAAAAGCCGTTTGATGGATTGGTATCAAGGCCCATCACTGCTTGAGCTACTGGAAAATGTCGATATTGATCGCGACAAGAGCAGTGGTGCGTTTCGCTTCCCAGTACAGTATGTGAATCGTCCTAACCTCGATTTTCGCGGTTTCGCGGGTACGATTGCTTCTGGAGTGGTGAAAGTCGGCGATAAAATCAAAGCGCTGCCATCGGGGAAAACCTCAACCGTGACAAGAATTGTGACTTTTGATGGCGATTTGCCTCAAGCACAAGCCGGTTTGGCGGTCACTTTGACACTGGCTGATGAAATTGATATTAGCCGTGGTGATTTAATTGTGCTGGAAAGTGCGCAAGTCGACAGCACTAATCATTTGTTGGCGGATGTGGTGTGGATGACAGAACAGCCACTGCAAGTGGGGCGTGATTACGATATTAAAATCGCGGGCAAGAAAACCGTCGGTCAAGTAAAAGCGGTGCGTCATCAGTACGACATCAATAACTTGTCGACCTACCATGCCGAGAGTTTACCGCTTAATGGGATTGGGTTGTGCGAGTGGACGTTTACCCAAACTGTCGCGCTGGATAAATATCTGGATTGTGCCGATACCGGTGGTTTCATCATTATCGACCGCCTGACAAACGTGACCGTTGGCGCGGGTTTAGTGCGTGACAGTTTGCAAAATATCACTGGCCAAACCGAGTCGTTTTCAGCCTTTGAACTTGAGCTCAATGCCTTGGTGCGTAAGCACTTCCCACATTGGCAAGCGATTGATTTAAGCCGCTTAGGTAAAGCGTGAGTGAGGATGGATGAGTAAGCAAGCAGACAGCCTGCGCTTTGAACAAGATGCCAAGCCAGAGAATGTGGTGTGGCATCGTCATGAGGTGGATAAAGCGCAACGTGCGGCACTGAAACAGCAGCGCCCTGCGGTACTCTGGTTTACCGGTTTATCGGGTGCGGGCAAATCGACCGTGGCAGGGGCGCTTGAGAACCGTTTAGCGGCGCTTGGGTATCACACTTATCTGCTGGATGGTGATAACGTACGTCACGGTTTGTGTAGCGATCTCGGCTTTTCTGAACAGGATAGACGGGAAAACATTCGCCGCATTGGTGAGCTTGCCAAACTGATGGCGGATGCGGGTTTGATTGTGCTGACCGCGTTTATTTCACCCCATCGCGCTGAGCGCCAAATGGTGCGTGACTTGTTGCCAAATGGCGAGTTTCTAGAGGTGTACGTCAACACATCACTCGATGTGTGCGAAGCGCGTGACCCGAAAGGCTTGTACAAAAAGGCGCGCGCCGGAGAAATTCGCCAATTTACTGGGATTGATTCCGCCTATGAAGCGCCGCTCAATCCGGATATCGATTTACCGGCGGGTGAAAAAAGCGTGGATGAGTTGGTGGCGCAGTGCCTACAGGCGTTAGCAGAGCGTCATATCATTCAACGTTGGGTATAACTCTTTAGATTCAAAATAAACCCAAAGCGACCGTCCGGTCGCTTTTTTGATCTCTTTATTGAGGGCATGTCATCAGACGGTGTGGTGAATCGAGCTGCTGCTTACTTCAGTCTGTACGGTGAATTTCTGAGTCAGAAGTGCGACCAGTTGATCGTAATAAGTCATATTGGGTTTGTTACCGAGCAGTCGACACAGTTCATTGCCGGTTGGGCTAAAACGATAATAGATCAGGCGCACGCCTTTGCTGGTCGGCTGCAGATGCAGATTTTTACCCTGATAGCTAAGGAGTAGGGCGGGTTCGGCTTCAATCTCGCCCGATTCCAATTCCGTTGCGTGCAAAAGACCCAGCTCAATCAATACCAACAAGCTGGAATAAGGCAGTTGATGATTGCCTATATTGATGGCTTGGGTGGTTATGCGCTTGCCGAGACTAAACAAGCTATTTTGCGCTTTATAGCCAATCAGCAATTTCAAGCTGGTGTCTGAGCCAAAACTGCACGCCAGCGCGGCGGCGCGTTGTAAAATCTGCGCTTCTTTGGGCGTCATATCCTGCAGCACCTTCAGTGCTTTCATGGAGGTAAAGCCGGGATTGGTCACTTCACGTTTCAGCACTTGCGCCCACAGGCGCTGCATGGAGCTATTGTGAATGTCCTGCGCCATATCAAAAAAGCGATATAGCCAATCTTGGTCGGGGTCGCCAGCGCTTTCATTACGGCAAGAGCTGTGCGCAAGCTTAATGATCTGCTCTAAGTTTTTCTGGCGCTGCTCTTTACGTTGTCGCTCGCGATGTACTGCTCGTTCTAATGCGCTGTTTTCCGGCGATTCTGTTAATAGCTGGGCATCTAAGCCGTGATGACGGGCGATAACCAAAATGCGGCTACCACTGTCTTTGACGTAATGGGAGTGGGTTCGTTTCTCTTGGCTCTGTTGAGAGTCATGCTCGATCACAACAGGCGTCATATTGTCCGCCATGCGCTTCCTGAAAGCCTCTGCTGCGTTTTTGGTCTGCTGTAAAATTTACTCTGTTCGCCGCTGAGCAGCCAGTGAAACTCTCTGACGTAGTGCACAATTTTGTGCTATCACAAATGATAATAAATTGTTAAAGTTGTTATTAATCTTTGTGGGGTGGCTATGAAGTATTGGAAAGAGCGCAAATTAGCCAAGTACCTATCGCTATTAATCTTATTTATCGGCTATTTCTCGGTACTGGCGTATCTATCGAAATATTTGGTGTAACCTCCCCGCGCAAGCGCAGGGAGGGCACAGCGTTTTCTCTCTGCGGTTACATATCGTCGTATTCGGCGATCTCAGTACCGATAATGGTGTAAGCCGTTTCCGCTAGATCATGACTGAGTGATTCGGTTTTCAATTCCCCAATCACATAAATCACATCCCACAGCTCTTGGATCGGAGCACCTTTAGGAAACTTGACGTAAATAATCTGGTTAGGTGGCGGTGGTGGCACGTGAATACACGCACCAAAGTAAGGCACCAATAAAAACTCGGTGACCTTCTTATCATCGCCTTCAAGCGGGATCACAAAGCCGGGAATTTTGACCCGACTGCCGTTCAGCTCCTTACGGACCGTGCCAATCTGTTGCTGCTTGGCTGGTTCATTACCGTTATGATCCGGCATCGGCATACCTTGTTGATCAAACAAGTTGCGCTCATTTTCTGGAATGAGATCGAGCCAGTCGAGTTGTAACACATCCTGCTCACTGGCAGTGGTGTCTTGATTAGCCAATAGTGGCGTTGAGAACAGCGGCGCCATGATGAGGCTCGCTATCAACATAAAACGTTTCATCGAATGCTTCCTTGTGATCCTTCTCATTGTGAGTCAGTCACCTATTTTATTCCTATAAGCGAATGGTCATGCCATCACTGAGCGATTGTCGATAAGCGCGCAGTGCGGGAATAAAGCCAATCACTATACCTGCCAGTTGTACGCAGCCGAGCAACTGCCATTCATAAGCGGTTAACCCAGCCAGCGCAATTTGAATGCCGTACTGGCTTGCAATCAGTGGCGCGGCGAGCGCCAGTAGCAGATAAAGCACACTCACGCCAAGCAGGATGCCCACGAGTGTCAATACACTTGCTTCGCTGACCAGCAAAGCAAATACATGCTGTGGCCTTGCGCCCATTGCACGTAAGATCGACATCTCTCTGCGCCGCTCTTGTAAGCTGGTCAGCAAGCTACTGAGCATGCCGAGCAACCCTGCTACCACCACAAAAACGGAGACAGCCATCAGTGCTTGTTCAGCGACGGACATCATACCCCACAGTTCATGCAGTGCTACGCCGGGCATGATAGCGCTGAGCGGCTCTTGCGGATAGTCATTGATCTGCCGCTGCAGGGCAAAAGTTTGGATTTTTGATTTGAGTCCAACCAGCATGGCGGTGATTTGCTTAGGCGTGAAATCACGCTGTGCCAGTTGTTCGGCGCTGGGTTGATGGCCAAGATTGGCACCGGACTCCCAACCGACATGGATCGCCTCTATCGCTTCTAAGGAAACATGCACAGTTTTATCAACTGGGGTGCCCGTGGGAGCCAAAATGCCGACCACAGTAAAGGGCAGGTTATCGTGGCGGCTAAAGCCGACATCACTGATGCCATGGGCGATGATAATTTGGCTGCCGACTTGATAGCCAAGCGTTTGGGCGACATCGGCGCCAATCACGGTTTCAAATAACCCATTGAACTCTCGCCCTTGGGAAAAAGTCAGTGGTTGCTTACTTCCGTAACGATAATGTTCAAAATAGCTGTGATTGGTGCCAAGTACGCGAAATCCTTTATGTGAATCCCCTAAAGAGATCGGAATTGCCCATTTCACCGCCGGGTGCTGGCTAAATTCTTGGTAACTTTTCCAATCAATATTGTTGGTGGCATTGCCAATCCGAAACACGGAATAGAGCAGTAAATTAACCTGCCCTGAGCGTCCGCCGACGATCAAATCGGTACCGGAAATGGTATTGGCAAAACTCTCTTTCGCTTGAGTGCGGATGCGCTCTACCCCGAGCAGTAACACCACGGCGATAGCAACGGTTAACACGGTGAGCAGAGCCGTTGCTTTGCGATTGAGTAGGCTTTTCCACGCTAAATTCAGGATAACTTTCATTGCCAACCTCCTGCACGATTGAGAGTAGGTAAGTGAACACTTCGCTCAAAAAGCTTTTCCAGTGTTGGGTCATGGCTAACAAAAACTAAAGTGGAACCGACTCGCTCCGCTTCTTCACGCAGCAGAGCAATAAAAGCTTCACGGTTATCGTAATCGAGGGCAGACGTGGGTTCGTCGGCGATGATGAGTTGCGGCTCACCCATCAGTGCTCGCGCCGCGGCGACGCGTTGCTGCTGGCCGATACTGAGTTCGGTCACGGGTTTATTCAGTAAAGCGCTTGGCAGATGCAATCTTTCCAACAGTGATTGCGCTTTGTGCGATAAGGGACCATCCACTTGCTGTTTACGCAACGCGGAAAAGTGGCATGGTAAGGTCACGTTATCTAACACCGACAGATAAGGCAGCAGATTAAATTGTTGGAAAATATAGCCTATATGGTCAGCGCGGAAGCGATCGCGCTGACTGGCACTCAAGCGGCTTAAGTCACTGCCAAGTAAAGAGACGACACCTTGTGTTGCGGTATTAATGCCGGTTAAAAGGCTAAGTAACGTGGACTTGCCGCAGCCACTGGGACCTTTGACAAACAGGTGTTCACCCCGAGCAATCTGTAAATGGGCAATATCCAAGGTGGGTGAGCTGGCTCCCGGCCAACAGAACACCACATCATTCAACTCAATCACGGATGAAGTAGGATCAGAACGGTGAGCAGGCATCATGGCTCCTCATGTGTGCAGGGAAAATCAAAGCATCTCCAATGAGGGATAGGTGAGAGTCACCTATCCCGAGCGGTGGCATTACAGTTTGATAAGCGTTTGCTTAGCGTTCAGTTGTAGCGCACTTTGCTGCTTTTCCGTTAACAGATTGGCTTGGATTTTCTCTGTGCTTGGGAAATATTGGAACCATTGGGTATCGATCTGTTTGAGCTGATCGACGGCTTCACAGTGGAACTGATATTGAGCGGTGAATGAGCCGTGTTGATGCTCATCATGGTCATGCTCGCCTTCACCGTGCTGATGCTCGTGTTCTTCACCTTCACCATAAGCGTGGCTGTGTTGGTACTCTTCGCCACCTAAAGTGTGTTTAATCAACACTTCACGTTTTTCGCACTGTGCTTTATCACTGAGTGCAAATAGCTTCTCTGGGTGATGCAAGGTCTCTAAGGCTTTTTCGAGTGCTTGTTTTTGCGCGTCATCTTGAGGGGCGTGTTCAAAACCGACCACATCGGCTCCCGGTGCGGTGATTTCCAGCAACAGGTCATGGCCATCTTGAGCAATGTTCAGTTCAACTTGGCCATGCACATGAGCCTCGTGCTGACGATGTTGATGGTCAGAGTGATGATCGGCCAATACGTTGCCAGAAAGTGTCGCGCCAACCATCAGCGCAATCATTGTTGGGTAATGCATGAAAAACTCCTAATAAAACAAAAAAGAAACAATCGGTTTGATTTGTTTTATGCCGCAGGTGGTGAACGAGCGAAATAGGAGTGCAGCACTTGAGCGCGTTGGATAGGTTGTTCAACCCTCGCTTGTGGTGGATTTTGACGCCAACTGGGCAATATCCACTGACTGGTTTTGAGGCCATGTGCCGCGCTGGCAAACAACTGACAATCATGCTGTAAATGATGTTCAGGATGCAGATCAAGTTGGTGATCAATCACGGCCACGTTAAACCAAAGCGCCAGCACCACAGAGAGCATAGCCACTATGGATAAGCGAGTTGGACGTAGCTGAGGTAACGACATAGCGTGTGCGACCAAGAGTGATTGAAAACCGACAGTGATTGAGGCTTGTTATAATATAACAAGTCACAAATCAGGCAAGCGATGATTCTGATGAGTTTGTATGCAGATGTCACTCAGTCAACGGGTGAGCAAGTTAGTCCTTACTCACCCGATGTGATTGATGGATGAAGGCATCCTCTTCCTGCTTGAAGCTGCAGCAGTGTGAGCTGCAACGTCAAGTCGTTTGGGGAGATTACAGATTTTGCTGAATCAAACCCAGTACGGTTTGAATGTCCGCTTCGTTGAGCGCCCCTTCTTTCACAAACAGCACGTTACCTTGTTTGTCTTGAACTATGATCGCAGAGGATTCCGCTTGTAGCTGCCAGGCTTGGGCAACGAGACCAAACTCATCAAGCACCATAGATGACCAAGGAAACTCTTTTTTGCTGTCTTGCGCGGACGATTTCACAAAAGAGCTGGTGCCCCAAATGGCATCGTCTTGATTGATGATGGTGGTGGTTTGGTAACTCTCGGCTGGGAATTTCGCGGCGGTGATCGCGGCCATCAGTGGCGCATTCATCTCTTTTGAACTGCTACGGCCCGCAATCGCTTGAATGACGCGTACCTTGCCAAGTAGATCCGCAGAGCGCCATTTTTGATAGTTGATGTTATTGTCTTGTAGGACGATTTCACCGTGCTTTTCGACACCAACCGCAGGTACCGGTGAGCCGATAGTCAGGTTGTGTGCGAAAGCTAGAGTGGGAGAGCATGCCAAGAGTAAGGCGATAAGTGTTTTATTTTTCATGGTTTTGTTTCCTCAAGTTGAGCAAACAAAGGTATAGCACACAAATGAGGGGAAAGAGAAATTCCCCTCATTGAGATGTATTTAGAGTGTGGAGTGTGGCGGGAAACAGACTCCTGTACCGCCGAGCCCACAATAACCATTCGGATTTTTGGCCAGATATTGCTGATGGTACGTCTCCGCGAAGTAATACGCTCCTGCGGGCAGAATCTCAGTGGTAATCGAGGGACGATGTTGCGCCGTCAGCAGGGCTTGATAAGCCGCTTTTGAGGCTTCTGCGATTTCGCGCTGATCTTCACTGAAAGTGTAAATGGCTGAGCGGTATTGCGTTCCGCGATCGTTGCCTTGACGCATGCCTTGCGTGGGGTCGTGACGCTCCCAAAATGCGCGGAGCAGTTCAGTCAGTGGCAGGCGTTCTGGATCAAAAATGACGCGCACGACCTCGGTATGGCCAGTTTTTCCACTGCACACTTCTTCATAGGTTGGATTGGGCGTAAAACCGCCTGAGT
This sequence comes from Vibrio cholerae, assembly GCF_008369605.1. Lineage (NCBI taxonomy): Bacteria > Pseudomonadati > Pseudomonadota > Gammaproteobacteria > Vibrionales > Vibrionaceae > Vibrio > Vibrio cholerae. The sequence continues at coordinate 303,251 of NZ_CP043554.1, forward strand.
AGCCAACGGAGGTCGAGATCACTCCGTCCAGTTGCCAAAACAGGCGTTCAGCGCCCCAAAAGCAGCCCATACCAATCAAGATTTGTTGTTGACCGGATTGTGGCGCGGCAGTGAGCGAGCTGCCATTGACGAAATGCGTATCGTCAATCGACATCGCAGTAGTACGACCGGGTAAGGCGTTGTGTGCCGTAACCATGGTTTGTTTGTCGAGCATGATGTTTCCTTACTGAAGTGGTGGCGCTGTCTCTTTGAATATCGCAAGCAGCAACGCCCTGATTATCTTCGATACAGACCGGAGATTTAACGGTTTTCGTACAGACGCAGGGTTGCATTGACGTTATGATGCGTCTGTAGCAAAAATGTCACCGTTGTATAACGAGTCTAAATCAAGCATGAGACGAAAATCACTTCCCGCTTTAATCTCGCTATGGCTGTTTTCAGCCGTATCTTACGCCGATGTGAAGCTCGAGATCACTGGAATAAGTGGCGCAGAGAAAGATAACGTGGAGGCGTATCTCTCATCGATCGCGGCACAAGACTATTCCACCAGTCTGCGTTTTCAATCTCAACTGGAAAGAAGTATGACCGAAGCGTTGAATGCACTCGGCTACTACCACCCCAGTATCGATTTTACTGTCTCTGAAGATAACCAGCGTTTACGCGCCGCAGTGACCTTGGGCGAAGTGACCCGTTTGAGCGAGGTTGATATTGTGATCCGCGGTGAAGCCGAAGGCGATCGCGATTTTCAACGTTTGATCCGCCGCAGTGGTTTGAGAGTGGATGCGCCGCTTAATCACAGTCTGTATGACAACCTCAAATCGGGCATTCGTAACTTGGCGTTGCAAAAGGGCTACTTTAATGGTGATTTTCAGGCCAGCCGGCTGGAAGTGATTCCAGAGCTGAATCAAGCTCGGGTGATTTTGCACTTTGATAGCGGGATCCGTTACCTGTTTGGAGCGACCACGGTCGAAGGCAGTCAAATCGATGAAAATCGCGTGATGTCGCTGCGCCCTTTCAAACAAGGCGAGCCTTATTTGGTGTCGCAAGTCGGCGAGTTTAACCAAAATCTTTCCAATACAGATTGGTTCTCTTCGGTGTTTGTTGAGCCGGACTTATCGCAGTTGGATGAGGGGCGTGAGTTGCCGATCAAGGTGACCTTAGCACCGCAAGCACGCAATCAACTGGAAACCGGTTTAGGCTATTCCACGGACGTTGGAGTACGTGGTTCATTAAAATGGAAGAAACCTTGGGTGAACAGCCAAGGGCACAGTTTTGACAGCAGTTTCTCTCTTTCTATACCAGAGCAGACCATTACGGCGGGTTACAAGATCCCACTGGAAGATGCGTTAAATGAGTACTATCGCATTCAGTACGGGATGAAGCATTTGGACAAGCGTGATACCGAGAGCTTGGAATCTAATCTATCACTTGAACGCCATTGGCAGTTGGATGGCGGCTGGCATCGCACGGTCTTTATTCGTTATCTCTTAGAGAATTATCGTCAGGGTTTACAAGATGATAACAGCCAATTTTTATTGCCGGGGATGACTTATACCCGTACACGGACTCGTTCCAACAGTGGTTTACTGACTTGGGGCGATAAACAGACAATTACCTTGGAATATGGCGACCCAGCATTGCTTTCAGAAACACGGGTATTGCGTTTACAAACCGGGTCTTCTTGGTTACGAACTTATGCACGCAATCACCGCGCCTTAGTTCGCGTTGATGGTGGAGCCAACTTGGTGGATGAATTTGACCAACTCTCGCCCTCGCTGCGTTTCTTTGCCGGTGGTGATAACAATTTGCGCGGATACGGTTACAAGTCGATTTCACCGCAAGATGCCAGTGGCGCTTTGACAGGGGCGAAATACATCGCCACCAGCTCAATCGAATATCAATACCGTTTAACCGGCAACTGGTGGGCGGCGATGTTCGTGGATGTCGGTGATGCGTTTAACGATAATCCTGAATGGAAGAAAGGGGTCGGTACTGGGATCCGCTGGATTTCGCCCGTTGGCCCTATTCGGCTCGATTTCGCATGGGGGCTGGATGCCGCGCCGGGCGATGAGTTCAAAATCCACTTCACTTTAGGGCCTGAATTATGATCAAACGGGCGTTAAAGTGGACCAAATGGCTCTCTATGTCGCTGTTGGTGTTAGTGATCTTGCTGGTGCTGGCTTTGGCGGGGGCGCTGTTTACCAACCCCGGTTTGCATGTGGTTTTGTGGGGCGCGCAGCAAGCATTGCCGCAGTTGAAAGTGGAGCAAGCGCAGGGCGCACTGTTTCCGCGTTTTACTTTGCAAGGGGTCAATTATGCGGATAGTGAGCTTAATCTGAGCTTTTCTGTGCAAAAGCTAAGCTTGGCGATGAACCCCAACTGCTTATTGGAACCCAGTATCTGTATCAATGAGCTGGCGCTATCTGGAGTCAAGTTAGATCTCCCCTCATTAGCAGAGAGTGAACCGACACCTGATGAGCGCGATTCTGAGCCGCTGGGAGACATTTCCACGCCCATCCCGATTCGCTTAGGTCAGTTAGCGCTACAAGATATTGAATTAAATATTCTGGGTAACCGAGTGGCGTGGCAGCAATTGACCACGCGAGCGTCTTGGCAAGGCAATCGCCTGCGTATCGGGCAAACCGAGTGGCAGGGGATCCGTCTTGCGTTAGCGGAGAGTGAAGCCTCAACCGAACCCGAGGCGGTTCAAGCGGCAACCTCTGATAGCGCAGAACCTTTGCAACTGCCAGATGTGATGATCCCGCTGCACATTGAGTTAGCGCGTTTCGATATTCGTGATTTTCGTTTAGAACAAGAGACGCCGATCATCGTCAATCATCTAGCTTTGCAAGCGACTGCCGCGCAGCACGACGTCTCTATCTCTAGTCTTGAGCTGAGCATGCCGGAGCTGGATGCGCAATTGAACGCACAAGCGACGCTCAGTCAAGATTATCCCATTCAGTTAGAACTGCGCAGTCAAGTGCATCTTGCTGATTTTAAAGGCCAAACATTATCACTGGTCGCGCAGGGTAGTCTTGCGGATCTCACTGTACAAGCCAATCTAGACTCGTTAGCTCAAGCGCAGTTGAACAGCCACTTTAATCTGCTGGATGCCGATATACCGTTTGATCTGCAACTGAGTCAGGTGAAAGCGCAGTGGCCCATGTTGGGGGAAGGGGATTATCACGTTGAGGTTCCGGAGTTAAGCATTCAGGGCTCCTTGGCCAAGTATCAGTTCGCCTTGCAGGGCGCGCTACAGGGCAAAGATTTACCGAATGTGAGTTTAGCCCTGCAAGGGCATGGCAATCTGGATGAAGTCGCGTTGCAATCACTTAAAGTTGATACGCTTGGCGGCTTAGTGACGGGCAATGCTGTGGCAAATTGGAAAAATTCGCTCAATTGGGCCGCTCGTTTAAACCTGAAAAATATTCAGCCCGGTCTGCAATGGCCTGACGCAGAAGGCAAGATCAGTGGTGAGCTTGATACCTCTGGCGCTTTGACTGAGCAAGGTGGCTGGCAAGTGGAGGTTTCACGCTTAGCCATTAAAGGGGTATTACGTGATTATCCGCTTAAAATGTTAGGCGAACTCAGCGCCTCCGATGTCCAAGGGCAAGGGGATATCGCGTTACAAACTAAGGGAGTTTCCTTAGTGCATGGGCCGAACTCCCTCACCGCTAAAGGCCAGTTGAGTAAGCAGTGGCGGATGTCGGTGGAGTTGGATGTTCCGGATTTGAGTAAATCCCTGCCCGATGCGAAAGGCAAAGTGATTGGCGATGTGCTGCTGCGAGGTGATCTCAAACAGCCACGGGTCAAATTGGTGCTGGATGCCGATAGCTTGCAATGGCAAGAGTTAGGCTCGATTGGGCATGTCACTTTGCAAGGAAATCTCGTGCCACTGCCTGAGCCTCAAGGCGAGCTCACCTTACAAGTGCGCGATATTCAGTATCAAGATCAACGAATTGATACTGTTGAGTTAAAAGCACAAGGCTCTCAGAGAAAACACGGGGTGACACTCGATGTCACCTCCAATCTCGCTTCGACCAGCTTGGCGATGAATGGCCGATTGCGTACTGAACCCACACTGCGCTGGCAAGGTGAGCTGGAGCGCATGTGGTTAAATTCACCGCAAGGGCAATGGTTATTACAACAGGCGACCGCTCTCTCGTTTGATCAGAGAATGGAGCGCGTGACCGTCGCCGCCCACTGCTGGGTGCAAGGGGAGGCTTCGCTCTGTTTAGAAGAAGAGGCCGAGTTAGGGGCGCGGGGTGAGGCGCGTTTAGCGATTAAGCAGTTTGATTTTAAGCAGCTCGCTGGTGTCCTGCCTAAGGAAACCAAACTCAGTGGCGGCTTGAATGGCCAAGTGTGGGCTAAGTGGGCTCCGAAAGCGGCGCCGCAGTTGCAAGCCAATCTTGAGTTAACCCAAGGTCAGGTGACGCAAAAGCTGAATAAAAGCGTGACGTTTGGTTGGGATAAAGCGCAATTTTCTGCCCAATTGGCGAAAAATCAGCTGCAAGCCAGTTGGTTATTAGATGCAACCGATAATGGTGATCTCTCGGGCAATATCCAAATTGCCGATGTGCGTGCGGAGCAGAAAACCATGCTCGGTTCGCTCAACTTAACCACGTTTAATCTGGATTTCTTGCAGCCGTTGATTGGTGAACTTAGTGAAGCGAAATCCAATATTAATGCCGATGTACAATTTCATGGCCCGATGCTGCATCCGCAATTGAACGGTGAAATTGCGATCAATGATATTCGCGTAAAAGGTGAGATCTCGCCGGTTGATGTGCAATCCGGTCAAGTGTCACTTAAATTTAATGGTTATCAGGCAGTGTTAAATGCTGATATCCAGACCACCGATGGTTTGCTCGAAGTCGATGGTGATGCCGATTGGCAACAGATAGAGGATTGGCGACTCAAAGCGCGAGTGCATGCTCCCTCAATGATGGTTGAGCTGCCACCTATGGTGAGAGTCAAGGTGATCCCTGATTTAACCTTGACCATGCAACCTCAACTGGCACGAGTGACGGGTAATATAGCGCTGCCGTGGGGGCGGATTGTGGTCGAAGAGTTACCGCCGAGCGCGATTGGGGTATCGAAAGATCAAATTTTGCTGAATGCGGATTTTGAGCCACTGACTGACAAAGAACGGATCCCGTTCAGTGTGGAGAGTGACGTCAATGTGCAAATTGGCGACGATTTCCAACTCAGTGCTTTTGGTCTACAAGGTAACTTAGTCGGACGTCTTAATGTAGCGCAAAAGGATAAAGGGCCGTTTATTTTGGGTGAGGTGAACATTCGCAATGGTCAATACCGCTCATTTGGACAAGATCTGCAGATCAAAGAAGGGAAGATCTTGATGAATGGCCCGGTGGATCAGCCGTATTTGGCGATCACTGCGATCCGTAATCCCAACAACACGCAAGATGGCGTGGTTGCTGGGGTGCGAGTCAGTGGCCCCTCGGATGAGCCGTCACTCACCATCTTCTCTGAACCTGCAATGCCACAAGCCAATGCGCTGTCGTATTTGTTGCGTGGACAAAATATTGATGGCGAAGCCGGGGGCAACGCCATGACCACCACCTTGATTGGTCTGAGTTTAGCGCAGAGCGGTAAACTGGTTGGCGAGATAGGCCAAGCGTTCGGTGTGCAGGATCTGCAACTGGATACGGCAGGTTCTGGGGACGATTCGCAGGTAACGGTCAGTGGTTATATTCTGCCCGGCTTGCAAGTGAAATATGGTGTAGGTATTTTTAACTCAGTCGGCGAATTTACTGTGCGTTATCGCTTGATGCAGGATCTGTATTTGGAGGCCGTCTCCGGTGTCGACAGCGCCGTAGATCTGCTCTATCAGTTCGAATTTAACTAAGGAGAGAGATGTGCAGCACCTCGTTTTTGTGTATGGCACTTTGCGTCATGGAGAGAGCAACCACACGTATTTACAACACAGTCAGTTGCTTGGTCAGTTTGAAACCAAACCTGAATACGCCTTGTATGATCTAGGCGCGTATCCCGGATTGGTGGAAGGGCATCAATCGGTGCATGGTGAAGTCTATCTCGTGGATGAACACACTTTAGCGCAGTTGGATATTTTGGAAGATGTGCCCGTCGAGTATCGGCGTGACACCATTGAGACACCGTTTGGTACCGCGTGGATCTATATTTATCAAGAGACTCATCGCTTACATTCGCTGATTGATTCCGGAGATTGGTGTCAGCGTGTCTAGTTCTGACCTACAAAGAAAAAAGCCAGCTGAGCTGGCTTTTTTATGCTCAAAACGTGGGCTTATTTGTTTTGCGCACGCTCGTAAGAGCTCAGGATTTCAGCGCGAGCAGAAGCGGCATCTTCCCAGCCATCCACTTTTACCCACTTGCCTGATTCCAGCTCTTTGTAACGCTCAAAGAAGTGAGTGATCTGTGCTTTCAGCAGCGCTGGCAGATCGTTCACGTCTTGGATGTGATCGTACTCTTTAGAGATCTTGGTGTGCGGTACCGCAACCACTTTCGCATCTTCACCGGATTCGTCCGTCATCTTTAGCACGCCAACAGGACGGCAACGGATCACAGAACCTGGGATCAGAGGGTATGGAGTTGGAACCAAAACATCTACTGGGTCACCGTCCAGTGACAGAGTGTGGTTCACGTAACCGTAGTTACATGGGTAGAACATAGGCGCTGACATAAAGCGGTCTACGAATACTGCGCCAGACTCTTTGTCGACTTCGTATTTGATTGGGTCAGCATTGGCAGGGATTTCGATCACTACATAGATATCATCAGGCAGTGATTTGCCCGCTGGCACATTGTTTAAGCTCATTAACGGTTTCCTTTTCTGTTAGCCGGACTTCAAATTCGGGATTTATTATTATTCAAGTTTGCCTATGGCGCAAAATGCACCCTTCAGCGAAGGGGTGAGTTTACTCTCAAAATAAAGGATCCCCAAGTGACAAAGAGAAAAAGCGCCGCACAGGGCGGCGCGAAGTGGCTTAGTCTGGGTAAGTCTCTAAAAACGTTTCGACTTTATGCACCATGTTTTTTGAGCCGACAAAAAACGGTACGCGTTGATGCAGTTCGGTGGGTTTGATGTCCATGATGCGACGCGCCCCATCCGAGGCAAGGCCGCCCGCTTGTTCAATCAAAAATGCCATCGGGTTGCACTCATAGAGCAGACGCAATTTACCATTCGGATGGCTTTGCGTGCTTGGGTACAAGTAAATACCACCTTTCAGTAAGTTACGATGGAAATCCGCCACCAGCGAACCAATGTAGCGTGAAGTGTAGGGGCGTCCCTCTTCTGGTACATTTTCTTGGCAGAACTTGATGTACTTTTTCACGCCCGTTGGGAAGCGGATGTAGTTACCTTCGTTGATCGAGTAAATCTTACCGTTTTCTGGAATACGCATATTCTCATGCGAGAGATAGAAGGTGCCAAGCGAAGGATCGTAGGTAAAGCCGTTCACACCATTGCCCGTGGTGTACACCAGCATGGTGGATGAGCCGTAAATTACATAACCGGCAGCGACTTGTTTATTACCCGGTTGCAGAAAGTCCTCCTGCGTCGGCGGTGTGCCAACTGGCGAAACGCGGCGGTAAATCGAGAAAATGGTCCCAACCGATACGTTCACATCGATATTGGAAGAGCCATCGAGCGGATCCATCAACACCACGTATTTGGCATTTTTGTTGAGCTCTTTACTGAATGCGACCGCTTCATCTTCTTCTTCACTCGCCACACCACACACCTGATCGCGTGCTTCCAGTGCGGCTTTGAATTTTTCGTTGGCATACAGGTCGAGCTTTTGTTGCTCTTCCCCTTGAATGTTGTCATTGCCTGACGCGCCAATGATATCTGCCAGTCCCGCTTTATTGATTTCGCGGTTGACGATTTTGGCGGCCAAACGAATTGAGGCTAAAAGAGAGGAAAGTTCACCGCTGGCGTGGGGGAAATCATGTTGTTTTTCAACAATAAATTCACCGAGGGTGCGCATTTTCTGCATGTTGGTTCCTTAACACTATTGGGTCGGGGGTACGCCCATTTGTTGACCTAAGGTTAGTGAAGTGCAACAAACGGGTTGAGCAAGATGATGGGATCCTCTGATGGAATCGATTGCGCTATGCACCTTGTCTGTAGTGAATTGTAAAACTTAGATCTTTTTACGGGTATTGAACTAACCGACGGAGATCTCACTTTGATTGTCGACCATTTCGAATTTACACCACGCTGAACTGCTGCACTCGCTTTTGCGTAGCGGATCGGGATAATGGAGCCATTCCAATCGCACAGTAAAAAGGCTGGGTTTTTATGCACATTCATATCTTGGGAATTTGTGGCACGTTCATGGGCGGCGTTGCGATGTTAGCGCGTCAATTGGGTCATAAAGTCACCGGCAGCGATGCCAATGTTTACCCGCCAGTGAGTACCATGTTAGAGGCGCAAGGCATCGAGATCATTGAAGGTTTTGACCCTGCTCAACTTGAGCCCAAGCCTGATCTGGTGGTGATTGGCAACGCGATGAGTCGTGGTAACCCTTGCGTGGAATACGTGCTTAACCACAACCTGCGTTACACCTCAGGCCCACAGTGGCTACAAGATTTTCTGCTGCATGATCGTTGGGTGATCGCGGTATCGGGAACGCATGGCAAAACCACCACTTCAAGCATGATTGCTTGGGTACTGGAGCATTGCGGCTATCAACCGGGTTTCTTAGTCGGTGGTGTGTTGGGGAATTTCGGTATTTCTGCACGTTTAGGCGAAAGCATGTTTTTTGTGGTTGAAGCTGACGAATACGACAGTGCTTTTTTCGATAAGCGTTCTAAGTTCGTGCATTACCATCCGCGCACTTTAGTGATGAACAACCTAGAGTTCGATCATGCAGATATTTTCGATAACTTAGAGGCGATTAAGCGCCAATTTCATCATTTGGTACGTACTGTGCCGGGCAACGGTCGCATTCTTGCTCCTAAGCAAGATGAAGCTTTAGCTGATGTTTTACAGCGCGGCTGTTGGAGCGAAACCGAGTTCAGTTGTGAGCAAGGTGAGTGGCAAGCGGAAAAAATCACCGCTGATGGCTCTCAATTCCATGTTTTGCTGAAAGGCGAGCGTGTAGGCCAAGTGAATTGGAGTTTGGTGGGCGATCACAACGTCAGTAATGCACTGATGGCGATTGCCGCAGCGCGTCATGTTGGTGTTGCGCCGGAGCTGGCTTGTGAAGCGCTGGGGCTGTTTGTCAACACCAAGCGCCGCTTAGAGCTGAAAGGTGAAATCAATGGGGTAACGGTGTACGACGATTTTGCCCATCACCCGACGGCGATTGAACTTACGCTCGGCGGTTTACGTAACAAGGTGGGCGATAAGAAAATCATCGCCGTACTTGAGCCGCGCTCTGCCACCATGAAGCTGGGCGTGCACAAAGAAACCTTGGCCGCTTCGCTGCACAGCGCCGATTCGGTTTATCTTTACCAGCCGTCTAACATTCCTTGGTCGGTGGAAGAGGTCGCGAAACAGTGTCAACAGCCTGCGCAAGTGAGCGCCAATATGGATGAATTTGTGGCTATGATTGCCAAAGAAGCCCAAGCCGGTGACCAGATTTTGGTGATGAGCAACGGTGGTTTTGAAGGCATTCATGGCAAGTTGCTCGCGGCACTGCAACAGAAATAATTTAAGGTGAGCATGAACAACAATCGAACCATTACACTGGCTTGGACTGGCGCTTCCGGAGCGCCTTACGGGCTGCGCTTATTGCAATGCCTGCTGGCGGTGGATTATCAGGTGTATTTGCTGATCTCTTCGGCGGCGCGAGTGGTACTGGCGACTGAGCACGGCTTGAAACTGCCCGCCAACCCTGAAGCGGCGCAAGCGGCTTTGGTGAAGCATCTGGGCTGCGCCAGTGATAAGTTGGTGGTGTGTGGAAAAGAAGATTGGTTTTCGCCAGTGGCTTCCGGTTCGGCTGCCCCCAAGCAGATGGTGGTGTGTCCATGCTCGGCAGGCAGTGTAGCCGCGATTGCTCATGGCATGTCTGATAATCTGATTGAACGCGCCGCTGATGTGGTGCTGAAAGAGCGTGGACAACTGCTGCTGGTGGTGCGTGAAACGCCATTCTCCACTTTGCACTTAGAAAATATGCTTAAGCTCTCGCACATGGGGGTGACTATCATGCCTGCTGCGCCGGGTTTTTATCATCAGCCACAATCGATTGACGATCTGGTCGATTTTATGGTGGCGCGCATTCTTGATCATCTTGGCATCGAACAAGCGCTCGTACCGCGTTGGGGCTATGATCAACGCGTGCGCGGCGAGTAATGACATGGCCAGTGGCGATTTTCCGCTACTGGCTAATTACAAGATTTCCCATTACAATCCAACCCACTCACGGGGGGCCACCCATTCATCCGAATGGCGCTGAGATCAAGCACTGCTTGGGACCCGCAATGACTGCGATGTTCGCGGTTGAACCTGAACCAGATAATGCTGGCGTAGGAATTGAGCTAGGTTTGCAGAATGGAATAATGGACGATTCTCTGCCTCCCTCAAGCCTGTGCCGCTCATTAAGGAGAGCGAGCCTTGAAATTTCAACTGACTGCGGTTGCGTTAGCAACCCTATGTGTTGCCTCTGCAGCGTCTGCTGCATCAACCCTCACCGTTTACACTTACGACTCTTTTGCCGCCGATTGGGGGCCCGCTCCAGCGATTGAAAAAGCGTTTGAAGCACAATGTGGCTGCGATCTGCAATTCGTCGCTTTGGATGATGGCGTGTCGATTCTTAACCGTCTGCGTTTGGAAGGCAGCAACAGCAAAGCCGATGTGGTGCTGGGGCTGGATAACAACCTTATCGAAGAAGCCAAACAGACCGGATTATTGGCAACCCACAGTGTGGATACCAGCAAGGTGACTCTGCCCAATGGCTGGAGTGACAACACGTTTGTGCCTTACGACTATGGCTATTTCGCTTTCGTCTATAACAAAGAGAAGCTGGCTAACCCGCCAACCAGCTTGAAAGAGCTGGTGGAAAAACGTGATGATCTGAAAGTGATCTACCAAGACCCGCGCACTTCAACGCCGGGACAGGGTTTACTGCTGTGGATGAAATCTGTCTATGGCGACCAAGCGCCACAAGCGTGGAAGCAGCTGGCGAGCAAAACGGTCACCGTGACCAAAGGTTGGTCAGAAGCTTACTCGATGTTTCTCGGTGGAGAGGCGGATCTGGTGCTCTCTTACACCACATCGCCGGCCTATCATTTGATTGCAGAAAATGATGCACGTTTTGCCACAGCGAATTTCAGCGAGGGGCATTACCTGCAAGTGGAAGTGGCCGCCAAAGTCAAAAGCACTAAAAATGGCGAGCTGGCGGACAAGTTCCTGCAATTTATCCTGAGTAATGAGTTCCAAAGCGTGATCCCAACGGGTAACTGGATGTATCCAGTGACGGCGGTTGAACTGCCCAAAGGGTTTGATACTTTGGCGGTACCGACACAATCTCTTTCTTTCAGCGCACAGGAAGTCGCGCAAATGCGTAAGCCATTGATTCGTGAGTGGCAGCAAGCGCTGAGCTTCTAAGGTTAAGCGTTGAATCGAACTCCTCAATTAGGCTTTTGGGTCGCGGCTGGTGTCGCGACCTTTGTCCTCGCTGCATTAGCGGCGCTGCTCTGGCAAGCGCCACCGCTCAATCTGAATCTGATCTGGCAAGATGCCTATTATCGGCATGTTACCCAGTTCAGCTTTTATCAAGCCTTCTGGTCCACCGTGCTCAGTGTGGGGTTGGCAATTCCGGTTGCTCATGCCCTCAGTCAGCGCCGTTTCCCCGGTCGTGATTTACTACTGAAACTGTTCGCGATGACGCTGGTTTTGCCGGTGTTGGTGGCGATTTTTGGCTTAATCGCGATTTACGGTAATAGTGGTTTTTTGGCCAAAACGCTGCACAGTGTCGGGCTCCCGCTGCCGTTTTCGATTTATGGTTTAAACGGTATTTTACTTGCCCATGTACTGTTTAATTTGCCTTATGCCAGCCGTTTGCTGCTGCAAAGTTTAGAAGCGATCCCCAGTGAGCAGCACAAGCTGTGCGCCCATCTCGGCATGAGCCGTTGGCAAAAGTTTAAGTGGGTCGAGTGGCCACGCTTGCGTCAGCAACTGCCGCACGTTGCAGGCTTGGTGTTTATGCTCTGCTTTACTAGCTTTGCAACCGTGATGGCGCTCGGTGGTGGGCCTAAAGCGACCACGATTGAGCTCGCTATCTACCAGGCGATCAAATTCGATTTCGATCTGCAAATTGGCGCGTTATTGGCGATTTGGCAGATGTTGCTGTGTACCTTACTGACTTTTACCCTGCAGCGTTTTTCTCATTCCCGCCCCATGAACAGTGCCGCGAGCAAGGTGACTGAGCGTTGGATACGTGATTCATGGCGCGCCAAAGTTTGGGATGCGAGCTGGATTGTTGCCGCATGTGCCTTGGTATTGCCACCATTAGTGATGGTTGTGCTGGCAGGGATCAATTCAAAACTAGGCAAGGTACTGACGAGTGGCGATTTTTGGTCGGCAGTCAGCCACTCTTTGCAAGTGGCGAGCTTAGCCAGCAGCTTGGCTTTGGCTAGTGGAATCGCGATGTTACTCACCAGCCGAGCCTTGCGGTTGAAAGCGGCCCATCGCCGCGCGAATGGCGTGGAGTGGATCGCGACGTTAATTCTGGTGACGCCGGGATTAGTGGTGAGTACCGGACTCTTTTTACTGCTGCGCAATATCACCGATGTGTTTAGTTTGGCTTACTGGATTGTGGTCGCAGTTAACGCGTTAATGGCTCTGCCTTACGTCGTAAAAACTTTGAGCCAACCTATGTGGCATTTGGCGCAGCAATATCAATTGCTGTGCGCCAGTTTAGGCATGTCTGGCTGGCGTCGATTTTTTTTAGTGGAGTGGCGCGCGCTGCGTAAGCCTCTCTCCCATGCGTTTGCGATCGGTTTTCTGCTCTCGATGGGGGATTTAAGCGCAATTGCCCTGTTTGGTAGCCAAGATTTTCGCACTCTGCCGCTCTATCTTTATCAACTACTCGGCAGCTATCAGATGGATACCGCGGCGGTCGTCGCGTTGGCCATGCTGATCATGAGTGTGGGTTGGTTTTATGTGATTGAGCGGCTGTTTGCCCAGCGTCCGCTTACCAAACGCTAATAAGGAAAAGCATGTTAGCTCTAGATAAAGTGCGTTACGAATATGAGCACGAATGGTTTGAGTTTGATCTGAACGTGGCTGATGGCGACATCGTGGCGCTGATGGGACCCAGTGGCGCGGGTAAATCTACCTTGCTCAGTCTGGTGGCGGGATTTATTGAACCGGCGAGCGGCAGCATCAAGGTCAATGATCAGTCGGTACTCGGTTTAGCGCCTTATCAACGCCCTTTTTCGATGCTCTTTCAGGAGCACAACCTGTTTGCCCATCTTACCGTGCGTGAAAACATCGGCTTAGGTTTACATCCAGGCCTCAAATTGAATGCTGAGCAGAAACAGCAAGTGGTTGATGCCGCTCAGCAAGTAGGAATTGCCGACTACCTAGATCGTTTACCTGAGCAACTTTCCGGCGGGCAACGCCAGCGGGTGGCACTCGCGCGCTGTTTTGTGCAGCCGAATCCGATTTGGTTGCTTGATGAGCCATTTTCGGCGCTCGATCCTTTGCTGCGTGAAGAGATGCTCGCTTTGGTAAAACAGTTAGCCAGTGAGCGGCAGCGCACTGTAGTGATGGTGACCCACCATCTTAGTGATGCGCGTGCCATCGCCAGCAAAATCGCATTTTTGAGCCAAGGTAAAGTGAAGGTGGTGAGTGATTGTCAGGCAGTGACAGCGCAGCATCCTCATCCTGAACTGGCTCAGTTTGTGGCGGCGGCACGGAGTGAGCCGAAATAACGCTGAGTGAACGGATATACATCGACCGTAAAGAAAAGGTTAGCTTGCGCTAACCTTTTTTGATGCTGTTGTTTAATACGAGATGGCTTGCGGCCTCGCGTTTTATTCCGCTGAATCCAGATCGTCTTCACTCTCTTCTTCGATCTCTTGTTTTGCCAACATCGCTTCTTTCAGCAGTTGGAAGATCTCGCGAGACGATTTTGGCGGCTTGTTGCCCGCTTTTTCTTTGCTGGCTTGACGCGCTAACAGACGCAGACGTTGACGATCCGCTTCTGGGTATTGCTCCATCGCCACTTCAATCGCGCTATCGCCTTCGGCAACGATGCGATCACGCAGTTGCTCCAGTTTGTGCAGCAATGCAGTGGTTTGCGAGTGCTTGTTACGCAGCTTATCCAGTGCCGCTTGCAGTGGCTCTGGGTCAATATGGCGCATCAGTTTGCCAATGTATTGCAGTTGGCGGCGACGAGCTTCGTTTTTAAAACGCTGTGCATCTTTAATGGCTTCGGCCAGATCTTCTGGCAGTGGGAATTTGGCTAACGCGGAAGGTTTTAATTCAACCAGCTCTTCGCCGAGCTTTTGCAAGGCTAGCATGTCATTTTTCATTTCGGTTCTACTGACCCAAATGATCTCTTCTTCCTCTTCCCAAGGGGCTTTTTGGTTTTTACGTGCCATCTTCTTCATCATGATGAGTTACTTATGTCGGCTATTTTAGCAAGAATCGTGGGGAGAAAGCGAAATTCTTGTTATCCTAATAACATCAATAACCAATGGTTGAATGAAATATGGATGTAAAAGAGCGAGTTGCGCTGCAGCGTCAAGAGCTGGAAGCTGCGGTTGCTAAGGCATTAGAACTTGCTGCGGCGAGTTCGGATGCGGCTGAAGTGGCGATCACCAAGAGCACGGGGTTAAGTGTTTCGACCCGCATGTGTGAAGTAGAGAATGTTGAATTCAACAGTGATGGTGCACTTGGAATTACCGTTTACCGCGGTCAACGTAAAGGCAGCGCTTCAACATCGGACTTGAGTGAAAAAGCGATTCGACAAACCGTATTAGCCGCGCTGGATATTGCCCAGTATACTTCGGCCGATCCTTATGCCGGCCCAGCTCCGAAAGAGTTGATGGTGCAGGATATTCCTGATCTTGACCTCTTCCATCCTGATGAGCCGAATCCCGATGTGGCGGCGCAAATTGCCATTGCGGCAGAACGTGCGGCGTTAGGTTATAGCAAGAAAATTAAACAAAGCGATGGCGGTAGTTACGATAGCCATTTCGGCATTCGTGTTTACGGCAATAGCCACGGTTTATTGGCTAGCTATGCCTCTAGTCGCCACAGCATTAGCTGTAGTGTGATTGGTGAAGGCCGCAACGGTGAAATGGAGCGCGATTACAGCTACACTGTGGCGCGTCACCGTGACGATTTATGGACGCCAGAAAGCGTGGGTTTGCAAGCGGCGGAAAATACGGTGAGCCGTCTGGATCCGCAAAAGCTGAAAACGGGTCAGTTTCCAGTGATGTTTGCGGCAGATGTGGCGACTGGCTTAATCGGTCATCTGGTGATGGCGATCAGCGGTGGCAACTTATATCGCAAATCGAGTTTCTTACTCGATCATCTTGGCAAAACCATTCTGCCGACGTGGTTCAATATCAGTGAGCGTCCGCATGTGATGCGTGGTTTGGCTTCCAGCCCATTTGATAGTGAAGGGGTTCGTACCCAAGATCTGGAAATCATCACTGATGGTATGTTGGCAACTTACTTACTGACCAGCTACGCCGCGCGTAAAATGAACATGACCCCAACCGGTCATGCGGGTGGCATTCATAACTGGTATGTGAAATCGAGCGGTCAAAACTACCAACAGATGCTCAAAGAGCTGGGCACCGGCTTGCTGGTGACCGAAGTGATGGGACAAGGCGTGAATGTGGTGACGGGCGATTACTCACGTGGCGCTGCTGGTTTCTGGGTAGAAAACGGTGAAATTAAATACCCTGTTTCTGAAATCACCATTGCGGGTAACCTCAAGCAGATGTTGCAGCAGATTGTCGCAGTGGGCAGTGATATCGAAACGCGCTCCCAGATCCAAACGGGTTCTATTTTGATTGAATCAATGAAAGTGGCGGGCGAGTAAGCTCTGAGCCATTGAATGAAAAAGCCGACAGAAAGTCGGCTTTTTTGTCGAATCAATTTGGGAAATCAGACATTAACTGGCCAGCAGCAAAGTGGCTAGACCGAGAAAGACGGATAAACCAATCACATCGGTGACGGTGGTGAGTGCCATGCCACCGGCAAGAGCGGGATCGATGTTCATCTTTTTCAGCAAAATAGGAATGCTGACTCCAGCAATGCCGGCCACGATGAGGTTGGTCATCATCGCCGCGGAAATGATCCCGCCAAGCATCCATTCACCTTTCCACACCACGACGATGGCTCCGATGATCAATGCCCAGGTAATGCCATTCAGTAGGCCGATTGCCGCTTCTTTCATCAGCAATTCGCGCTTGTTACTGTCACCGATGTGACCGAGTGCCAGCCCCCGAATCACCAGAGCCACGGTTTGGTTACCAGCCACGCCGCCCATGGAGGGCACTATGGTCATCAGCACAGCAACCGCCGCCATTTGTTCGAGAGTCGCTTCAAACATGTTCGAAACCGAAGCCGCAGCAAGGGCGGCCAGTACGTTGGCCCCAAGCCAAATACTGCGTTTGCGCGCCGATTTGACGACAGGGGCGAAGGTATCTTCATCATCATCCATACCCGCCATACTCATCATCGAGTGTTCGGCGTCTTCACGGATAATATCGACCACGTCATCGATGGTAATACGGCCAACCAGATGTTGGTTTTCATCCACCACAGGGGCAGAAACCCAGTTACGCCGTTCGAACAGATTGGCGATGTCGGAGTCTTTCATATCGACTTTGATCGCTTCGTCCGCATCGTCCATCACTTCACTGACCGGCACATCCGGTTGAGTGGTGAGCAGAGTGACAAGAGAAAGATGGCCAATCAGTTTGCTTTCATCATCAATCACATACAGCGCATCGGTCGCTTCCGGCAGTTCGCCTTTCATACGTAAATAACGCAGTACAACGTCGACGTCCACATCGGCACGGATGGTGATCACGTCGGTGTTCATCAGACCGCCGGCGGTATCTTCCGGATAGGACAGAGCGGTTTCGACCCGCATGCGATCTGCGGCATCCATTTGGGACAGAACTTCGCGTGACACATCATCCGGCAAGCTACGCAATACGTAGGCGACATCATCGATGTCCATACCTTCGGTCGCTTCGGCGAGCTTCTCCGGTGCCATTTTCGACACCAGCGCGTCCTTAACGTCTTCATTCAGCTCGTCAAGGATTTCACCGTAATCTTCCGGGTCAGTCAGTTGCCACAACACCTCACGCGCTTTACGTGGTGAGGCTTCCAGCAGATGAGCAATATCTTCTGGCTCCATGTCCTGCAGTTGGCGGCGGACATGAACAAAGCGGCCATTATCTAAGGCTTCAGTGATTTCTTGGAGGGTGAGGTGAGCTTGGTCAAATTCGATCTGCTCGGCCATGGCTTCCCCCTAGGTTGGAATTGGAATAATGGTCAGCATGGTAACTTAATTTACCCGCTTATTTAATAAGATCTTAGTAAGGAATAAGGATTTCTTTACTCTTCTTTGCCTTGATAGGGCAGGCCGATGGGGCGTCGCGATAGGTGGCTAGTGAGGAGCTTTACTCATCTTCATCAAATTTTTGTTCGATAAGCTGACAAACCGCTTGTAGAGCTTGTTCGGCTTGCGAGCCTTCGGCGGAGATCACCACGTTTTGCCCTTGTGCCGATTCCAGCATCAGTAACCCCATCACACTGTCGGCGGTTGCTTCACGGCCATCTTGGCTCTGTACAGTCAATACTGCATCAAAGGATTGAGCCAGTTGCACCAGTTTAACCGCTGCGCGCGCATGCAGGCCAAGGCGGTTTTGGATCAGCACGGTTTGGCTTAGTTGCGGCATAGGGGCTCCTAGGATTGCTGTTTTTCCAATGAAGTATGGCGGATCTGTACTTGATGACCAAGTTGGGCGAAATATTCACCCAACTGCTGCGTCAGGTAGACCGAACGGTGCTTGCCTCCGGTACAACCAATGGCGATGGTCAGGTAGCTACGATTATTTTTCTCAAGCATGGGCAGCCAGTATTCGAAGAATTTTTGGATCTGCTGTTTCAGCTCCATCACTTCGCTATGACCTTCCAAGAAAGATTTGATCGGAGCATCCAGTCCTGTCAGCGGGCGTAGGTGAGGCTCCCAATGGGGATTGGGGAGAAAGCGCACATCAAACACGTAGTCGGCATCGGTTGGTAAACCGTACTTAAAGCCAAACGATTGAAACACCATCACAAGGTCTTTGCGCTCACGGCCTTCAATCCGCATTCGCACCGTTTCGCTCAGCTCATGCAGCGACTGGTTACTGCTGTCGAGCAACAAGTCTGCCTGCTCTTTGAGTGGGCCAAGCAGCTGTTTTTCTAACTCAATGGCTTGGGCAAGTGAAGGCTTGCTTTGACTGAGAGAGAGGGGATGAATGCGCCGTGTTTCACTGTAGCGTTTGAGCAAGGTCTCTTTACTGGCGTCGAGAAACAGCATGCTGACATCGTTGTTCTGCTTGAGCTGGTCGAGTACATCTTGTACCAAGCTTGGCTCTTTGGGCAGATTGCGGATATCAATGCTAACCGCCACGTTTTGTTGACTGCCTTGAACCGACTGTATAAAGGCTGTCAGCAGGCTGACGGGCAGGTTATCGACACAGTAGTAACCAAGGTCTTCGAGTACTCGAAGAGCGACGCTCTTACCGGCTCCCGATTGTCCGCTGACCACGATCAAACGCATACTGTTTGCCTGCTATTGGTTAACCATGATGTTGTACAGCTCTTGATCGCTGGCTGCGTTACGAAGCTGTTTGAGGATCTGTTTATCGTTGAGGCGTTCTGCCATGCAAGCTAGGGTTTTTAAATGCTCTTTGCACTGATCTTCTGGAACCAGCAGGGCAAACAAGAGATCCACCGGACGATTATCAATCGAATCAAATTCAATCGGCTCTTCACACTGCAGTAGCACGGCGACGGCGTTTTCGCTGTCGGACATGCGTGCGTGTGGGATGGCTATCCCGTTACCAATACCGGTACTGCCCATTTTTTCGCGGCTTAACATGCACTCGAACAGTTCGGTGGCATTCTGGCCAGTATGAAGGGCAGCGATTTCGCTGATGATTTCTAGTGCTCGTTTCTTACTAGAACATTGGACTGCACTTTTGGTGCAGTCCAATGAAAGTACTTCGCTCAATTGCATGATTAATGACTACTTAGCTTTTCTTTATGCTTATTCAATTGTCGAACCAATTTATCCACCAAACTATCGATGGCGGCATACATGTTTTCATCGTCCGCGTGGGCGTGAATTTCTGCTTGGTTTACGTGGAGCGTAGCTTCGGCGATCTGGCGCAGTTTTTCAACACGTAAAATGACTTGAACGTGATTAATGTGGTCGAAAAAACGCTCAAGTTTGTCAAATTTGGAGTGAACATAGTCTTGCATTGAATCGGTAAGATCAATGTGGTGGCCTTGAATGTTGATTTGCATAGACTTTCCTTCTCTAGTTTAGGCCTATAGCAGGCGTTTGCGCTGACTTGATGGGGCGATGCCAAGTGATTCACGATATTTGGCGATGGTTCGCCGCGCGACTTGGATGCCTTGGTCAGCGAGTAGGGTTGCGATCTTGCTGTCACTGAGTGGTTTGGCAGGATTCTCTGCCGCCACCAGTTTTTTGATCAGCGCCCTGATCGCAGTGGACGAGCACTCTCCACCATTGTCAGTACTGACGTGGCTGGAGAAAAAGTACTTCAACTCAAAAATGCCGCGCGGGGTATGCATGTATTTCTGCGTGGTGACACGCGAAATTGTCGATTCATGCATTTCCACCGCCATCGCCACATCGTTGAGCACCATCGGCTTCATCGCCTCTTCTCCATACTCGAAGAAATCGTGTTGGTGTTCAACTATGCACTTGGCAACTTTGAGCAGTGTCTCGTTTCTACTTTCTAAACTTTTGATCAGCCATTTTGCCTCTTGCAAATTGGTACGGATGTAGTTGCTCTCCGCATTATTACCGCGCATCAGGTCGGCATACTGCTGATTGATCTTCAGTTTAGGCACACTATCTGGGTTGATGGTGACCAGCCATCGACCTTGTTCTTTATAGACTGACACGTCAGGTATAACGTATTCAGCGTGATCTTGGGCAATTCGACTGCCGGGGCGAGGATCGAGCTGTTGGATGAGTTGCAGGATCTCGCGCAAGTCCTCTTCTTTGAGCTTAGTCTCTTTCAGAATGGTTTTGTAATCGCGATTCCCTAAATCATCGATGTACTGTGAGAGCAGTAAACGCGCTTCTTCCAGCCAAGGAGTATCACAGGGATAGGTGGTGAGTTGCAGCAACAAGCAGTCTTGCAGATTAAGCGATGCCACACCAAAGGGGTCAAACTGCTGAATGCGTTTACGTACCGCTTCAATCTCATCCAACTCAATGTCATCACTGCGCAGGCTCTCTTGGATCTCCTCTAGTGAGACGGTTAAATAACCGTAATCGTCGATGGCATCGATAAGTGCAACGGCTATAGTGCGATCCACATCGCTAAAGGGAGTTAAGTCGAGTTGCCAGTGAAGATAATCTTGCAGAGTTTGGGTGGTTTCGCCTTGGTAGATAGGGGCATCATCATCGAGTGCCAGTCCTGTACTGCCAGTATTGGCGCTGTAGACTTCATCCCAAGTGGTATCCATCTCTAATTCAGCGCTGATTTCCGATTTTTCAATCAGATCCGAGCTATCCTGCGGTTCAGGTTCGTAGAGTTCTTCTGGCTCGCGCGGGCTTTCTTCCGTCATACGTACGCTATCAAGCGATGGCGCTTCGTCTTGGTTCTCTTCCACCTCTAACAAGGGGTTAGATTCCAATGCTTCCTGAATTTCTTGCTGCAGATCCAGCGTCGAAAGCTGCAACAGACGAATCGCCTGCTGGAGCTGCGGAGTCATGGCTAACTGTTGACCTAGCTTGAGCTGTAATGACGGTTTCATGCAGTAATGGATGCCTTGTTATTGTTAGTATTCATTGAACTCTACTCTGTTTTAATCATAGACGGAATTGTTCGCCGAGATAAACCTGCTTCACCTGTTCATTATTGAGAACATCTTGTGGCGTTCCTTCCGCAATCAGTCGGCCTTGGCTGACAATATACGCTTTTTCACACACATCCAGCGTTTCACGTACGTTGTGGTCGGTGATGAGGACCCCTAGACCGCGATCGCGCAGATGTTCGATGATTTTTTTGATATCGATGACCGAGATGGGGTCAACGCCAGCAAAAGGCTCATCCAGCAAGATAAATTGTGGGTTAGCCGCCAGAGCGCGGGCGATTTCCACCCGGCGTCGTTCACCGCCAGAGAGCGCCATCCCAGCACTTTTACGAATGTGCTGAATGTGGAACTCTTCGAGCAAATCTTCCAGCTTGTCCTGACGCTCTTCATGGGTCAACTCTTCGCGTGTCTGCAGGACGGCCATGATGTTGTCTTCGACCGAGAGTTTGCGAAAGATAGACGCTTCTTGCGGCAGATAACCAATGCCCATCCGTGAGCGGCTGTGCATCGGTAGAATGCTGATGTCGTTGTCATCAATGGTAATGGTGCCTTCATCACGCGCGACAAGGCCGACAATCATGTAAAACGAGGTGGTTTTACCCGCGCCATTAGGGCCAAGCAGGCCCACAATTTGTCCTGACTCAACTTGAAGACTGACGTCAGAAACCACTTTGCGCTTTTTGTAGCTCTTGGCTAAATGCTGTGCTTTTAAGATGGCCATAGTTACTCTTGGATTGCTTGTGGTTGAAGAACGGTAGAGACGCGCCCTTTGCCATCACTATCGGCAATCAGTTTCTGCAAGCTGATTTTGTAGCGGATTTTGCTGCCGCGAATTTCGCTGTCATCTTGTGACAACATGGCTTTATTGATCATCACTAACTCATCGTCGCGAACTTTGTAGTACAGCTCTTTGGCTTCACCATACAGGGTTTTGCCTTCATCAGTCAGTTGCGAGAAGGTTGCGACGTTGCCATAGCCTTCGATTTCTTCAATTTTGCCGTTTTCAGCATTACGGATCACGATCAACTTGTCGGCATTGATGTTGATGCTGCCTTGCTTGAGTTTGACATCGCCTAAGAAGGTGACACGATTGCTCTTCATATCCAGTTGTTGACTGTCTGAGTCGATATAAACTGGTTGTTCTCTGTCGGTAGAGAGTGCATAAGCCTGAGTCGAGGCGAGCAAACAAGCAATAAGACTAAGGTGTGAGCGTTTCATATCTACCTTGTACTTGGTTATAAAGTTCAGCCGAATGATCGGCAAAGTTGCCTTTCATCGCTTGACCGTGTGTTTCAAATTGTGGGCCGCGCAGTTCGACGGGCTTATCGGCCCAGAAGTCACGACTTTTGAGTTGGATACTCATCTCGCTGGTGGTGAGAGTATCAAAGCCGGAGTCTGGAAGTAGATTTTTAGCCAAAACGTCGTCATATAAGGTCAGCACCTGATCTTTGCTCAGAATGCCTCTGCGTGCGGTGATTTCCCACTCTTGTAATGTACCTTCCCGATACACTTTGAGTATCGGAGCTTTAAACAGGGTATTGCCGCTTTTCGCATAGTGATCCAGATGAATCGAAGTGATCACGTAGTTGCGGATACCTTGTTCGTCATACGAAATATTTTCTAAGTTCTCGCCACTGAACATAGGCAACTCCAAATTCGGAGCCACCTGAATCTTACTGTCTTGTTCTTGTCCCAATAAGTAATAGAGTGACCAAGAAGCAATAAACAACAGCAGAACGTAAACAATGCGCGACAAACTCATAGGCTCAGGCCTTTATGAACATCCAGTTCGTTACGCGCTTGCAAAATCAAATCGCACACTTCGCGCACGGCGCCGTGACCGCCTTTGATATGCGTAACGTAATTGGCACGTTGCGCCAGCAGTGGATGACCGTCGGCCACACACACACGCAGTGCCACCTTTTCCATAACAGGCCAATCGATGAGGTCATCACCAATGTAGCCGGTCTGCTCAGGAGCGATCGCCAGTTTCTGACAAATATCATAATAAGCCTGCACTTTATCATCCTGACCTTGATAGATCAGTGAAATGCCTAGCGCTTTCATGCGATTTTCAACAATTTGTGAGCGGCGGCCAGTAATGATCGCGATTTCAATTCCCGCATTCATTAACGCTTTCACACCATAACCATCACGAGTGTGGAAGGTTTTTAACTCTTCGCCTTGGTTACCCATATAAATTAAGCCGTCAGAAAACACACCGTCGACATCGCAAATCAGCAGTTTGATCTGTTTGGCAATCTCCAGCAGTGAAGGTTCCACTTCTCCATACAAGGTTGAGACGGTTGAACTCATTACATCACTCCGGCTTTGAGTAGATCGTGCATGTTCAGTGCACCGACCAATTTATTATTTTCAACGAGCATCAGGCCATTAATGCGTTTAGCCTGCATTAAATTCAATCCTTCCACGGCCAGCAAATTGGGCTGAGCAACGGTTGGTTGGCGCGTCATCACATCGGCAATCACAGTGCTGTGAATATCGATGCGTTTATCAAGAATGCGCCGTAAATCACCGTCAGTAAAAATACCGAGTAGGGTGTCTTGTTCATCGACAATGGCTGTCATGCCAAGCCCTTTTTGACTGATTTCGAGCAAAGCATCTCGGATCAAGGCTTGTGGTGCCACTTTAGGCAGTGCATCACCACTGTGCATGATGTCATTGAGTTTGAGCAAGAGTTTACGCCCAAGTGCGCCACCTGGGTGAGACAAAGCAAAATCTTCTGCGGTGAAACCGCGTGCCTGCATCAGAGCCACCGCCAACGCATCGCCCATTACGAGAGTGGCGGTGGTGCTTGAGGTTGGCGCAAGCTCTAACGGGCAAGCTTCACGCGGTACGGTGATTTGCAGATGGATATCGGCCAATTTCGCCATGTTGGAGTTGGGGTTGCCTGTCATGCTGATCACGCGAATACTCAAGCGCTTGAGCACGGGAAGCAGGGCGAGGATTTCTGATGATTCTCCGGAATTAGAGATGGCGAGTACGATATCGCCACGTTCAATCATTCCGAGATCCCCATGTGAAGCTTCACCCGGATGTACAAAAAAGGCAGACGTTCCTGTACTGGCTAAGGTGGCGGCAATTTTCTTACCAATATGGCCTGATTTGCCCATCCCCATCACCACGACTTTGCCCGTTTGATTGGCCAAAATCATCGCACAAGCACGCGCAAAATCGTCATTGATATACTGCTCTAGCTGTTGCAATGCATGGATTTCGGTTGCTAGCACTTGTTTAGCGACCGTTTGGTAATCAAATGAATGGGGCATCCTCATCTTCCTCTTTAGTACACGGCGATATTCATGAACGGAGATATTTTCTCACTTAGATGTTCATTAATAGGTAAGTAATGTAACCGATGAAAGAGCACAGTAGGAGTGCGCCTTCTAAGCGAGTGATTTGACGTTTTTTGCCCAAAGCGACCCCAACCAGCAGCAAAGAGACACCGAGCATCACCCAAAAGTCACGACTCATGGCTTCAGGGCTAAGCAGAGAAGGGTTAAGTAAACCCGGTAAGCCCATCACCGCTAAAATGTTGAAAACGTTTGAGCCGATAATGTTACCGACCGCCATATCATCTTCGCCTTTAAGCGCGCCCGCCAATGAGGCTGCCAGCTCAGGTAAGCTGGTGCCCACCGCAATAATGGTTAAGCCGATCACCAGATCGCTCATCCCAAAATGTTTGGCAATCACCACCGCGTTATCGACTAGCATGCCTGCGCAAAAAAAAAAAAAAAGGGAAAAATAAAGGGTAGAGGGGGGGGGGGTAAATGGGTATTGTGAAAAAAAAAATATAGGGGTTAATTTTTTATTTTGGGAGGGGGGGGTTGGGTTAAATAAATAAAATAATATATTGTATTGTATATATATAATTATATATAGGTAAAAATGGAAATATATAATATTGTAAATATGTTGGGGGGGTGTG
Source organism: Vibrio cholerae (assembly GCF_008369605.1). Lineage (NCBI taxonomy): Bacteria > Pseudomonadati > Pseudomonadota > Gammaproteobacteria > Vibrionales > Vibrionaceae > Vibrio > Vibrio cholerae. The sequence continues at coordinate 328,249 of NZ_CP043554.1, forward strand.
ATTTATGTGGGGGGGGTTTTTTTGTTTTTTTTTTTGTTTTTGTGGGGTTTGTGGTGGTTTTTTTGTGGGGTTTTTTTTTTGTTTTGGTGTTGGGGGGTGGGTGTTTGTGGGGGGGTTGGTTGGGGTGTGTGGATTTGTATAATTTTTGTTTTAATGAATTAAATAGATGAATATTTATAAAGGAGAAAGATAGGATATGAATTTGTTTAATTTATATGATGTATGAAAGGATGTTTTAATTGTGGAAAATTTTGGATAATAAGTGATATAATTGATATGAATGGAGATAGTTTAAATTAAATAGTTAGTTATGAATGTAATTTTATAATGTGGATTGTTAATTTAAATATATTAGGGAAAAGTAGAATTTTAAGAAAATTAATAATTGAATTAAGTGATAGTTTTTGGAATTGAGATGAGTTAAATTAAATATAATTGGGGAAAGAAATTATTTGGATGTAATGTATATTTTTATAAAGATTTTATAAGGTTGAAAACGTTGTTTGTTTTTTTAAATATGTGAAAATAATTAAAAGAATAGTTATATAGGGGAGACAGATAAATTCTATACTTCTTTGCTATGAAAGCTCTACAAGTTGCCGCTACCTGCAACTCCAAGTTGTTTGGGTATAAGAGTCTCGACTCTTAGATCAAGGCAAACACCTCCATCAATGGACGAATTCACGCAAGGTCAGGCATCTTCAGCCATTTAGGCAGAGAATTGGCCGCCAATTTTGACGTGTTGGGTATTAAAAGGGAAGTCGAAGTTCCAATTAATTATCCTTATCCCCTTGCGATTTTGCCTGTTTGTCACAGTAAACGTCAGCCTTTAAAGCTTGTTCCTAGGTTGTCGTCTGCATGCTATCGACTATGCTGGATGAAGACTTTTATCGGGTTTTTAGGCGCAAAATGAGTTGAACGACTTTGACAATTCTTGGTCAAGAACCCAAGCATGGATTGATGCGTGCTTTTAATTGCACCATATTGTGCATTATCATGCGCATTCTTTCAGGATGTCGACCTAACAGTGAAGTGCCCATATGTCTCAATCTGACTTAGTCACCATCAAAAATTTGCGTTTTTCGCGCTCGCAGCGCGTCATTTTTGATGACATAGATCTGCATGTCCCCAAAGGTAAAGTGACAGCAATTATGGGGCCTTCGGGAATCGGTAAAACCACACTGCTGCGTTTGATCGGCGGTCAACTCCTGCCAGAACAGGGAGAGATCTGGTTCGATGGTGAAAATATTCCCACCCTCAGTCGCCGCAAACTGTATCGTGCTCGTAAGAAGATGAGCATGCTGTTCCAATCAGGCGCGCTGTTTACCGATCTTAATGTGTTTGACAATGTGGCTTACCCATTGCGCGAGCATACCGAACTTGATGAAGCCATGATTAAAACCTTGGTGCTGCTGAAATTAGAGGCGGTTGGACTGCGTGGTGCTGCGTATTTAATGCCTAGTGAGCTTTCAGGCGGTATGGCGCGCCGAGCCGCATTGGCAAGGGCTATCGCACTCGATCCTGAGCTCATCATGTATGATGAGCCGTTTGTCGGGCAAGATCCGATCACCATGGGTGTACTGGTTGAACTGATCCGTAACCTTAATCGAGCCTTGGGTGTCACCTCTGTGGTGGTATCGCACGATGTACCTGAAGTGATGAGCATTGCGGATTGGGTTTATCTGTTGGCCGATGGTAAGGTGATTGCGCAAGGTTCACCTCAAGCATTGCGCGATAACCCAGATCCGCGCGTACAACAATTTTTATGCGGCGATGCAGATGGCCCTGTGCCATTTCGTTTTCCAGCGCAGCCGATAGAACAGGAGCTGTTTAGTGCTAAATGATGTGATGCGATGGGTCAGCTCTGTTGGGCAACGCACGTTGGCGGTCAGTGAAACCTTTGGCCGCGCAAGCTTAATGCTGTTTGGTGCGCTGGTAGGGCGTCCGCAGCCGATTCGCCATTTTCCGCTCCTCGTTCGCCAGTTATACAGCATTGGTGTGCAGTCACTGGCGATCATTATCGTCTCTGGGCTCTTTATTGGCATGGTGCTCAGCTTACAAGGCTATGTGATTTTGGTCGATTACGGCGCAGAAACCAGCCTAGGCCAGATGGTGGCGTTATCATTGCTGCGTGAATTAGGCCCAGTGGTTACGGCACTGCTGTTTGCCGGACGAGCGGGCTCTGCCTTAACCGCCGAAATTGGCTTGATGAAAGCCACCGAGCAGCTGTCTAGCCTTGAAATGATGGCGGTCGATCCACTGAAACGCGTTATTGCGCCACGCTTTTGGGCGGGAGTCATCTCCATGCCGCTGCTGGCAATGATTTTCATGGCGGTCGGCATTTGGGGCGGCCAATTGGTTGGAGTGGATTGGAAAGGCATTGATCACGGCAGTTTCTGGTCAGCCATGCAAGCTTCGGTTGAATTGGGCCAAGATATCGGTAACAGCACCATCAAATGTGTGGTGTTTGCGTTTACCGTGACTTGGATTGCTCTGTTTAACGGTTATGACGCGATCCCGACTTCTGAAGGGATCAGCCGAGCGACCACTCGCACCGTAGTGCACTCATCACTGGCCGTACTTGGGCTGGATTTTGTTCTAACCGCATTGATGTTTGGGAACTGATCATGCAACAAACACGAAAAATTGAATTTTGGGTTGGCAGCTTTGTCATCGCGGGAATTTGCGCGATTTTAGTGATGATTTTTCAGGTCGCTGACGTCAAAGGCCTTGGCTCCAGCAATACTTATCGCCTGACCGCGGAGTTTGACAATATTGGTAGCTTGAAAGTGCGCTCTCCAGTCAAAGTGGGAGGCGTGGTGGTTGGACGCGTTGAGTCGATCGCGCTGAACCCGAAAAATCTATTACCGACAGTTACCTTGGCGATAGACAGCCAGTTTAACCAGTTTCCTGAAAACTCAAGTTTGCAGATCCTGACGTCAGGCTTGATTGGGGAACAATATTTGAGTTTAGTGCCCGGATTTGTGTTTGAAGATGAAGCCATGCTGAAAGAGGGCGATCGCATTGAAGACACCAAATCCGCATTAGTATTGGAAGATTTGATTGGCCAAGTGCTGTATAGCGTGGGTGGCGGATCAGAGAAAGAGAAAAAGGAATAAGTGATGTGGAAAAAAGCGCTACTCCTCGCGAGTACCCTGTTAATGCCATGGCTTGCGACAGCGGCCACCATTGATACCAGCAACCCTTATCAAATGATGAAAGCGGTGGCTGAGAAGTCGTTTGATCGTCTGAAAAACGAACAACCCAAAGTGCATCAAGATCCGCAGTATCTCAAAGTGATTGTGGAAGAAGAGTTGATGCCTTACGTGAACGAACAATACGCGGCGCTTAAACTGCTGGGGCCCAATCTTAAAGGGGCCAAACGTGAAGATGTGGCGGAGTTCGTTAAAGCGTTTCGCGCTTATTTGGTGACGAATTACGCGCAAGTGCTGACCCAATACACCAATCAAACCATTGAGTTTGGGCCTGAAATGCCATTGGAAGAGGATCGCCGCATCACTACAGTGAAAGTGGAAATCCTTGATGCGCCGCGTCCGAATATCAAACTGGAATTTAAACTGCGCCAAGAGAAATCGGGTGAGTGGAAAGCATTTGATATGATTGCTGAAGGCATCAGCTTACTGTCCAGCAAACAGTCGGAATGGAGCGGCAAAATTCGTCAAGAAGGTATTCTGGCGGTAGCGAAAGAGCTGGAACAGTTAGCGAATCAACCGATCCGTTTTGAGAGCCAAAAGCAATGAGTCATCCACAATGGTCTGCCGAGAATGAACACCAGTTCAGTTTAATTGGCGAACTGGATCGAGAAACGGTACCCAAATTGTGGATCTTTCTCAAAAATTGGCAGCCGCAAGTGAAGCAAATCGAGCTTTCTTTGCAACAAGTTGTCAGAATTGACTCGGCGGGAATGGTGCTGTTAATTCACTTAATAGAGCATGCAAAAGTGAGAAACTGTCATATAATGCTCAGCTTCGTGCCAGAACAACTGCGCACACTGTTTCAGTTGAGCAATATTGAACATCTGATGTCTCAACACATAGCCAAACCAGCAGAGGTGAATTGTGGATAGCGCACAAGTCCAACAAATTTTACAACAAGCTCTTAATCTCGAAGAAATTCATGTCAAAGGAGAGGGCAGCCACTACGAAGTGATCGCTGTCGATGCTTGTTTTGCCGATATGAGCCGCGTGAAGAAACAGCAGATGATTTATGCCCCTTTAATGGGTTACATCCAACGTAATGATATTCACGCGGTTACAATGAAGACGTTTACCCCACAAGAGTGGGCACGCAATAAGAAGTTGATGTCCCTTTAAGGTTTTTATGGAAAAGTTTCGAGTTATTGGGTCCACGCAGCCACTCCAAGGCGAAGTGACCATTTCAGGCGCAAAGAATGCCGCCCTACCGATTTTATTTGCTTCAATTTTGGCGGAAGAGCCGGTTGAAGTGGCCAATGTGCCTCACCTACGTGACATCGATACCACTATGGAACTGCTTGAGCGTTTAGGTGCGAAAGTTGAGCGTAATGGCTCTGTGCATGTGGACGCAGGTCCAATCAACCAATATTGCGCACCTTATGATTTGGTAAAAACCATGCGTGCCTCGATTTGGGCCTTAGGTCCATTGGTGGCGCGTTTTGGTCAAGGCCAAGTGTCTCTACCGGGTGGTTGTGCGATTGGTGCGCGCCCTGTGGATCTGCATATCCATGGTTTGGAGCAGCTTGGTGCAACCATTACCTTGGAAGATGGCTACGTGAAAGCTCACGTTGATGGCCGTTTGCAAGGCGCGCATATTGTGATGGATAAAGTGAGCGTGGGTGCCACGATAACCATCATGTGTGCCGCAACACTCGCAGAAGGCACTACCGTACTGGATAACGCGGCGCGTGAACCTGAGATTGTGGATACAGCTATGTTCCTCAATAAACTGGGTGCGAAAATCTCTGGTGCCGGCACGGACAGCATTACCATTGAGGGCGTAGAACGTCTTGGCGGTGGTAAGCATGCTGTGGTTCCCGATCGTATCGAAACCGGCACCTTCTTGGTCGCCGCTGCCGTATCGCGTGGCAAAATTGTTTGCCGTAACACTCATGCACATCTATTGGAAGCGGTCTTAGCTAAGCTTGAAGAAGCGGGGGCTGAGATTGAGTGTGGCGAAGATTGGATCAGCTTAGATATGACAGGGCGTGAGCTCAAAGCGGTTACGGTACGTACTGCGCCGCACCCAGGTTTTCCAACCGACATGCAAGCGCAGTTCACACTGCTGAACATGATGGCGAAAGGCGGTGGCGTGATCACTGAAACCATTTTCGAAAACCGTTTTATGCATGTACCTGAGTTAAAGCGCATGGGTGCCAAAGCGGAAATCGAAGGCAATACTGTGATTTGCGGTGATGTCGATCGTTTAAGTGGCGCGCAAGTGATGGCGACCGATCTGCGTGCTTCTGCAAGTCTGGTCATTGCGGGTTGTATCGCCAAAGGCGAAACCATTGTCGATCGTATCTATCACATTGATCGTGGTTACGAGCGAATTGAGGACAAACTCTCAGCGCTTGGTGCCAATATTGAGCGTTTCCGCGACTAGCGTTAAACTCCTCATTCATGAATGGGCCGAAATCCAAGGGTTTCGGCCTTTTTCTTCCAGTGCCTTCGGAGAAGTTGCATGATTGCGTTATTGCGAATCTTGGCAGTGGCAGTGTTCGCTGTCTATATGTTTGTGTTTGGCTGCGGTTACTGTTTGTTCAGTCCACGTAACCCTAAGCATGTTTATACCTTTGGTAAGCAGTTTGCGGCGATGTCGAAAGTGTTCGGCATTAAGCTTGAATACCGCGCTCCGGCCGATGTCGATCAGCGTGGTCAGCACATTTATATTGCTAACCACCAGAATAACTGGGATCTGTTTACCGTTTCTAAAGCGGTAACGCCAAAAGTGGTCACCGTCGGTAAGAAAAGTCTCGCGTGGATGCCACTGTTTGGTCAGCTTTATTGGTTGACGGGCAATATCCTGATTGATCGCGCCAACAAAGCCAAAGCCAAAGGCACCATTGATCAAGTGGTTGATTCGATGAAACAGAGCGATGTTTCGGTGTGGATGTTTCCGGAAGGTACGCGTTCGCGTGGTCGCGGTTTATTGCCGTTTAAAGCGGGCGCTTTCCATGCGGCAATTGGTGCGGGTGTGCCGATTATTCCTATCGTGTGTAGCTCGACCGATAAGCTTAAATTCAACCGTTGGAACAACGGCCATGTGATTGTCGAAGTGTTGCCTCCCATTAGCACCGAAGGCTACAGCAAAGAGAATATCCGCGAGCTGTCACAGCACTGTTATGATCTGATGAAAGCCAAACTGGCACAGTTGGATGCCGAAGTGGCTGAGCTGAACCGTAAAGCCTAGCCGCAGTTTTGATCGAAACGAATAAAAAGAAAGGGTTGCCACTGGCAACCCTTTTGGTATTTGAGATCCAATAAAATGGATTACTTGCGTACTGCGATCGCTTCGATCTCGATGCCCACATCTTTTGGCAGACGTGCCACTTCAACACAAGAACGCGCTGGGTAGTGCGCGACTTTATGCTCATCAAAGAATGCGCCATACACTTGGTTTACCGTGCCGAAGTCGTTGAGATCTTTCACGAATACGGTCATTTTCACAATGTCACCGACGGTTAGGCCTGAGGCTTCAACCACGGCTTTCACGTTATCCAGTGATTGGCGAGCTTGCGCAGCGATATCCGCAGGAATTTCACCTGTGGCTGGATTCACTGGGATTTGACCAGACGTCAGTACCATGTTGCCAAGATCAACACCTTGAATGTATGGGCCAATGGCAGCCGGAGCCGCGTCAGTATGCAGAACTTTTGTCATCTTTCTTATCCGTTAGTGGTTCGAAAATCGCTGTTCAGTTTGCCTGTAAAGCTTTGGTAGGTAAAGCGCCGAGCTCTCATTTATCCCTATCTTGCTGACAGCGGTTAAGCTTCGATTTCCGTGACCACATCGCGCGCAAACACTTTTTCACAGTATTTGCATTTCAGACGGATGTCGTTGTTCTTCTCAGAAAGCTTGAAGCTGCTTTCCACTGGCTCATTGTGTGAAATGCAGTTGCTGTTTGGGCAGGCAAACACATTGTTGATGCGCTCTGGCAGTTGCAGCGCCAACTTCTTCACCACTTCGTAATTTTCAATTTGGTTTACGGTCGCGTGTGGCGCGTACAGCGCGAGTTTGTTGGCTTGCGCTTCACTGATGAACACATTTTCAATCTTGAGCAGATCTTTGCTGCCGAGGGCAGAAGAAGGCAGATTGAGGCCGATGGTGACACGCTGCGCGGAGTTGTGCATATCAAACAGCTTCAGCACTTTAATCCCCACTTTGGCGGGAATGTGGTCAATGACCGTGCCGTTTTTGATCGCTTCAACTTGTAATTTCGTCTCTTTGCTCATGATTGCTCTCCTTACAGCGATTCGTTCAAAACTAGAGCCAGCAAGGCTTCACGGGCATAAACTCCGTTTTCAACTTGCTCGAAATAGTAAGCGTGTGGGGTTTTATCGACATCAGTGGTGATCTCATCCACCCGTGGCAGTGGGTGCAGCACTTTCAGATTGCTGCGCGCATCGCTCAGGTGAGCGGCCGTCAAGATATAGGCCGATTTGATATGCGCGTATTCCGACTCATCAAAACGTTCTTTCTGTACACGCGTCATGTACAGAATATCCAGCTCTGGGATCACGCTTTCCATATCGCTGAACACTTGGTATTTCACACCTGCTTCATCCAGCTCTTCACAGATGTAGTCTGGCATCGCTAGGGCTTCCGGTGCCACAAAGTAGAAGCGGTTGTTATCAAATTTAGCCAGCGCTTGCGCCAGTGAATGCACGGTGCGGCCATATTTTAAATCACCAACAAATGCGACATCGAGGTTATCGAGGCGGCCTTGGGTTTCGAAAATGGAGTAGAGATCGAGCAGGGTTTGCGATGGGTGTTGGTTTGAACCATCACCGGCGTTAATCACAGGGATGCCGTTAGAAAATTCAGACGCTAAACGCGCGGCACCTTCTTGCGGATGACGCATTACAAAAGCATCAACATAAGAGGAGATGACGCGTACTGAGTCGGCTAGGGTTTCGCCTTTCTTCGCCAGTGACGTGTTGCCGCCGTTATCAAAGCCAATTACGCTGCCACCGATACGTTGGATTGCAGTCTCGAATGAGAGGCGAGTACGGGTGGAAGGTTCAAAGAAACAGCTGGCCACGACCTTGTGCTTGATCAGCTCTGGATTCGGTTGTGCCTTTAGTTGGCCTGCGGTTTTCACAATCAACTCCAACTCAGCGCGTGAGAGTTCAGCAATGGAGATGATGTGCTTTTGGTAAAGCGAATTCGCCATGATCGTCTTCCCTATATTTTCTAACAGCCATAAAAAAGCCCCCCATTAGGGAGGCTTTAACAAATCGATGAGGGGAAAAACAGTGAGGCCAGTAAGCCAATTTGCTTACTACGATGGACACTGCTTTGAGCTGCACTCTGTGCAAATTTCATTGGCTACCCCTCAGACAAACGGTCGGCATTATACGCCGAAAGGCTGTGAGCGCAAGCGATTACATCACAGAGTCAGGGATATTAAATCAGTGGCACGCTATTGGCCTAAAGTGGCGACCATCACCGCCTTGATGGTGTGCAGTCGATTCTCCGCTTCATCAAACACAATCGAGTATTCTGACTCAAACACCTCTTCGGTGACCTCTAATCCTTGCATGCCGTATTTGGCCGCAATCTCTTGGCCTACTTTAGTTTGGTCATCATGGAATGCCGGTAAGCAGTGCATGAATTTGACCTGTGGATTGCCTGTTGCTTTGATCACATCCATGTTGACTTGATATGGCTTCATTAACGCCACCCGCTCATCCCACGCATCCGCCGCTTCGCCCATCGAAACCCATACATCGGTGTAAAGGAAATCACAGCCTTTTACGCCTTCTTGAACCTCTTCGGTCAAAGTGATTTTGGCTCCAGTTTGCTTGGCAATCTCTTGGCAGGTTGCCACTAAGGTATCGTTTGGCCAGTACGCTTTCGGCGCAACTAAGCGAATATCCATGCCCATTTTCGCTGCGCCCACCATTAGGGAGTTGCCCATGTTGTTGCGTGCATCGCCAAGGTAAGCAAACTTCATTTCATGTAACTGCTTACCGCGCCCATGTTCTTGCATAGTCAGAAGATCGGCCAAGATCTGCGTGGGGTGAAACTCATCCGTTAAGCCATTCCACACTGGAACCCCCGCGTATTGTCCGAGCACCTCAACAATCTCTTGGCCGAAGCCGCGATATTGAATGCCATCGTACATACGGCCTAGAACACGCGCGGTATCTTTCATCGACTCTTTATGGCCAATTTGCGAGCCAGAAGGGCCGATGTAGGAAACTTGTGCACCTTGATCAAACGCCGCCACTTCAAAGGCACAGCGAGTACGGGTCGATGACTTTTCAAAGATCAACGCAATGTTTTTGCCTTGCAGGGTTTTCTGCTCGGTGCCTGCGTATTTGGCGCGTTTTAGCTCGGCAGACAGCTCCAGCAGGAAGTGGATCTCTTTTGGGGTGAAGTCGAGCAGTTTTAAAAAGTTGCGGTTACGTAAATTGAAAGCCATTTCCCTATCCTCGTTTGGCGATTCCAGTTGCGGATAGTAAAGCATGAAAATGCTGTAAAAGTGAATAGATATTTCAAATTAAATAAAGAAAAGGCAAGGGATGATAGATTTTGTGAGGCGAGATGCACATAACATCTCGCCAAAAGTGATTATAAATTCTCTTCGGCGAATTCAGCCAAGCGGCTGCGTACTACGCCATTGAGGTGGATGTTGGCGCTGCCTTCAAAGTTTTTGAAGCGCTCAACCATGTAGGTAAGGCCTGAGGTGACAGGGGTTAAATAGTGGGAGTCAATCTGCGCTAAGTTACCTGAGCAGACAATCTTGGTACCTTCACCACAGCGGGTGATGATGGTTTTGATCTGCGATGCGGTGAGGTTTTGACACTCATCGAGCAGCACGAAAGCGTTTTGGATTGAACGACCGCGCATAAAGTTGATCGATTTAAACTGAATGTTGGCTTTATCGCAGATGTATTTGAGCGAGCCATCGGTACAGTGATCATTTTTATGCAGCGCTTCTAAGGTATCGGTGACGGAAGCGAGCCACGGCATCATCTTTTCCTCTTCCGTGCCGGGCAGGAAACCAATTGATTCGCCGATATCAGGGGTGTTACGAGTGACGATGATTTTATCGAACATTTTGCGCTCGACGGTTTGCTCCAACGCTGCCGCCATCGCCAGTAAAGTTTTACCACTGCCCGCCGCACCGGTCAGGATCACCAGATCGATATCCGGATCGAGCAGTGCGTCCAGCGCCATCCCTTGGTAAATATTTTTGGGGGTGATACCCCACGCTTTGCGATGCATCATGCGTTCACGGCTGAGATCGCGCAGCGTCAATGTATCGCCATCGATGGTTTCGACCCGCGCGGCAAAGTCGCTGTCTTCATCAATGACATATTGGTTGAGGAAGGTTGGATCGAATGGTGCACGATCCAGCTTATGGAAGGTTTTGCCTCCGAGCGTGTAGCTCGCGACATCGTCTACGCTGTCCCAAAAACTACCGGGACGAGTTTGGAAGCCCTTGGTCAGATATTGAATATCATCAATCAGTTGGTCGGTGCGGTAGTCTTCCACATACAACACGCCTGCACCTTTGGCGCGCAAACGCATGTTGATGTCTTTAGTCACCAGCACCACGGCGCGTGGTGTACGCTGAGCTTGCAGGTAAAGCACGGCATTGAGGATCCGGTTATCGCCCTCTTTATCGGTAAAGGCTTTGACGGTTTCATCCAGTTCATAATCGGCGAGGATCGAGATGGTTCCTGTTACGCCCTCTTGCTTAGAAAGCGGGATCCCTTCGGTGATTTCTTCGGGAGTGGCATCGTGGAATAAGTGTTCCAAAGCCCGAATCGCTACGCGTGCATCGCGCGCCACATCACGTTTGCTGTCTTTGATTCGGTCGAGTTCTTCAAGAACGGTCATTGGGATGACCACGTCGTGCTCTTTAAAAGAGTAAATGGCGAGAGGTTCGTGGAGTAGGATATTGGTATCCAGTACAAACAGTTTCCGATCGGTATCGCCCATAAGCGTCTCCTTGCTACATGTAGCATGCTTTGTCGTGGATGTTCACAAGCGGCCTGTAGGATCGTACGCTCAGGTGAGCGTTGCGATCATTGTCGACTTGCTGCAAACCCGTGTTGATACTCTCTGTTTGAACTTGCAGGCTTTGTGCCAATCTTTTTTTGACACTAACACCGCGCCTTCAACCTGAGTATAGCAATCATCTTGTTAACAAATGCCACTCATTTTTGACAATTTGATGTCACCCAAAAGCTGTAGAAAAAAAAGCGCGTAACGGCGGGGAATGGGCGTGACCTGTATCACGCCATCAAGTAAGATTAGCGGCCTTTTTCTGCACTCAAAGCGGTCAGCATCCATAATAAAAAGCTGGCTGAAGTGAAGTGTAAAAATTCTCTGCAACGCTATTTGATGAGGTAGTCCATTCATGTCATTTGCTTTAGGGCAACGCTGGATAAGCGATACGGAAAGTGATCTCGGGTTAGGTACTGTGGTGGCGCTTGATGCGCGTACAGTGACCTTGATGTTTGCAGCATCGGAAGAAAATCGTGTGTATGCACGTTCAGATGCGCCGGTCACCCGTGTGATCTTCAATGTCGGCGATGTGGTGGATAGTCAGCAAGGCTGGTCGTTACAAGTTGAACAAGTGGTGGAAGACCAAGGCGTCTACACCTATCTAGGTACGCGAGTGGATACCGAAGAAAGCGGTGTCGCGCTGCGTGAAATTTTCCTCAGTAACCAAATTCGTTTTAATAAACCGCAGGACAAGTTGTTTGCCGGTCAAATTGATCGCATGGACAACTTCGTGCTGCGTTATCGCGCGCTCACTAACCAATATCAACAGCACAAAAGCCCAATGCGTGGCTTGTGTGGTATGCGCGCTGGTCTGATCCCGCATCAGCTGTACATCGCCCATGAAGTCGGTCGCCGCCATGCGCCACGCGTATTGTTAGCCGATGAAGTCGGTTTGGGTAAAACCATCGAAGCGGGCATGATCATCCATCAGCAAGTGCTGACCGGGCGTGCCGAGCGCATCCTAATTGTGGTACCTGAAACGCTGCAACACCAATGGTTGGTGGAGATGATGCGCCGTTTCAACCTGCACTTTTCGATTTTTGATGAAGAGCGCTGTGTGGAAGCCTTTAGCGAGGCCGATAACCCATTTGAAACTCAGCAGTATGTGCTGTGTTCACTCGATTTCCTGCGTAAAAGCCGCCAGCGTTTTGAACAAGCCTTGGAAGCGGAATGGGATTTGTTGGTCGTCGATGAAGCACACCATCTTGAGTGGCACCCAGAAAAGCCAAGCCGCGAATATCAAGTGATTGAAGCGCTCGCAGAGCAAACGCCGGGCGTACTGCTATTGACGGCAACACCTGAGCAGTTAGGCCGTGAAAGCCACTTTGCTCGTCTGCGCTTGCTGGATGCAGATCGTTTCTACGATTACGAAGCCTTTGTTAAAGAAGAAGAGCAATACGCGCCGGTTGCCGATGCAGTCACTGCGCTGTTCAGCGGTGAGAAGCTGAGTGATGAAGCGAAAAACAAAATCACTGAGCTATTGTCTGAGCAAGATGTGGAGCCGCTGTTTAAAGCGTTGGAAAGCCACGCCAGCGAGGACGAAATTGCTTTGGCGCGCCAAGAGCTGATCGACAATCTGATGGATCGCCACGGTACTGGTCGCGTGCTGTTCCGTAACACGCGTGCAGCAATCAAAGGCTTCCCAGTGCGTAATGTACATTTGCTGCCATTAGAAATTCCTTCTCAATACACTACGTCAATGCGTGTTGCGGGCATGCTCGGCGGTAAACTGACGCCAGAAGCGCGCGCGATGAAAATGCTCTACCCGGAAGAGATTTTCCAAGAGTTTGAAGGCGAGGAGTCAAGCTGGTGGCAATTTGACTCACGCGTCAACTGGCTGCTCGAAAAAGTCAAAGCCAAACGCAGCGAGAAGATCCTCGTCATCGCATCACGTGCCAGTACCGCATTGCAGCTAGAGCAGGCACTACGTGAGCGTGAGGGTATCCGCGCAACGGTATTCCATGAAGGCATGTCGATCATTGAACGCGACAAAGCCGCGGCTTATTTTGCCCAAGAAGAGGGCGGCGCGCAGGTGCTGATCTGTAGTGAAATTGGCTCGGAAGGTCGTAACTTCCAGTTTGCTAACCAGTTGGTGATGTTCGATCTGCCGTTCAACCCAGACTTGCTAGAGCAGCGTATCGGGCGTTTGGATCGTATTGGTCAAAAACGTGATATCGACGTGTACGTGCCGTATCTGACCGAAACGTCACAAGCGATTTTGGCGCGTTGGTTTCAAGAAGGTTTGAATGCCTTTGCGGAAACCTGCCCAACCGGTCGTGCGGTGTATGATGCCTTCGCTGAGCGTTTGATCCCCATTCTGGCCGCTGGTGGCGGTGAAGAGTTGGAAGTGATCATCGAAGAGTCAGCCAAGCTCAACAAAACACTGAAATCGCAGCTGGAAGTGGGGCGTGACCGCTTGCTGGAAATGCATTCGAACGGTGGCGAAAAGGCGCAGCAGATTGCTGAGCAGATCGCGAAAACCGATGGCGATACCAATCTGGTGACGTTTGCCTTGAGCCTGTTTGATGCGATTGGTCTGCATCAAGAAGATCGTGGCGAGAATGCTCTAGTGGTCACTCCTGCTGAACACATGATGGTGCCAAGCTATCCGGGTCTCCCTTATGAAGGCGCAACTATTACCTTTGATCGTGACACCGCACTGTCGCGTGAAGATATGCACTTCATCAGTTGGGAACACCCCATGGTGCAAGGTGGCATTGATTTGCTGATGAGTGAAGGGGTGGGGACTTGCGCAGTGTCGCTTTTGAAAAACAAAGCGCTACCAGTGGGGACCATCTTGCTGGAACTGGTGTATGTGGTGGATGCCCAAGCGCCGAAACGCAGTGGTATCAGCCGCTTCTTGCCAGTCTCTCCAATCCGAATTCTGATGGATGCACGCGGTAATGATCTCTCTTCGCAAGTGGAGTTTGAAAGCTTTAACCGTCAGCTCAGCCCAGTGAATCGTCATTTGGCCAGCAAGCTGGTGAGCTCAGTACAGCATGATGTTCATCGTTTGATTACGGCAAGCGAAGCCGCGGTTGAGCCGCGAGTGAGCGCGATTCGTGAACAAGCGCAGCGTGATATGCAGCAGAGCCTCAACAGCGAGTTGGAGCGTTTGCTAGCACTCAAAGCGGTTAACCCGAACATTCGTGATGAAGAGATCGAAGTGCTGGATCAGCAAATCAAAGAGCTGACTGGCTATATTGCGCAGGCGCAGTATCAGCTGGATTCACTGCGTTTGATTGTGGTGGCACACAACTGATGACGTAGGCCCTCAATACGAGGGCCTTGTTTTATTCCCCGTTGGCGACATTTTGCGTATATAATGCGCCGTTTTTTGTGATACGAGACGATAGCGATGGCAATGACCGAGTACAATCCACCCAAGGAACCGTGGATTGATGTGATTTATGAGGATGAACACATCATCGCAGCCAACAAGCCTTCTGGTTTGTTATCTGTTCCTGGGCGACCTGTTGAGCACTACGACAGTATGTGGGCTCGTTTGGTGGATTACTGCCCTGATGTGAAGGTCGTCCACCGTTTGGATATGTCGACTTCTGGGCTGATCCTGTTTGCTAAAGGCAAACATATGGAATCGGCGTTGAAGAAGCAGTTTCAGTATCGTCTCACTCATAAAATCTACTATGCCCGCGTATGGGGTGTGATGGAGCAAGACGAAGGCGAAGTGAATTTGCCGCTGTGTTGTGATTGGCCAAACCGCCCGAAACAGAAAGTCTGTTTTGAAGAGGGACGTGATTCTCTGACCCGCTATCAAGTCGTCAAGCGTGAAGAGAAAACTACAGTGGTACGCCTTATCCCGATCACTGGACGCTCTCATCAATTGCGTGTGCACATGCAATCGCTCGGTCATCCGATTGTTGGTGATGATCTTTACGCGCCACCAGAAGCCGTCGAGTTTGCCGATCGTCTGCAACTGCACGCTGCGGAGCTCTGTTTCTATCATCCTCGCAGTCATTGGCTGCGCACTTTGTTTGTCCCTTGTGACTTCTATCCCGAAGCCGAGGAGCAGATTTTGCAGCATTTCGATCCTGAGCGAAAATTACCGGACTATAAAAAGCTATCCCAAGACTAATCTTATTGTGGGTAGCGGATAATCAGACCCGGAGTCAGCATGTCACTACCCACTACTTCTTTGCCTACGGTCGTTTTTCTCGACCGCGCGACCATTCCGCGCCATATCCCATTACCTGCTCTGCCTTTTGAACACCATTGGCTTGAGTATGATGCTTGTGAGCCTCACCAAGTGGTTGAGCGCCTCTTAGCGGCCGATATCGTTATCACTAATAAAGTGGTACTCACCCGTGAAATGCTGGTTCAGTTGCCTAAGCTCAAGTTGATCGCCATTTCTGCCACGGGTACCAACAATGTCGATTTGCTGGCGTGTCGAGATCTCAATATCGCGGTGTGTAATGTGCAGGGTTATGCCACGCGCTCTGTCCCTGAGCATGTTGTCGCCATGATGTTTGCTTTAAGACGTAATCTTATCGGTTATCACAATGATATTGCGGCCGGAGAGTGGCAGCGCCATAAGCAGTTCTGTTTTTTCACGCATCCGATTGGCGATATTGCTGGTTCAACCATGGGCATTATCGGCAGTGGTGCATTAGGCCAAGCGACGGCGAATTTAGCGCGCGCATTAGGTATGCATGTGCTGTTTGCTGAACGTAAAGGTCAGTTGGAATGCCGAGTAGGGTACACACCATTTGAACAAGTGCTGGCGCAGTCGGACGTGCTATCACTGCACTGTCCGCTAACCGATGAAACGCGAAACATTATCTCAGAAGCGGAATTGGCGCAGATGAACCCCAATGTTCTGCTGATCAATACCGGGCGTGGCGGTTTAGTGGATGAACAAGCGCTGGTGGATGCGCTGAAAAGACGTCAAATTGCTGGGGCTGGGGTGGATGTGTTTAGTGCTGAGCCTGCTGATATGGATAACCCACTGATTGCCAACCGTGATTTGCCCAATCTTCTGCTGACACCGCATGTGGCGTGGGGCAGTGATTCCTCGATACAACAACTCGCGACTATCTTGATCGACAACATTAGTGCATTTATGCGTGGTGAAGCGAAAAATCGAGTCGTCTAGCGGCAACATCATCGCTAAAACAAAAAGGCAGCGAAATCGCTGCCTTTTTTTTATCGACTTTTTGTATGGAATGCTTGGCTTACAGCGCAGCGATGGTCGCTTTCTGCTGTTCAAGCTTCACCAGCGCTTCTTGGTAACCCGCGAGCTTTTCACGCTCTTTGGTGATTACCGCTTCTGGTGCTTTCGCCACGAAACCTTCGTTACCCAGCTTGCCTTCGATGCGCGCAATTTCACCTTGCGTCTTAGCAATCTCTTTGCCCAGACGATCCAGCTCAGCGTCTTTATCAATCAGACCTGCCATTGGGATCATCAGCTCAGATTTGCCAACCAGTGCGGTTGCACACGCCGGTGTCGCTTCACCATCCGCCAATACACGAATGCTTTCGAGCTTGGCCAGTGAAACCAGCACTGGCTTGTTCGCTTCGATACGCGCGGCATCTTGCACATTCGCCGCTTTCAGCATTACTTCCAGAGGCTTACCTGGGTTGATGTCATACTCAGCGCGCAGGTTACGGATGCTAGTGATAAAGGCTTTCACCCACTCAATATCATCCAAGGCTTCTTGGTTGAAGTTTGCCGCATCGTACTGAGGCAGTGCTTGCAGCATGATGGTGTCGCCTTCCACGCCATCCACCAGTGGCTTAACACTTTGCCAGATGGTTTCGGTGATGTAAGGGATCACTGGGTGCGCCAAACGCAGCGTTTTCTCTAGTACGGTGATCAGCGTGCGACGGGTCGCGCGTTGTTGAGCTTCGGTGCCTTTCCACAGAACTGGCTTCGTCAGCTCTAAGTACCAGTCACAGAATTGGTTCCAGATGAATTCGTACAGCGTGTTGGCTGCCATATCCAGACGGAAGTTATCAATGTGACCATTGAACTCTTTCGCAGCCAGCTCGAACTGTGATTCGATCCACTTGTCGGCCAGTGAGTATTCAAGCTCAGCACCGGCTGCAAAACCGCAATCTTGCTCTTCGGTGTTCATCAGCACGTAACGGCTTGCGTTCCACAGCTTGTTACAGAAGTTGCGGTAACCTTCTAGACGCTTCATATCCCAGTTGATGTCACGACCGGTTGACGCCATGGCCGCTAGAGTGAAACGCAGTGAGTCAGTACCGTAGGCTTCGATGCCGTTTTCAAACGTCTTGCGGGTATTTTTCTCAATTTTCGCTGCCAGTTGTGGCTGCATCATGTTGCCGGTGCGCTTCGCGACCAGAGACTCTAGATCAATGCCGTCAATCATATCGATTGGATCAAGCACGTTACCTTTCGATTTTGACATTTTGTCGCCGTTTTCGTCACGGATCAGACCCGTTACGTACACGGTTTTGAAAGGAACTTGCGCTTTGCCATCTTCATCTTTACAGAAATGCATGGTCATCATGATCATGCGCGCCACCCAGAAGAAGATGATGTCGAAACCCGTTACCAGAACATCGGTTGGGTGGAATACGTTCAGCTCAGGCGTTTTTTCTGGCCAGCCCAGTGTTCCGAAGGTCCACAATGCAGAAGAGAACCAAGTATCCAACACGTCATCATCTTGACGAAGTGCAACATCCGCTGCGATGTTGTTTTCTGCACGCACTTCGGCTTCGTTACGACCAACAAACACATTGCCTTGCTCGTCATACCAAGCCGGGATGCGGTGACCCCACCACAGTTGGCGAGAGATACACCAGTCTTGAATATCACGCATCCAAGAGAAGTACATGTTCTCGTACTGTTTTGGTACGAATTGAATATCGCCATTTTCTACCGCTTCAACCGCTGGTTTCGCCAGGATACCTGCGCGAACGTACCATTGGTCAGTCAGCATTGGCTCAATCACCACACCACCACGGTCGCCGTAAGGAACCGTTAGATCGTGATCTTTGATTTCTTGCAGTAGACCCAGTTCTTCAAATTCCGCCACGATCGCTTTACGCGCAGCAAAACGCTCCATGCCTTGGTATTTCGCTGGTAGTTCGCCGCTGTAAACATCGCTTGCTTCACCTTTGGTGTTAAACACTTCTGCCACATCACGGATGTTGGCATCAAAAGTGAAGATGTTGATCATCGGCAGGTTATGGCGCTTGCCGACTTCATAGTCGTTGAAGTCGTGCGCAGGGGTGATTTTCACACAGCCCGTGCCTTTCTCCATATCGGCATGCTCATCGCCCACGATCGGAATGCGACGACCGACGATTGGCAGAATGATCTCTTTACCAATCAGATCTTTATAACGAGGATCTTCTGGGTTAACCGCAACGCCAGTATCACCCAGCATGGTTTCTGGACGGGTGGTTGCAACCACGATGTAATCTTTGCCATCAGCTGTTTTCACGCCATCGGCTAGCGGGTAGCGGAAGTGCCACATGTGACCTTTGGTCTCTTTGTTTTCCACTTCCAGATCGGAGATCGCAGTGTGCAGTTTTGGATCCCAGTTAACTAGGCGCTTACCGCGGTAGATCAAATCATCTTTGTAGAGACGCACGAACACTTCTTGCACGGCTTTGTAGAAGCCATCATCCATAGTAAAGCGCTCACGATCCCAATCGACAGAGGCGCCAAGACGACGTAGCTGCTTAGTGATGGTACCGCCAGATTCTGCTTTCCATTCCCAAATCTTGTCGATGAACGCATCACGGCCGTAATCGTGCTTAGTTTTGCCTTCTTCTGCAGCGATCTTACGCTCAACCACCATTTGAGTGGCGATACCCGCGTGGTCAGTACCCACTTGCCATAAGGTATTTTTACCTTTCATACGCTGACAACGGATCAGAGTATCCATAATGGTATCTTGGAAGGCGTGACCCATGTGCAGGCTGCCGGTGACGTTCGGTGGCGGGATCATGATGCTGTATGCGTCTTTTGATGTGTCACCGTGAGGCTTAAAGTAGCCTTGCTCTTCCCAAGTCTTATACAGATCTTGTTCGATTGATGTTGGGTTGTATGTCTTTTCCATAGTGCTCTTTAATGGATGCTGTGATGGTTAATTCAGTCTATCGCTATAAGTGAGTTCTCTTGGATAAGAGAGCTTAACTATAAGGATGGACGGTTATGGATACTGAATCTCAACAGTTTGCAGCTGATAACCTGCTTGTCGATAGAGTTTATACCGCTCGCGCGCCAGCTGCTTGGCATTTTCTGCGCAGGGCACGAAGTCTACCACCTCGGTAAAGGTACGCGCAAAGGTTGTCTGATTATCCGCCAAATTTATTGCCAGTTGACGATTCCAAGAGGGGGAAACGCCCACATAACCTATCTCAATCGCGGTACCGGATTTGGGACCTTCACCGACCAGATTGTGCGCTAAAAACTGTTCGGGTTCGATTTGCCAAAATCGCTCAGCTAGCTGCTCGGCGTGTGGTTTATCTTGGCATTGCAGATAAATGCGAGCGCCTTGCGCGGCAAAGTGACGCGTCAAATACAGCACGTACTGCGCGAAGCCTTCTGGCGTTGCTTGAGCAGAATCTGGGGAAATCAGGTAAAAAGTTGCGGTAGGCATCTTGGTCTCTTGCAAACAATCACCACGCTTGTGGCGGTAGTTGAGGTCTAGTAATGAAAAAGGGCCCGAAGGCCCTTTTGCGATTACTCTTCAGCGTCTAGGCCACCGCTGCGATTAAGCAGGAATTGGACTAGTAGCGAGACAGGACGACCGGTTGAGCCTTTCGCGGCACCCGATTTCCATGCAGTACCTGCGATGTCTAAGTGTGCCCAGTTGTATTTCTTAGCAAATTTAGAGAGGAAACAAGCTGCAGTAATGGCGCCACCTGGGCGGCCACCAATGTTTGCCATATCGGCAAATGGGCTCTTGAGCTGCTCATGGTATTCATCAGCCAGTGGCAGACGCCATGCGCGATCGCTCGATTGCTCAGAGGCATTCACCAACTCATGTGCCAGCGGGTTGTGGTTCGACATCACCGCGCTGATGTGATGGCCTAAAGCAATCACACACGCACCGGTTAGCGTGGCTACATCGACTACGCACTCTGGTTCAAAGCGTTCAACGTAAGTCAGTACGTCACACAAAACTAAACGGCCTTCTGCATCTGTGTTCAACACTTCCACGGTTTGACCTGACATCGTCGTCAGAATGTCACCCGGACGGTAAGCATTGCTGCCTGGCATGTTTTCACAGCCCGCCAAAACACCAATCACATTGAGTGGTAGTCCGAGTTTGGCAATCGCTTTCATGG
The DNA here is from genome assembly GCF_008369605.1 of Vibrio cholerae. Classification (NCBI taxonomy): domain Bacteria; kingdom Pseudomonadati; phylum Pseudomonadota; class Gammaproteobacteria; order Vibrionales; family Vibrionaceae; genus Vibrio; species Vibrio cholerae. Next base: position 348,777 of record NZ_CP043554.1, read on the forward strand.
TGCCGAATACCGATGCTGCGCCACACATGTCGTACTTCATCTCATCCATACCTTCACCCGGTTTGAGTGAGATACCGCCTGAATCGAAAGTCAGACCTTTACCCACCAATACGATTGGCTTAGCTTCAGGATCTGGATTGCCTTTGTATTCGATGACCGACATCATGGATTCATTGCGTGAGCCACGACCGACCGCGAGGTAAGAAGCCATGCCGAGCTTTTCCATCTCTTCTTCACCAATGATTTTGGTGGTGATGCTCTCGTAATCGTCAGCCAGACGACGAGCTTGAGAGGCGAGGTAAGCCGGGTTAGCGATGTTGGGCGGCATATTACCTAAATCTTTACAAGCTTTTACACCTGATGAAATAGCCAGACCATGGGTAATCGCGCGTTCACCAAGATTCAATTCACGGCGAGTGGGAACGTTGAATACCAATTTACGCAGTGGGCGGCGGATTTCTGGTTTTACGCTCTTGAATTGATCAAAGATGTACAGACCATCTTTGGTGGCTTCAACCGCTTGGCGCACTTTCCAATAGGTATCGCGACCTTTGACGTGCAACTCGGTCAAGAAGCAGACTGCTTCCATAGAGCCAGTTTCATTTAAGGTATTGATGGTTTTCTGAATGATCTCTTTGTACTGACGCTCACCCAGTTCGCGTTCTTTACCGCAACCGACGAGCAGTACTCGCTCAGACAACACACCGGGTACTTGATGCAGCAGTAGCATCTGCCCCGGTTTACCCTCTAGATCACCGCGACGTAGCAGTGAACTAATATAGCCGTCGCTGATTTTATCAAGCTGTTCTGCGACTGGAGAAAGGCGACGTGGTTCAAACACCCCAACAACGATACATGCGCTGCGCTGTTTCTCAGGGCTGCCACTCTTAACACTGAACTCCATGCGTACTCCTACATCCTGAAGACAAATAGAACTAAATGGTAGATAATGCGCTCTTACTTGCTGGATCCCATGAAGGATCGACCTTTTGCATGCGCAACCTAACCGTTAGCGAAATTATTCAAAAAATAAAAGGTTCATCGGGAAATTATAGTGATTCAATCAAAAAAACAAGTTTTGCATAGGTAATTTCAGCGTGATTATTGTTAGATATTTGATCCGAGAAACAATAAAAAGCCAGTTTGCGATCTTCTTCGTGCTGTTTTTAGTGTTTCTCAGCCAGAAATTTATCCGTGTTTTGGCGGATGCCTCTGACGGTGAAATTCCTACCAGCATGATCTTATCCATCGTTGGATTGAATATGCCGGCAATGGGCTTATTAATGCTCCCACTTAGCCTGTACATCGGTATTCTGCTTACTTTCGGCCGTTTGTATGCGGAGAGTGAGATAACCGTCATGAATGCGACTGGGATCGGTAACAAGTTTTTGATCCGTGCCGCCTTATATTTGGCTTTGATTACGGCTTCTGTGGCGGCTTTTAATGCGCTGTGGCTCGCGCCTTGGAGCCAAGATAAAGAAGCTCATTTAATGGAGCAGTTTGCGGCAGAAAACAGTGTCGATTTGCTGCAAAAAGGCCACTTCCAACGTTCGCCAGATGGCTCCTCGGTGGTGTTCATCGACAATATTGAAAATCGTAAGTTGTATAACGTGTTTGTGGCGCAGTTAGCACCGCGAGATTCGATTTTACCCAGCGTGATGTTTTCTCACTCGGGCGATGTTAAAGAGCTGAGTGATGGCCGTCAGATCATTACTCTCTACGACGGTACTCGCTATGAAGGCGTACCTACCCGAGTCGACTACATGATCACTAACTTCGACTCTTACGACGGCTTGATCGGCCAACGTGAAGTGAAATCGGCTGAACGTGATTGGGAAGCTCTGCCAACCTTAAGCTTGCTTAATAATGCGGATCGTCGAGCACAAGCCGAATTACAATGGCGAATCTCTCTCGTAGTGTGTATTCCACTGTTGACTATGTTGGTGGTCCCTCTTTCCGCGGTGAACCCTCGTCAAGGACGTTTTGCCAAAATGGGACCCGCTATTTTGATCTATTTGACTTATTTCCTTGCGCTCAGTGCGACCAAATCAGCGATTGAAGACGGTTCACTGCCGGTTATCATTGGCTTGTGGCCAATTAATGCCGCACTGCTGTTGGCTGCGCTGATGGTCAATACCTTGGATAGCATTCCTGTGCGCCGTTTTAAAGATCGATGGAAACAGAGAAAGGTAGCTTAAGTCGTGTTTAAAATTCTTGATTGGTATATCGGCCGCACTATTGTTGCTACGACAGCCTTGGTACTGGTTACCTTTGTTGGCCTCTCTGGCATCATCAAATATGTTGAGCAGCTCCGTAAAGTGGGTGAGGGAAGTTACGATTTATTGCAAGCCTTGTTGTTTGTGGTTCTGAGTATTCCTCGTGATGTGGAAATGTTTTTCCCGATGGCGGCTCTATTGGGCGCACTTATCGGTTTGGGTGCATTGGCTTCCAGCTCTGAATTGGTGGTGATGCAGGCTGCTGGTTTTTCTAAGCTTGATATTGGCCTTTCCGTTCTTAAAACCGCCATTCCGCTGATGATTATTGTCACCTTACTCGGAGAGTGGGGCGCACCACAAGCGCAAAAAATGGCACGTGATATGCGCGCATTTGCCACCTCGGGTGGTGCGATTATGTCGGTGCGTACTGGGGTTTGGGCACGGGATGCGAATGATTTTATCTTTATCGCCAAAGTTGAAAACGAACATTTGTATGGATTGAATCTGTGGCGCTTTGACGAAAATAAAAAACTGAGTACGGTAATTTTTTCCGAGCAAGTCGATTACGTTGCTAACAATGAATGGCTGATGAAAGATGCAGTATTGACCCGTTTGGTGAATGACATCGAGATCAGCAAAGAATCGTTGCCTGAGTACCGTTGGCGAACCTCCCTTGCTCCAGACAAACTTGCCGTAGTGACGGTTAAGCCGGAAGAGCTATCTCTCACAGGCTTAAGCGATTACGTGCATTACTTAAAAGCATCAGAGCAAGACTCATCGCGTTATGAGTTGGCTTTGTGGCGCAAAGTGACTCAGCCGATCTCGATTGCGGTGATGATGTTGATGGCGTTGTCGTTCATTTTTGGCCCACTGCGTAGCGTCACCATGGGGGCGCGGATTTTATCTGGCGTCATTGCCGGATTTAGTTTCTACATCTCAAGTGAGTTCTTTGGCCCACTCAGTTTGGTGTATGGATTACCGCCATTGTTTGGTGCGCTAGCGCCAAGCTTAGTTTTCTTAGCCATCGCGTTAGGGCTATTGGGTAGAAAGCTATAACCCCCAATCTCCCCCCAAAAATCTTATTTTGGTCAGAGTGGCAATCTCAAAATCAAAAGAGGAAGGTGAATACCTTCCTCTTTCTATATTGCTTATCGAAGCGAGTTAATTGGCTTTCGGTAACACAACGACCTTTGTTTTAGCCCAGATATCGTGAAAGCCACGTTTTTTCGTATCAAACAACACAGTCAAGTTGGCGAGCCCAAACCCCGATGTGGCTAGACGGATCAGCGCTTGTGTGGCTGAGATGTGGTGACCTTCCTCAGTGCAAATGTGCATTTTCCATGCGCGCATACCTAGCGTTTGTCCGCCGCGAGTCCAGAAGTAAACAAAGAAATAGATCCAAACCAAGGCAAGATAAACGGTATACACTGGACTCCAAATCGGATGAGAAGAGAGAAGATCGCTCGCATCTTGATACGGTGCGTAGCTCATGAGCCCCGCAGCCACCAAAGCTTCAAGCACTGCGACGACTACGCCGCCAGCCATCATTAGAATCGCCATTACGATCAGTGCGTCGTAAATCCATGCCCCTAAACGCCGAAAAAAACCAGCCGGAGGAAGTGTCGCGTAGTTCATCATTATCATTCTTGGTTACTTGAAAGAGGCCAAGCATAGCCAGTGCAAAATCCGAAAGAAAGAGAGCTAACGCACAGCTTAAGGCTTTGTGGTGAAATAATCGGCAAACGATTTTATTTTCAATCTTTTGCTATTGCGTGCTTCGACTTCTTACGTATAATGCGTTCCATCAAAGGGCAACAGCCTAGATGCCGATGTGGTGAAATTGGTAGACACGACGGATTCAAAATCCGTTTCCTTCGGGAGTGACGGTTCAAGTCCGTCCATCGGTACCATAATTTAAAGAAGCCGACTCAATGAGTCGGCTTTTTGCTATCTGTCATATTTATATCCGCTTTCGTGATCTAACAACCTTCATAGCAATCAGACTGATGCAGTTATTATTAACTTCTTCTATCATATTCGGGTTATTCACTCAGATGTAATCAAGATTGTGGCAAGCATTAAAATCACGGTAGATAGATTGCAACCCGGGCTCTACATTCGGTTGCCAGTCAAATGGAATGAGCATCCTTTCCTATTCAATAGCTTTAAAATCAAATCACAAGAGCAGATCCAACTGATCAAGCATCTTGGCATCCAGCACGTTTTTCTCAATCCGGGATTAAGCGACAGTCAGCCATTACCACCCAATGTTGAAGAGTCAACTCCAGAAGAGGCTCTACCTCCGGTTGATAGTGAAGCGGAAAAGCTATGGCAGGAAAAGCAAACACGAATAGAGAAGCTCAACGAATATCGACGTCGAGTACAAACTTGTGAGAAAGAGTTTGAACGTTCTCTTGCTCGTATGCGTGCGGTAGTGAATAAAATTCGTAACCGCCCTTTAGATGCCGTCGGCGAAGCCATCATATTGGTCGATGATATCGTCGACAAATTGCTGAGTGATGATAATGTCACCTTGCATTTAATGAACAGCAAAAGTGAATTTGAAGATATCTATTTTCACTCTTTAAATGTGTCAGTCATTGCCATGATGATTGGTAAAGCGAGAGGTTTACCTGCAGAACGAATCAAAGAGCTGGCTTTTGCGGCGCTCTTTCATGACATAGGCAAAGTGAGAGTGCCAACGGCGATCGTACGTAAAAAGACCCCATTAACGGAACCGGAAGAAAACTACTTACGGCTGCATACCAAATACGGCATAGAGTTGGCCGATAATATAGAAACGTTTCCTGAAAGTGCTAAACGCGTCATCGAACAACATCACGAACTGCGAGATGGTTCGGGCTATCCACTCGGCCTAAAAGGGGATGATATTGATGAGCTTGCGCAGATTGTGGCGGTAGCGAACGCGTTCGACAATCTTTGCCACCCCAATATTCCTTCAGAACAAAAGATCCCGTACGTTGCTTTGTCTCATCTATTTAAGAATTGTAAGCATCTTTATAACGCGGAGAATTTAGGCATCTTAGTTAAGTTCATGGGGGTGTTCCCACCAGGAACTGTCGTACAGCTCTCTAATGATATGGTGGGGTTAGTCATTTCAGTGAATGCAAGTAGCCTCTTGTATCCGAATGTACTGATTTATGATCCCTCAGTCCCGCGTTCTCAAGCGCCGATAATTGATCTTGCAGACCGAGATCTGAAAATCGTCAATGCCATTTTACCGAACAAATTACCAGATAAGGTTCGTGATTATCTTAACCCGCGTTCACGGATCTCATACTTCTTTGACAGCGAAGAGTAAAAGAGATCCTTTTAGAGCATTTTGAGATTGAATGGCGCTTAAATTGCGTCATTTTTATGAGAGAAAGAGTGATAAATAAACGTCTTGTCGGTTTTGTGTTCGAACGAGCGTGTTTTAAGAAAAATTTGTGATTAGGGGCTTGCATAAAAAAAGCAGCTCCCTATAATGCGCCCTCACTGACACGGCAGACGCCACAAGGTCTCAAGGCTAGTCAGTGAGGCAAAAAGCTTCGGTAAAGAAAATTGAAAAAAGAGTTTGACTCTGACAATTATCTCGCTAGAATGCACAGCCTCTTCGGTAAGAAAGCCGAAGCAAAACGCTCTTTAACAATGTAAACCAATCAATCTGTGTGGGCACTCGTTGATGATAATCAAAAAAGATTTATCAATGAACTGAGTGACCATTTGAATGAGCAATCATTCAGCACAGTCAATTCAACATTACTTCGCTTTTTATTAAGCAAAGAATGTAATCAGTATTCATTGAGCCGAAGCGAAAGCTTCACAAAACTTTTAATTGAAGAGTTTGATCATGGCTCAGATTGAACGCTGGCGGCAGGCCTAACACATGCAAGTCGAGCGGCAGCACAGAGGAACTTGTTCCTTGGGTGGCGAGCGGCGGACGGGTGAGTAATGCCTGGGAAATTGCCCGGTAGAGGGGGATAACCATTGGAAACGATGGCTAAT